>JBEKZY010000230.1:0-8053 GCA_049509395.1 Thermoguttaceae bacterium | reverse complement strand
GAGTGACGCGTTTAAAGGCCGCGATGTGGTCGATGGGGACGAATTTCGAGGCGACGACATACATCGAATTATAATATTACCAGAAGACTTATCCGCACATTTTTTCATTCGCCTGCTCGAAGGATAATTTCCTGTCGGAGTGAAGGTGATATGAAGAAATCCAAGTCCGATTGCAGACTATCGATCAATGGAATGATAGAATCGACAAAATGACGTTCTTTAGCTCGTAATAAAATACCTACAACGCCCAACGGAGTCATTCCCAACTCTTGTGCGACGTTTCTTCCCAACGATTCATCCATTAATACAAAATCAGCGTGTTTTTCGATAGCCAGAACAAGAGCCTCAGCCTCTCCCACATCAAGAGTCTCTTGGAACTTGCGAACTTGAGAAATGTTCTGCGGCGGCAGAACCTTAAGATAATGATACTGTCCTGGATCAATAGGACGAAATCGCTCAGGAGGCCGCAGTAGTTCCCATGCAACCGCAGGCGGAAGAATGACATTGCCAAAAAGCCGTTCAAGAATATCGAGTTTGTTTAAAAATCCAGAGCGCGAATGGGCGATGTATCGCTGACGACAACAATCACAATCAGATCCCCATTTGCTTCATGGCTGCGAGATCTTGGTTAATATCTTCAATTGTAGGTCGATAGATGGGGATCTTTCGTTGCGAGAGGGCTTCTTCCATGTGGACGCGGTCAAGCCCAGCCAACTTTCCGGCGGAATGCAAAGAAAGTCGCCCGGCTTCAAAGAGACGGCAGGCGAATTCAACCAAAGCTTCCTGAGGATTGAGCCCTGCTTCTTTCAGAACTTCATCGGGAATGATGATCGTGGACATATTCTACCTCTATCATGCAATTATAGACCACCCTGCCGGATATGCAAGAGATAGTAAAAGACGAGGGTTTCCGCGGCGAATCATTATAGTTCGCAGACTCTACGGGCAGGAGACGGCACACGGAGTGTGCCTGCTACAAACTTTTACCCGTTGCGGAGTTTGCCGACGACGAGGGAGCCGTTGTGGCCGCCGAAGCCGAAGCTGTTGGACATGGCGATGGAGATATCGCGCTTACGGGCGGTATTGGGCGTGTAATCCAGGTCGCAGAGCGGGTCGGGATTTTCCAGATTTATTGTGGGTGGAATCAGTCCATCGCGCAGGGCAAGGGTGCAAAAGATCAGTTCCACGCCGCCGCTGGCGCCCAGGAGATGACCGAGTTGGCTCTTGGTGCTGGAGATGCTCAGGGACTTGGCATGTTCTTTAAATACGGTTTTGACGGCCGTGGTTTCGGCCGCGTCGCCCAAGCTGGTGCTAGTGCCGTGGGCGTTGATGTAACCGATATCGCCCGGGTCGACGCCCGCATCTTTTATCGCCTGGGTCATTGCATAGGCGGCGGCGACGCCGTCTTTATCGGGAGCGGTAATATGGCCGCCGTCGCAACTTACGCCGTAGCCGTACATTTCGGCGTAGATACGCGCGCCGCGGGCTTTTGCATGTTCGAGTTCTTCCAAGACCAGCAGGCCGGCGCCTTCGCTTAAAATAAAGCCGTCGCGGTCGCGATCGAATGGGCGGCTGGCTTTTTTAGGATCGTCGTTGCGTTCGGAAAGCGCTCGCATGGCGGCGAAGGCGCTAAGACCGATGGGCGTAAGTGCGGCCTCGCTACCCCCGGAAATAGCGACGTCGATTTCGCCGTCGCGGATGAGCTTGAAGGCATCGCCCATGGCGTTGGTCGCACTGGCGCAGGCGGTGACAATGACCTGGTTCGGACCGTGCAAGCCGAATTGGATGGAGAGTTGCGCGCTGGCGGCGTTGCCAATAAGTTTGGGGATGGTAAAGGCGGAGACTTTATCGGGTCCTTTATCCAAGAGTCGTTGGTGCTGGACTTCGATGGTTTCCAGCCCGCCGATCCCAGATCCCAGAATCACACCGCAGCGCCAGGTGTCTTCCTTGGAGAAATCCAGACCCGAATCGCGAACGGCATCCATGCCGCTGACGTGCGCATATTGCACGAAGCGGTCGAATTTTTTGACTTCCTTGGGTTCGATATAACCATCGGTGGAGAAATTGATGATTTCGCCGCCGATGCGCGAACGAAACTGCGAGGCATCGAACCGGGTGATTGGTCCGACGCCGCTTTCGCCGTTACAAATACGAGTCCAAAGCTCTTCCACGCGGCAACCCAAAGCGGTTACCGCGCCGAGACCCGTTACGACAACGCGCCGTTTCATGGAAGCTCGTCAAGAAGCAGAGGTTTCGTTGGTGGTGACGGCCTTTTCGATGTGGTCGATGGCCTGTCCGACCGTCTGGATTTTTTCCGCCACATCGTCGGGGATGTTGATGTCAAACTCTTCTTCAAGTTCCATCACCAATTCGACGGTGTCGAGTGAATCGGCACCCAGGTCGTTGACGAATGAGGTGTCTCGGGTAATGGTTTCTTTATTAGCGCCAAGTTGCTCGGCAACGATATCAATAACACGTTCAGCGACTGAGGCCACCTTACAGGTCCTCCTTTAACCACATCTGTTTGGGGGAGCTTTCCAATGACTCCCCACACCCAAAATATGCCAAAACCCTTTGCAAAGGGTTACAAATTGTGTATTTCGCCCCGCACTGATTTCAACTCCGCAAGATATAACGGTTTTTTCCTTCCGTGTCTATATCTCCCGGCCATGTTTTTTGCTCATAATCATGCGAAACTATCCAAACTACGTAAATTACACAGTTAATCCGCCATCCACGGTCAATATGTGGCCGGTGATAAAGGAGGCGGCATCGCTGGCCAGGAATAAGACTGCATCGGCCACATCCTGAGGTTCGCCAAGGCGTCCCAAGGGGATTTGCTTGCGAACCTCCTGTAGAATTTCCTCGCCCAGGGCGGCGGTCATATCGGTGGCGATAAAACCTGGGGCCACGGCATTGATGGTGATATTTCGTCCGGCCAATTCCCGCGCGACGGTCCGCGTCAGCCCGATTATGCCGGCCTTGGAAGCGGAATAGTTTGCCTGTCCCGGATTGCCCATCAGGCCGGAGACGCTGGCAATATTGATAATCCGCCCGCGCCGGCCTTTCATCATTGGTTTAGCGGCGGCCCTGGTGAAAAGAAACGTGCCTTTTAGGTTGATATTGATTACCGCGTCCCACTGGTCATCTTTCATGCGCAATATCATATTATCGCGGGTAATGCCGGCGTTGTTGACAAGTATGTGCAGGCCTCCCCAGAGCTTAACGACCTCGTCGACCACTGCGCCGACGCGATCGCTGTTGGTCACGTCGCAAGCCATAGGCTCGGCCGTTCCGCCGGCAGCGCGAATTGCGTCAACCGTCTCGGCCAAGGACTCGGTATTTATATCGATACAGGCCACTTTTGCGCCCGCCCGGGCCAATGTTACGGCAATCGCCCGGCCAAGACCTCTTGCCGCACCGGTGACAATGGCGGCCTGGCCGGCCAAATCCGTGGAAATGCGGCTTTTGGGCTGATCGGTCATAAGTTACTCCTTATATCTCTCGCCATCTCGATCCCCGACCAACCTTCGGTTGGTGCCCGCTCGCGGTTAAACACATTGCCCATTGTCCACTGACGACTGTCCACGTCTCTCACACTTCGACGCATTGGCAGGAAACACTGCGATCGATGCGTCGCAACAGGCCGCGAAGCACTCGGCCCGGTCCCACTTCGTAGAACTGGGAAAAACCTTGCCCAATCAAATATCGCATGGAATCTTCCCAGCGGACCGGATTAAGCACTTGTTGCATCAACAAGCGGCGGATTTCCTCGGGGTCATGGTGCGGCCTGGCGTCGTAGTTGGAAATAACAGGGATCCGCGGTTTGTGCATGGGCACGACCGATAGGGCCTGCTCCAAGCGCTGGACGGCGGGCTGCATTATTTTGGTATGGAAAGCCCCGGCCACGGCCAGGGGCACGGCCTTCATGGCCCCGAAGGGTTGTGCCATCTCGGCCGCTCGTTCGCAAGCGTCGTTAGTTCCCGAAATGACGATGTTGCCCGGACAAAGCAAATTGGCAATTTCCAATATTTTGCCGTCGCGTGCTTTTTCGCAAAGTTTTTGGACTTCGACCAGTTCCAGCCCGAGTATGCTTACCATGCCGCTGGGCGTGGCATCGGCGGCCTCTTGCATTGCCGCGCCGCGGTTTTGCACCAGCATCAGGCCGTCATCGAAATCCATCACGCCGGCAAAGACCATGGCGGTATATTCACCCAAGCTCAGCCCGGCCGATGCTTCGCAGGATAGCACCACGTCCGGTGAATCGGCCCGCAAGGATTCCAAGGCGGCAAGGCTGGTCACAAATAAGGCGGGTTGGCTAAAGACGGTGGAATCGAGCTGTTCGGCCGGTCCTTCGAAGCAAAGTTTCGCTATATCATAGCCCAGGACCTCGCCTGCGCGGTCATAAAGCCGTCGCACGGCTGGGAGCGATTCGGCCAAGCGCCGGCCCATGCCGACCATCTGGGCCCCCTGTCCGGGGAACAAAAACGCGATCTTGCTCACGATGTCTCCACGATTTTCCGGCCCATGTAGTGACCGCAATTCGGACAGACCATGTGTGTGGGCACCGCGGTGCTGCACTGCGGGCAAGTTGAAAGTTGTTTAGGCTTTTTAGCATCGTGTGCTCGGCGAGTGCCGGTTCGCGCGTTGCTGTGTCTGCGTTTTGGAACTGCCATCGAATCAATTAGCTCCTGGACTGTGTAAGCGAATCTACAAACCAAAAATCCTAGATGTAAAAGGGGGTAATGTCAACCACATCGGGCCGGAATTGTTTAGCTTTTGAAATTGGCTGTTAATAATCACCTCTCCCGACCACTGGGTGGTGCCCGGAGAGGGTGAGGGTGAGGGTATCGACCATTTTTATACCAGGCCTATTTCATGGTCATCACCGGTTAAGACAGTCTCGACGCCGAGGGGGATGTGCGTTAAACTAGGCGATTCTCAGAATCGGTAGGACCAGCGATATTCATACAGGAATTGGTAGATCGACATGAATTCGGCTCCCCGCAGGGTGGTTATAACAGGGATGGGAATGATTTGCCCATTTGGCAACAGCAAAGAAACGCTTTGGCAAGGTCTTAGTTCCGGCCAAAGCAGTGTAGGGCCGTTTACGTCTATACCGTCGGGAACGCTACCGATAAAGTTTGCCGCCGAGGCCAGCCAATTCCAAGGCGAGATCGAGGACTTTGGCCTGCTCGATAAAGAACAAAAAAAAGCCATCCGCAAGGGTTCAAAAATGATGTGCCGGGAGTGCCAGATGGGGGTAGCAGCCGCACAACGCGCCCTGAACGATGCCGGATTGACGCCCGGCAAACTAGACCCGGAACGATCTGGCATTAGTTTTGGTTCGGACTATATGCTTTCGTTGCCTGAGGAATTCATCGAAGGCATAAAGCAGTGTTTGGATGCGGAGGGCCGTTTCCAATTCTCTCGCTGGGGGAGCGAGGGTTTACCCAAAATGTCTCCCTTATGGCTTTTAAAATATTTACCCAATATGCCGGCCAGCCACGTTGCCATCTACAACGATCTCCGCGGACCGAATAATTCGCTGACCTTGCGCGAGGCCTCGGCGAACGTGGCGGTTGGCGAGGCGTTCCAAATAATACTCCGCGGCAGCGCCGAGAGCATGCTTTGCGGTTCCACTGGCACGCGTTTGCATCCCATGAAGGCCATGCATTCGGTGCAACTGGAAGAATTGGCATCGCCGGAGGCCGAACCTGCCCAGGCCAGTCGGCCTTTCGATCGCAACCGAACAGGAATGGTTTTAGGCGAAGGCGCCGGAGCGATCATCATCGAGGATCTTTCCACGGCCCAAGCGAGGGGAGCGGTGATTTTAGGAGAAGTGCTGGCTGCATCATCCAGTTCGGTGGTCCAGCGCAATCTTATTGCCCAGCGCGAGGCGGCGATGAGTAATGTTTTGGGCAATGTGCTTAAGGCAGCCAACGTCAAGCCGGGCGAGGTAGGGCATATCCACGCCCACGGGCTGAGCACGCGGAGTGGCGACATCGAGGAAGCCCGGGCGATCAATAACGTTTTCGGTTCGCGTTCAAAGCCGGTGCCCGTGACCGCGGCAAAAAGTTACTTTGGAAACCTAGGGGCCGGAAGCGGGATGGTCGAGATAATCGCCAGCCTCATGGCTATGCGCCACGGCCGGCTGTTTCCCATTCTGAACTACGAAACGCCCGACCCGGATTGTCCGGTGGCCGCCGTAACCAATGGCGCGGCTGAACCGGGTAAGATGTTTATCAACCTCAGCGTTACTCCCCAGGGGCAGGCCAGCGCGATTCTAATCCGGCAATTCGAAGGGTAGCGAATCGATTCGATTTTCCTAACACTATATAATGAATGTCAAATAATGGACATAGCATTAAAAGTTTAGCCTGGGAAGTTGCTCCCGGATTTTTCCCGGCAACCGTGACGGTTGCACTGATGAAAAGGTCGCCTTTTTTACTGGAGGTGAAACATGTTCAGAAAATGGAGTCCGATCCTGTTAGTTGCAATGATTAATGTCGCCGGTTCGGACGCTTTTGCCGGAGACACAGCCTCGCAGGCGAAGCCACGCGCCCCGGTGCTGCTGAAGTACGACGACGACAGCATGGAATCGAAACTCAGCACCACAGGCGGAGGGCACGCAGTGCTTTTTAAATGCCCGTCGGAAGGGGATTGGTATCTTGATCAGGTGCAGCTTTTTGGCGCGCGCTATGGATCTGATAAGGCGCCGAATGAAAACTTCTATATTTACATAACCGATCCAAAGATGGAAAAAGTGCATAAGATTGCCAAGCCCTATAGTACGTTTATAAAGGGCAACGAAAAATGGACCAGCATTAAAATAACTCCGGTCAAGGTTCCGGAGGAATTCTATGTATGCTTTGTATTCAATGCCACGCAGTCCAAGGGCGTGTACGTGGGGATGGACGAAAACGTCGATGAAAGTCATTCCAAAGAGGCCGTACCGGGCGATCATATAAATGATATGCCGAAGAAGGCCGATTGGATGATCCGCGCGCATCTAACTCCCATTGCCATCGGAAAGCCGATGCAACTGCTTGGCAAGAATGAGCAAGAGAAAGAGCGGGAGTCTACCGTTGCCGACCGTGATGCGAAGCTTCTTAAGGGTGCAAAATCGATTGTGCTGAAACACGACAACGGGAAAATGGATAAATTCCAAAGCTTGGGAGGATCGGCCGCTCAAACAGTGGCCTTCGAAGCACCAGCGGCCCAGCAGTACGTTTATGGGATCACTTTTTATGGCTCGCAATACGGCGGGCAGCACGATTTTGACGCCGTTAACGGAGATATTTACATCCTCGACGGTGATATGAATGTAATCTCCCGCACCTCGTTCCCTTACAGCCTGCTGACTCAGCAAAAAGCCTGGATCGAAGTGCCCACGCTCCCTACAAAAGTTACGGGAAAATTTTACGTCGCGCTTCATGCGCATTCGGAGCAATTCAAGGGCATATACGTAGGTTACAATGAAAACGCCGAGAATAGCCGCTCCAGCGTGAGCGATGTCTCGCCAAAGCATTTCGAGACGACCCCATCAGAAAAGAAAGTCGAATGGATGATCCGCGCGAAACTGGCCGATAAGCCAGTGTATTACGAGGCAAACAAAACACCATAACATCCGTTCAACATATAATGCTTACTGAAATTCAGCGCAGGGATTAACGCCAGTGTGAGCATATAAAAAAAGCTTAGGCCGCGGCCTGCGGTAGTGTTCGATGCTTTCCTTATCACTGATCGTGGTCTTGGCGAAGGATTATTCTAATTTTTCCATTGAGTGTTTTTGGGCTGGACCTGCAAATGGTCCACGACACGGCGGACTCCATCAATGCTGCGGACCGCGTGCATGGCGGTGAGTCTTTGGTGCTCGAACTGGATTGTCCCCGATAGCGTGACGTCTCCGCTATGGGCAATCACGGCAATCTGGCAAGGCGAATGCATACCCCGGTTGGACAACTGCTGTGCGGCCTTCTGGATAATGGTTTGGTCTGAGACCTTGTTCATCATTGCACTCCCTAGAAAAGAGGTTGTGAAAAACATGCCG
>JBEKZY010000023.1:0-28152 GCA_049509395.1 Thermoguttaceae bacterium | reverse complement strand
CCTTGACCCGGACTCCCGTGGCCCGCTGCACAATATCGTGCAGGCTTTCCAGGTGTTGGATGTTAAGCGTGGTGATTACATTGGCGCCTGAGCGGAGGATTTCCTCCACGTCCTGGTAGCGTTTCGGATTGCGGCTTCCCGGGGCGTTTGTGTGAGCCAGCTCGTCCACCAGGGCGATGGTGGGCCGGCGGGCGATGACGGCATCGACGTCCATTTCCTCAAGCACTATGCCGCGGTATTCGATCCGCCGGCGGGGGACTTGTTCCAGATCGCCGATCTGGGCGGCGGTTTCGGCCCGGCCGTGCGTCTCGACAAAGCCTATCGCCACGTCCACGCCCTGTCGGCGCAGGCGGTTTCCCTCCTGGAGCATGTCGAAGGTCTTGCCCACTCCGGCGGCGAAACCCAGGTATATTTTCAGCCGTCCGCGCTGTTGACGCCGGATCAGATCTAAGAATAGTTCAGGTTTGGATTGTAATTCGTCGCCTGACACGGTTTTTTATTTCGTTGGAGGTTATTGGTTATCGTTCATTTGTCCACACGGGCAGGGACATTCTAAAAACTGTTTTTTCTCCGGGAATGCTTTCGCATTGAACCGAGCC
Organism: Thermoguttaceae bacterium; assembly: GCA_049509395.1. Lineage (GTDB taxonomy): Bacteria > Planctomycetota > Planctomycetia > Pirellulales > Thermoguttaceae > JBEKIK01. The sequence continues at coordinate 27,553 of JBEKZY010000023.1, read as the reverse complement.
GCCGTGGGCCGTGATAATTTCGCGGACAATCGCCAATCCAAGGCCGCTGCCGCCATGGGCGGTGTCGCCGGGCACGCGAAAATATCGCTCGAATACATAAGGCATAAATTGGGAGGGGATTCCACAACCGGTATCGGCCACTGAAAACACGACTTTATCCCCGGCCGGTTCGGCGGCATGTTGGAATTGATCGGCATCCACTGCCACCGGCGGCAAATTATCAGAAACCTCGAGCACGAGTTGGACGCCTTGATCGGCGGCGCGGGGCTGAAACGAATCGGCGGCCGTCCGCAGCAGCGATGCCGGGCGCTCGGACAGCAAATTGAGCTGAATTTTTCCCTGTTCCAGCCGGGCCAGGTCGAGCAGGTTATTGATCATCACTAAAAGCCGCTCGGCATTATCGCGGGCGTCGACCAATAGTTCGAGTTGCTTGGGCGTAAGCGCTCCCAGGTTCTCCTCCAAAAGAAGGTGAAGCACGAGGCGGATGCTCGTAAGCGGCGTTTTCAGTTCATGACTCACCGTGGCCACAAGATTGGTTTTCATATCGTCCAACAAGCGAAACCGGGTGACGTCCTCCAAAAGGACCGCCGCGCCGAGCGTTGCCCCGTCGGAATCGCGAATGGGCAGAATGCGAGGCAGAAACGTGTGAGTTTTTTCGCCTATCTGCACCACGATCGCTTTATCGAAACCCTCGGGGATGTACTCCCGCTGGTTGTTCAGCACGTCGGCCAGGGGTTGGCGCAGGGATTCGGGCGGCTGCCAAACAGCGGGCGATTTTTCACCTTTCTCCGGCAACATGCCCACAAGTAGGCGCCGCGCCACCGGATTGGCCAATTCCACGTGCTGTTGCTGATCGACCACCAACACCGGATCGGGGAAGGAATCGATCGTGGCCTGGCTGGTCCGCTGCGCCCGAATCAATTGAGCTTTGTGCGATTTCTGAAAATTTCGCAGATCTCGGGCCATGTTGTTAAAAGCCTGGGCAAGTTGCCCCAATTCATCCTCCGAATTGATCGGCACTAGTTGATCGAGGTTGCCGGCGCCGATGGCCGCGGCCGATTCGGTCACGGCCCGGATCGGTTGGAGGATGGTGCGAATGGTGCTGGCTATTAGCAGCACGGCCAACACTATGCCGAATCCCAGGCCCGCGCCATACCAAAGCAGTGCGGATCGCGCCACGCGCCGTGCATTCCGGTTGGCTTGCTCCATGTTGTCCTGATTGATCTTGAGAATATCGCCGGATACGGCTTTGATTTCGCGAAAGGTGTCGTACAGGCCCGACTGATTCGGCCGGCCAAAGTAGAGCTGATCGCGATCCTGGCTGGGACCGGCGAAAAACTTATCGCCTTGCCGGCGATAACGGCGGCTCAGGGCGGTCAGGTTTTCGGCCAGTTCCGCTTCTCCCGGAACAGTAATGTTGTGTTGCTCATTCGTTACGCAGTCATCGAACGATTTCCAGTTATCTTCATATTGTTTGAAGGAATCTTTTTCACGTCCGGCCAAGGTAAATTGGAACGATGAATCGATGCGTTCCAATGCCTCGTTAAGATCGCGCATATATCGCACGCTGTCGTAGTTCTCCCGCAGAATTCGATCGATCCGATCCCCAAGATGATAAATCAGAAAGGTGGCCGTTCCGCCAAGTGCCAGAAGCAGGGCAAAAAGGGGAATCATGGCAACGATGATTCGATGTCGAAGAGTCATAAGCGTACCTAAATACCGTATTTCTTTCGTTTCCGATACAGTGTGCTGGGATCGATGCCCAATTTGGCGGCCGCTTCCTCGATCGTGCCGGTGGACTCAAGGATGCGGCGGATGTGGTCGGCTTCGATCTGTTCCAGGGTCATTGTTTCCGTCGCTTGTCCAGTCCTATGGCTGCCATCGCCTATTTGCGAGGGCAGGTCGCCTGGTTCGACATTAGGCCCGGTAGCCAGAATGACGCCGCGCTCGATGGCGTTGCGCAGCTCGCGGATGTTGCCGGGCCAGGGGTAATTTCCAATCACCTTGCGTGCCGCCTCGGTGAAGCCCGTGACGGTTTTGCCGTTCTGCCGGGCAAAAAATCTCAGCAAGTGCTCGGCCAAAGGCAGAATGTCGGCCGCCCGTTGGCGCAAAGGCGGCAGAGTCACCTCGATCACGTTCAGGCGGTAGAAAAGGTCTTCGCGAAACCGTCCGGCAGTAATCTCGGCTTCCAAGTTGTGGTTGGTGGCGGCAATTACCCGCACATTACCGGCCCTGGTGCGGGTTTCGCCGACCCGCTCGTAGCACTTCTCCTGAAGCAAACGCAATAGCTTTGGTTGCAATGTCAAAGGCAAATCGCCGATCTCGTCGAGAAACAAGGTGCCGCCCTCGGCTACGGCCACTTTCCCAATCGTATCGCGCACGGCCCCGGTAAATGCGCCTTGCACGTGCCCGAATAGTTCGCTTTCCAATAGTTCCGCTGATAGGCTGGGGCAGGAAATGGTGACGAACGGTCCTGCGGCGCGTGAACTGCGTGCATGAATCGCCCGGGCGACCACGCCTTTGCCGGTGCCGCTTTCGCCGCGCAGCAATATGGTTGCTTCGCTCGGCGCCGTTTTGAAGGCTATCTCCAAGGCCTGGCGCATGGCCGGCTCGTTTGTCTGCAAATCGACCTCCGGCGCCACCGAGCGAACTTGCTCTTCCAGATCCTCTACTTGGAATTGCAGCCGCCTCATGCGGGCAATCCGGTCGAGCACCACTCGAAGCTGATCCGGGGTAAATGGCTTGGGCAGATAGTCGAACGCCCCGCGCCGCATGGCCTCGACCGCCGTTTCGATCGTGGCATAGGCCGTCACTATCACAACATTCAGACCGGGCGCCAAGCTGAGTAGTCGCGGCAGCAGGTCCAGCCCCTGTTCCTGAGCCAGATGCAAATCGAGAAGGGCAATTTCAAAAGGCCGGCGTGCAAGCAACTCGAGTGCCCCCGCGGAGTCGGGGACCTCGACCGCCTCATGCCCGAGCACCTCCAGCGAAACACGCAAAGTGCGTCTGAGGCTCGCATCGTCGTCAATCACCAGAATGTTCATAGCAGGTGGTTCCAAGCCAATTTGGCAACCGAATAACTTGTATTTTGCACGACCCATCGTGCATTATGCAATGCCATTGAAAATATACCTTGGGGACCAATTGTTGTAACTCATTATACGCATGGCGCTTGCGTCTTTTGATTAGTTCTGGCATGCGGGATGCAATTACATACATGCAGATAAGATACCGCAAACATGCCCCAAATAAGAAATCAACGCGGCAGAAGCAAGTTGGCAGACGCCATCTAAGATTACCTGACAATGGAGGGCACATCATGTACGGAAATTCGTGGAAAAAAGTGATCATCGGCAGTTTTGTCCTTGGATTCGCCGGAATAATGACCTGCATTTCGGCACTCCTAAGCGACCTTGTGCCGGCGTGGTCGGTGTTGGCATTTATTGCGGTGCTCATCCCGTTGGGACTTGCGATTATAGGTATCTTGGCGGGCTTCGTCTGGCTCTGCGACAAGCTTGAAGATTATCTAAACGAGAAAAAAGATAAGCTGCTTGAAGGGGGAAAGCGAAAATCGGACAAATATATCAGCCCGAACGATCAACCGTTTCATAACGGAGCAAATAGCCGCTACATAAAATATGTATCCCCGCAGCCGGGCCGCTTGATAGACCAATATATTTCCACCCTTCGTGGTTCCGCGCCTGCGAAACCATTTCACGCCATGAGATTACCACCAACAAAAAAATGGCATGGTCAATAATTCACATTCGCAGTGATTGTTATTTGACTAATATAAATGTTTTAAAGGAGTGATTCGTATGGACCTGACAATTTGGCTTCCGGCAATGTTCATCTTGGGATTGGCTGTATTCGCCTTGATGTTCGCCTGCATACCCGCCTGTGACAAAGTTTGAAAGGGTCTGAAATGGGAATTCTCACCTTGCTGACTGCAGTTGTTGCGGTTTTGCTTCTGATTTACCTGTTTGCCGCGTTAGTTCGGCCCGAATGGTTTTAGGCCGCCTCAAGACGCGAAAGGATTATACCATGTTCCAATTTCAAGTTTGGATTCTCCCTGTCCTGATCCTGACAACTACAACGGCGCTGGCCATTCCCTTCAGTCGCTATCTCGCCTGGATCATGGAGGGCCGCTATCGCGCACCGCGATTTCTGCGTTGGATCGAACATTTTTTTAACACCGGACCGCAAAACTGGAAACAGTACGCTGTCTCTATGCTCTTGTTCAACACGCTGATGTTCGTCTTCGGGTTCGCCGTTTTGTCTTTGCAGCCGGCCATGCCGCTGAATCCCGACGGCAAAGGAATGCTGGCCCCCACTACGATCTTTAACACAGTATGTTCTTTTTTGACTAATACAAACTTGCAACATTACGCCGGTGAACAGCATCTCTCCTATTTTAGCCAGTTGTTCATGATTTGCTGGAACATGTTTTTATCGGCAAGTGTGGGCTTTTGTTGCCTTTTAGCGATTATCCGCGCGCTACGTAGCGACCCGCACATGGGAAATTACTACCTGGACATGTGGCGTGTCGTGGTCTACACGTTCATTCCAGCAAGCCTCATCATGGGCGTACTCCTTCTGGCGGATGGCATGCCGATGACATTGGATGGCGCTGCACAGGTTACAACCGTCGAGCCCGGTGCAATGGGCCAAGACGAAAACGGCCAACCACAACTCCAGCAGCAAATTGCCCGTGGTCCGGTTGCCGCCCTCATTCCCATTAAGCACTTGGGAACCAACGGCGGCGGATTTTTCGGCGCTAATTCGGCACATCCTTTCGAGAATCCCAGTGCATGGAGCAACTTCCTCAGTATGATGAACTACTGCATTTTTCCCTTTGCTCTGGTATTGATGTTCGGACGCATGTTGCGTCAGATGCGCCATGCATGGATTATCTTTGGGGTTATGATGTTGATGTTCGTCGCCATGATTGGTTGGGGCATCTATTGGGACACGCTACAACCCAACCCCGGACTAGCCGGGCTGCCCGTGGACCAAAGCCTGGGGAACTTGGAAGGCAAGGAACTTCGCTTCGGCACCTCGGCCGGAGCGACTTTTGCCGCCGGAACCACGGCGATCTGCTGCGGCTCGGTAAATTGCATGCACGACAGCCTGAACCCGCTCGCCGGACTTACTCCACTGACCGGCATGTGGCTAAACTGCGTTTTCGGCGGCAAGGGCGTGGGGATGATAAACCTGCTCCTGTACCTGATCGTGGGCGTTTTCATCGCAGGATTGATGGTAGGCCGCACGCCGGAATACCTGGGCAAAAAAGTCGAAGCCCGGGAAATGAAACTAGCCATGATCGCCCTGCTGGTCCATCCGATAATGATCTTGATGCCAACCGGGCTATTTGTGGCTACGGATTGGGGCACTAAGGCGATGAACAATCCGGGCGCCCATGGATTCTCGGAAGTACTATATGAATTTAGCTCGTCCTCGGCAAATAACGGTTCTGGTTTTGAAGGGCTCGGCGACACTTACGGTGCCAACGATAATCCCAATCCGGCGCCCGAGAGTCCCTACTGGGACATTGCCACGGGCCTGGTGATGCTAATCAGCAGGTTTATACCTGTGGTCGCTCCGTTAGCCTTCGCGGCCAGCCTGGGGGCAAAGAAGCCTACGCCTTTTACAGTCGGCACCATGCGGACTGACACCATAACATTCGGCTTTGTTTTGCTGGGGACCATTATCCTGATCGGCGCACTGCTTTTCCTGCCGGTGGCGGCGCTCGGACCTGTTGCAGAACACTTAGGCCCTATTCCGTTTGGCGGGTAATCCATCGGCAACAGATTTTTACGTTAAAAACCTCAACTGAAAAAGGATTTATATTTGCCATGTCAAACACGTCCGCAATTAAACCTCCTAAATCCGCTCCCCCGGCAGATGAACTTAAAACTGCCCGCCGTGCCAGCCGGAAATACGGACTGTTCGAACCCCAGTTGCTCAAAGAGGCCTTTAAGCAATCGTTCGTGATGCTCCGGCCCGACATCCAGTGGAAGAATCCAGTGATGTTCGTAGTCGAAGTCGGGACGGTATTGACTATTATCTATACGATCGCCAAGCTCATGGGCTACGAAAGCACAGCGAGCATCGGTTATCTTTTGGCACTGGATTTTTGGCTGTTGTTGACCCTGCTTTTCGCCAATTTCGCCTCCGCTCTGGCCGAAGCACGCGGCAAAGCACAAGCCGACACTCTGCGAAAAACCCGGCGGGAAACGCCCGCGCGACGTTTGGAAAATTACTACAAGAATGGAAAGGGCGACATTGAAGCGAACTGGGAAATTGAAGAAACAACTTCTTCCGACTTGCATGGCGGCGACTTTGTCCTGGTCGAAGCCGGACAGGTTATACCCAGCGACGGCGAAATCGTCGAAGGCGTGGCTTCCATCGACGAATCGGCCATTACGGGCGAATCGGCCCCGGTCATTCGCGAGGCGGGCGGCGACCGCTCGGGCGTGACGGGCGGGACGCGGGTTCTTTCCGACAAGATTATCGTTCAGATCACCGCCGCGCCCGGCCACACTTTCCTGGACCGCATGATTGCCCTGGTCGAAGGTGCGATTCGACAGCGCACGCCAAACGAGATCGCCTTGACGTTGGTCCTGGCCGCCTTCACATTGATTTTCCTGATGGTTACGGCGACCCTTTGGCCGATGGCCCTCAACGCCGAGCAATATATGTCCTCAATGAGCGGCCATGCCATAAAGAGTCTGGGTACGGACGTGCCAACGCTTGTGGCGCTTTTGGTCTGTTTGATCCCCACGACCATAGGCGCGCTTTTGGCGGCGATCGGCATCGCGGGCATGGACCGGGCCCTGCGAGCCAACATCCTCGCCAAAAGCGGCAAGGCAGTGGAAGTCGCCGGGGACGTGGATACTCTGCTTCTGGACAAGACCGGCACGATTACCATGGGAAATCGCCATGCCACCCGGTTCATTCCCATCGGCGATTGCCTGCCTATGCATCTTGCCTATGTCACGGCATTGGCCTCTAGCGCGGATGAAACTCCGGAAGGCAAAAGCATTGTCTCTTTGTATCACAAGCTCGATGACTCTTTGGGAGCGGCTGGTCATGGCAAGAGCGACGGTTTGCTCGTCCCGACCAATGCAAGATTTATCCCCTTTTCGGCCCAGTCGAGAATGAGCGGCGTTGATCTGGCCGACGGGCGGCGAATCCGTAAGGGCGCCCCGGATGCTGTGGTGCGATATGTCGAGCATGAGCGTGGAAGCATTCCCGCCAATCTAGATGAGCAAGTCAATTCGATCGCATCCAAGGGCGCAACGCCGCTGCTTGTGGCCGAGGGAAACCGTATCGCCGGGCTGGTCGTTTTGGAAGACGTGCTTAAACCCGGTATGAAAGATCGCTTCCAGCGCCTGCGCCAAATGGGACTGCGGACCGTGATGATTACGGGCGACAATCCGCTGACGGCGGCGGCAATCGCGGCCACGGCTGGAGTGGATGATTTCCTGGCCGAGGCCACGCCCGAGGCTAAACTGGCCTACATCCGCAAAGAACAGGCCGAAGGAAAACTGGTGGCAATGATGGGCGACGGCACAAACGACGCCCCTGCCCTGGCACAAGCCGACGTCGGCGTAGCCATGAATTCCGGCACCCAGGCGGCAAAAGAAGCGGGCAACATGGTCGATTTGGACAGTGATCCGACCAAACTCATTGAGACCGTCGAGATCGGCAAGCAATTGCTCATGACCCGGGGGGCACTAACGACCTTTTCCATCGCCAACGACGTGGCCAAATATTTTGCCATTATCCCGGCCATGTTCGCCGGCTCAATAGAGAAACCCTTGCTGCCATGGCTGAAGACGGTTGATATTATGAACCTCCACTCACCCACCTCGGCCATACTTTCCGCGGTGATTTTCAATGCGATCATTATTCTGCTGCTGATCCCCATCGCACTAAAGGGAGTAAAGTATCGACCCGTAGGGGCCGACGCGCTTTTGCGGCGGAATCTGCTTATATGGGGCCTGGGCGGAGTCATCGTGCCGTTTGTGGGCATAAAGCTGATCGACATGATCATGGTAGCGTTACATTTGGTAGTGTAAATTACACGGGAATTATGGAGTTAAGTAATGAACGCTCATCTGCGTGCAAACCTGTTATTACTGGTTCTTACCGTACTCATTTGCTCGGTGGTCTATCCGCTTGTACTCTGGGGCATCGGACAAACGGTGTTCCACGAAAAGGCCCAGGGAAGCCTGGTAACCGACGCCGGCGGCAAACCGATAGGCTCCATGCTTATTGCCCAGCCCTTTACCGCCGACGAATATTTTCAACCCCGGCCTTCATCCGCTTCCTATAACGCGGCAGCCTCGGGAGCATCGAATTGGAGCGCCAGTAATTACTTGTTGCGAGATCGGGTGGCGCGGCAGCTTGGCCCCATCGTGAAATACCGCAGCGGGCCGAATAAAGGCCAACTCGTCGGGCCCGACATCGAAGCCTGGTTCCAGAAAGACCAATTCGACGGCAAACCCGGCATTGTCGCTCAATGGGCAACCATGCACTCCGCTTCCGGCATACCGCAAAATTGGGTCAAAGCAGACAAACTCAATACCGAGTACGTTGCCCAATGGCAAAAATCGCACCCGGAGGAAGTCGCCCAGTGGATCAAAGCCCATCCCGAGACTCCGGAGCCCAAGCCCGAGGACTTGGCCGAACCTTTCTTCGCAAGTTTTTCCAAAACTCATCCGGGCACGTTTCCCGGCGCGGTCGAGCACAAGACGGCGGATGGGAAAACGGAAAAAGTCATTGAACCGATTAAGGAAGACGCCGATATCCAAGCGACGTTCTTTGACATGTGGCTGCAATCTCATCCAGACGCGGATTTGGAGCAAGTACCCGCCGACGCCGTAATGGCCTCCGGTTCCGGGCTGGATCCGGACATCACACTCGCAAACGCCCTATGGCAGTTAGATCGCGTTGCCGCCGCCTGGGCTAAAAAAACCAACTCCGGCGAAGCACAGTTGCATAAAGATATCGAGCAATTGCTCCACGAAAAAAGCCATGCGCCTTTGGGCGGATTGGCCGGCGTGCCCCTGGTAAACGTGTTGGAAATCAACCTCGCCCTGCAGGACCGTTTTGGGAAAACAACAAAATTTGCAAAATAGAACCGCATATTATTACCAGGTATAACTGTAAATAATAAGTCGCGAACAAGAAAATGCCGGAGAATAGATTGCCGCGTGCGGATATTGACAACACCGCAGGCCATATATAAATTAGCGAACATGCGGAGCATGGATCGGGTCCATGCTCGCAATAATTGCAGTATGTTCGTCTTTTTGATATGGACGGCACTGTGGGTGTAGCACAAGTGGTAAAACGATGATTGTCTTCAATCCGCTGAAACGGTTATGAATGTCTCCGGCCTACCCGGGCGTGTCGCTCCGGGGAAAAAGTCCTTCATGGCTATCGATTGCCAGATCGACCGGCTCCTGCTCACGGAGCGTTTCGGTCGCGGGCTGAGACTCTATACAGTCCTTCTTTGCGGAATTCTCTTCGGCTTCAAGCCTTTGAACGATTTGCATCCGGGTATTCTTTCCCGGGGATGCGCGGACGCGATCTTTCATCGTCTCGATAACGACCGTTCGCCGGTGCGAACGCCCGGTTTCATTTTCCCAGCGGGGTAAACTCAAAACAATTCAGGAGGCAGCGTGCCGTAAAATTCTCAAGTTGACATTTCAAAATTGATTTCCCTCCCATTAAGTCACACCTTTTATGAGGACCAACGCTATGAACAAGTTATGTCGAAACGGTTTCGTTTTTTTGCTTGCGTGTTTGGCGGCCGCGCTACCGGCCCATGCCATCGATTATACCTGGACCGGGTTATCAACCACCGATTTCAATATGTCGGGAAATTGGGACCCCGAAGGCGTGCCGAATTCAAATGACGATACCGCCTTAATCCAAGATGGACTTTCGAACCTTGGAACATCGAACACGGTTTCCACTCTTACACTGGGTGCGGGCTCCACATCGGGCACAATCAATCTGAACTCGGGCGGCAACCTTACCGCATCCCAAGTGATTCAATCCGGCACGGGCACGGGCACGGTCAACTTCAATGGGGGCACGATAACGGCATCCGCCGCCAGCACCGATTTTCTAAGCGGCACTGCGAATCATATCTACAGCGGAGGTGCGACAATCGATACGCAAATTTATAGCGTCACGATTTCCACTGTTTTAAATGATCCTATTGCCATTCCCGGAGGTCTTACCAAACTAGGCGCAGGCACATTATCGCTGAGCGCCGCCAACACTTATGCCGGCCCAACCGTCATAAGCGCGGGCGTGCTCCAGGCCGACGACGGCGTGGGCCTGCCCGCCGGCAGCCTTCTCCGCCTGGACGGCGGCGTGCTCCAGACAACCGCTTACACCTTCACCCGTAACATCGGCACTTTAGCGGGTAATGTCCAATGGACTGCCAATGGCGGCGGCTTTTCCGCAGGCAGCGCAGGCGGATTGCAGGTTACTCTAAACGGCGGCGCTACCCTTGTCTGGGGAACGGATATCCAAGGAACGCTCAAATTAAACACGCCAACTTCTGCCGGATCGGTGACAATCACCAATAACATCGATTTGGGCGACACGGACCGGACAATTGAGGTCGATTACCCCAGCACATCCAAAAATTCCGGAAATTTCTCGGGCACGATTTCAGGCACTGGAGGCATTATAAAAAACGGCCCCGGAAGACTCATGATGTACATGAACAAATGCCTTTATACCGGCACGACCACGCTCAATGACGGCTTTTTCGCAAATTATGCCGCCGTCGACCCAATCACCAAACTTAGCTACCAATCCACCGGAAAATACGTAGTCAATGGTGGCACAATGTGTTTCTGCGGCTTATCGCCCGATAGCATCGCGGGACTTAAAATCACCGGGGGTGAGGTGGAGGGCCTTGGCGCCAGCATTTTATACAGCAAAACCGACTATGACATTCAGGGCGGAGAACTATACGGAATCACCCTTGCCAATGGTCCTTCCACAGTGGTCGGACTAACGAAAACCGGCGCTTCCGTAGCCACGCTGGAATGTACCTGCACCTACACCGGCACCACTTTCATTAGCGAAGGCACTCTAGCACTGAATACAACTTCTGATGGGAGTTATACCGGCCAAATCAGCACCTCGTCCCTGATCGAAAATAATGCCACTTTTTTGATCGCCGACACGAACGCCCATACGATCGGCACGATTACCGGAACTGGAACCACGCAATTGAACGACGGCGCCCAACTGACCGCCTCTAGTATGGCGCAAGGCACGGTGACCATCGGGGCCGGGGCCACGCTGACCATCGCGGCGATTGCGGGCGGCCCGACTTCGGGGGCCGATTTGTTGTCGCCCGTGCCCGAGCCGAATGCTTTGGTTTTGCTGGCAACGGCCGGGCTGGGTGTTCTATTGGCGGCCGTATGCCGGAAAAAACGCTAATGGCGTGTCAGATATTTCGGAAAATATTCAAATGTCAACATGATTGAATCGAACGCTCATGTCGATCCTTGGTCATTATCGCCGGAATCCGGAAAAATACGAAATGGACACGACTCCGCGTCTGGGTTTCACCCTGGTGGAGTTGCTGGTCGTGATCGCCATTATCGGGATTTTGATTTCGCTGTTGCTGCCGGCGATCCAAGCGTCGCGAGAGTCGGCCCGGTGCTTGGAGTGCGCCAATCATGTCAAGCAATTGGCCACGGCGATGCAGGGTTATATCGACGTCCAAAAGCATTTTCCTTCCGGCGGATACGGAACCGCTTATTCGCCCCATCCGGACCGGGGCCTGGACGTCAGTCAGCCGGGAGGTTTTTTCTACGTCCTGCTCCCTTTCATGGAAAACAAACAGTTGTTCGATTTGGGAAAGGGAGTCGGGGCGATGAACGACTCCAGCCCGATTCTCCTGGATGGAAATAAACAACGCAACTCCACTCCAAATGCATTATTTTATTGTCCCTCGCGCCGCTCGGCCTCGAATTATCCGGTGGTCCGAACGCCTCTTCTTTGCTCGCCGATGGACGAGGGCTGCCGGACCGACTATGCGGGCAACGCGGGCGAAATTTACGTCCCCATGGACCCGGTGGCCACGTGAGGCGGCTTACAGGGATGCCAGGGTGTCGCCTGGACCGACCCTTACCTGAAGGATCCCGTCACGGGTAAGTTGTATGTAACGGGAATTATTTGGCTCCATAGTAGTTTTACGCTGAAAGACGTGAAGGACGGCCTTTCGCACACTTACATGCTCGGCGAAAAATACGTGGACCGCGACGCAGCCCAAAACGGCGCGTCGTGGGGCGACGATGCCGCGCCTTTTGTCAGCGGCGACAGAAACAATGTGCGCTGGGCTTCCTATCCGAAAAACGCGATAAGCACATATTATCTCCCTCCGCAACATGACGCCCGGGGCAATCCGTCCAATCCCGGCGACACCGCCTATGGAATCACCGGATTGGGAACATATAATTTCGGCAGCGCCCATGCCGCCGGATTTAACATGTCGATGTGCGACGGTTCCGTGCGAAACATCAGCTATGATATTTCCGAACAAGTGCACCGTAATTTGTGCAATCGCGCCGACGGCGGAACGACTGAATTTCCCCAATAACCGGATTTTTTACCAATGCGCACACTAATTATTGTCGCATTGCTTTTCCTGAGCGGCTGCTCGCAGGGCGTCAAATCCTACGCCCCGGACGTCGATCCCGACGCGGCGGGCAAGGCCGCCGTCCGGCAGTATGACTCCAACGGCGACGGCAAAATCTCCGGGCCCGAGTTGGACAAAGCGGCCTCATTGAAGTTCAACCTGGCGAACATCGACTCGGATAACGACCTCGCACTTACGGCCGACGAGATTGCAAATCGCATCCGATGCTGGCAAACGACCAAAATGCTTTCCACGCGGACCCCGATCCATTGCAGGATTTATCACAACAGACAGCCGGTGGCCGGCGCCGAGATAAAACTAGTTCCCGAAAAATTCCTGGGCGACAAAATGAAGATCGTCAAGGGCATAACCGGTCCCAACGGCGTGGCCGTTCTGATGACCGAGGACGCCGAGCCGGACGATCCTCCGGGCGTTGGTCCAGGGTTCTATCGGGTGGAAATCACTAAGACCGGCGAGAATATCCCGGCTAAGTACAACACTAATACGATCCTGGGGCTCGATACCGCAATCGATATCCCGGTTATCGTAAAAGGCGTCCGCTTCGATTTGGAGTATTAATAGAGAAATGCCGGAAGAAATAGGAATAGACTGCCACAACCAGTTAGGTCTTTCTCCAGCGTGGATAACCCCCACAAGAGACTGGTTGCGGAAATAAAACAAATATTATCTAATAATGATGATATCGGATGATTTTCGAGGGAGCGGCCATGTTGGTCTATCAGATTCCATTGCGTTGACAGGAAAAAGACATGAAGTATTTTTCGCGGCAGGGATTCACATTGGTGGAATTGCTGGTTGTCATCACCATTATTGGGATTTTGGCTTCGCTGTTATTGCCGGCGGTCCAGGCCTCGCGGGAGTCGGCGCGGCGAATGGAGTGCAGCAACCATATTAAGCAATTCGCCACGGCAATGCACTTATATCTTGAGGCCCAGAGACATTTTCCATCCGGCGGGTATGGATATCCATATTCGCCGCATCCGGACCGGGGTATGGACACGAGTCAAACGGGAGGTTTTTTTTACGTCCTACTTCCTTACTTGGAAAACCACCAGTTGTTCGATCTGGGCAAGGGAGTCGGGGCGATGAACGACACCAGCCCTGTTCTCCTCGATGCGAATAAACTGCGCAATTCCACACCAAATGCATTATTTTATTGCCCTTCCCGCCGCGCCGCCTCAAATTACCCCGTCGTCCGAACGCCTTTGCTTTGTTCGCCAATGGACGAGGGAAACCGCACCGATTATGCGGCCAATGCCGGCGAGGTGTACGTCCCCATGGACCCGGTAGCTACGTGAGGCGGCGTCCAGGGATGCCAGGGTGTCTCCTGGCCCAACCCTTACCTGCAGGATCCCGCCACTGGTAAGCCGTATGTCACGGGAATTGTTTGGGTTCACAGTAGTTTCACGATAAAAGACGTGAGAGACGGTCTTTCTCATACCTACATGCTCGGCGAGAAGTACCTCGATCGCGACCTGGCGAAGGACGGAACTTCGTGGGGCGATGACGCGGGGCCTTTCGTCAGCAGCGATCGCAACATACTGCGTTGGGGATCGTATCCGCAGGATTCAACCAGTACTTATTATCTCGCACCACGGCATGACGGACGCGGCAGTCCCACGGATCCCGGCGATATCTCCTACGGGATGACCGGATTGGGAACTTATAATTTCGGCAGCGCCCATTCCGCAGGTTTCAACATGTCGATGTGCGACGGCTCGATAAGGCTCATAACCTATGAGATTTCCGAACAGGTTCACCGCAATTTGTGCAATCGCGCCGATGGAGGAACGGTTGAATTCCCCGAATAAATGTGAAGCCGCTTTCACACGCAACGCAATCCTTTGCGGACTGCCCGCCGTAATTCTTGTCTTGATTTTCTTGGGAGGATGCTCGAAGGGCGCCAAATCGTACGCCCCGGAGATCGATCCTGTCGCGGCCGGCTATGCCGCCTTGTCCCAGTATGACGACAACTCCGACGGCAAAATCTCCGGTCCGGAATTGGACAAGGCCGCTTCGTTGAAATCGAACCTCGCGAAAATCGACTTGGATAACGACGGCGCAGTGACGGCCGATGAGATTGCCGATCGCATTCGGTATTGGCAAAAGACAAAACTAATTCGGTCACGGACCCCTATTCACTGTACAGTTTATCACAACAAACAATTCTTGGCCGATGCCGAGGTAAAGCTGGTGCCGGAAAAGTTCCTCGGCGACACGATGAAAATCGCTAAAGGCAAAACAAATGCCAACGGCATGGCTTTTCTAGTCATGGAAAATGCCGATCCCAACGATCCCCCCGGCGTCGGCCCCGGGTTTTATCGGGTGGAAATCACAAAAAAAGCCGATGAGGCCACAGCCAAGCGCAACCGCGAGGCCGCAATTCGTAATCATCAAGATCCATCAAAGGCGGGCGAGGAAATCCCGGCCAAGTACAACACCAACACGATTTTGGGCCTCGATACCACTATGGATAATCCCCAAATACGTAAGGGTCTCCGCTTCGATCTGGATTACTAGGCGCTTTGTGCAAATCCGTATTTGCAAAGAAACCGCTTGCAGTTTCCGGATTTTATCCGCGGATCGCCCAGCGAATCAGCTCCGACATCTTGGGCGTTTTTCCCTGGGCGAGGATGCCTATGCGAAAAACCCTGGCGGCGGCGAATATGCATACGAGCGTCGCCGCGAGCATTATCGCTATGCCCGCAAGCGGCTGCCAAAGCGGCACTGCCGCGGTGCTGCCCATGCGGAGCACCATCATCAGCGACGTGGCCGGCGGCACAAAGGAGATCCAAGTCGCAAAACTCCCCATCGGATCGCGAACCACTTGAAACCAGACGAAGATGGGAAACATCATCAACAGCCAGATGGGCATCAGCATCGATTGGGCTTCTTTTAGCTGGTTGACCGCCGCGCCCACGGCCATGAAGATCGAGCCGAACAGCATCACGGACAACACCTGGTAGATAATAAACCAAGGCACAATCCGAAGCGGCACCAGGCGAAAGGCCTCGTAGTACCAGGCCAAGGCGCAACCGCCGGCCGCGTAAGCGGCAACCACGGTCAGCGACCCTCCCACGCCGCCGATCAGTTTGCCGACCATCAATTGGAAGGCGTTCGCCGAGCCCAGCAAAACCTCGGCGATCCTCTGGCTTTTTTCTTCCAGCACGCTTTCCATCATGGGTTGGGCGCCTAGGAATATGACCATGAACATAAGCATCATCATGCCGAAGGGAAGAAAAATCGTTTCTTCCAACTTACTCTCCTGCGCTTTGCTGATCTGGCCGGTTTTCGATCGATTGACCAGTCCCAGAGGCTCGACGTTTACCCACGCGGTTGCCCGGGCGACCAAATCCGGATCGATCTTGGCCTCTTTCAGACGGCTTGCATGCACAATGTCGTTGATCTTCCCTTGAAACCAATGCATCTCATCCGATACTACGGCATTTTCGGCATAAAATTTCACCTGAGGCTGTTTTCCCCCCGAGGGAAGCTTATCCACATCGGCGGGTATTTCCACAAATGCGTCGATCAGGCCCTTGCGGACCTGCTCCGAAAGATCGTAGCGCATTTCCTCGCTCACCGTTATTGCCGGGCTGGTTGTGAGCACGTAGCGAGGCCCGATTTGTTTGCCCTCATCGAGTATCTCTTTATCGCGCTGTTGCGCTTCTTTGGCTAATTTATCGAACATCACGCCGGAAGAGTCCAAGACCATGATCTTCCGTTCCGTTGGGCCGAGTCGATGCTGGAGCAATAACTGGGCGGCGATCCCTCCGCCCATCAAGATCGGCATCAGCGTCATGGCGATCAGAAAGGCCTTGGTGCCCACTATTGCGCGATATTCACGAGCGGCGATAACCAATATCTTACCCATGGTCGATCACCTCCGCCGCTTGTGCTTCCGCCCCGGCAATGCGCACAAAAATGTCGTGCAGCGATGGCCGGGCCAGTTCGAAATGCTCGACACTCGCGCGGTGCAACAGTTCCCGGAGTATCGCCTGCGGATCGGCTTGCGGCTCCATTCGCAATTCGGTGTAACGCCCGTAGTCGTTGACCCGCATCACGCCGGGCAGATTTTCGAATGCCCCGTCGCCGTTGCCCAGTCGCACGCGGATCGTGTCCTGGCCGTATTGGGCCTGGATCGATTCCAGGGTGCCGTCGAGCACCTTCCGGCCGCGGCAGATCATAAAAACCGTGTCGCACATCCGCTCGGCAATGTCCATATCGTGCGTGGAAAATATTACCGTGGTCCCGCCGCGATGCAGCGAAACCACCGCGTCCTTGAGCACCTCCATGTTCAGCGGGTCCAGCCCGGTAAATGGCTCATCCAGCACCAGCAGCTTTGGCCGGGCGATAACGGCCGATATGAATTGCACTTTCTGGGCCATGCCTTTCGACAGCGTATCGATCCGCCGCACGGCCCATTCTGTCAGGTCGAAACGTGCAAGCCACTCGTCAATTTCCTGCCGGCACCGGCGAAAACCTTTCAGCCGGGCATAATAGGTCAAAAGATCGCGAACCCGCATCCGTTTGTAAAGTCCGCGCTCCTCGGGCAAGTAGCCCACCCGGTCGTCGGCCACCCGGCTTCGATCGCATCCCAGCACGCTGATCCGGCCGCTTTCAGGATAGAATATCCGCAAGATCATCCGCAGCGTGGTGGTCTTGCCCGACCCGTTGGGCCCAATAAAGCCATAAATGGCCCCTTCTGGCACCGCTAGATCAAGACGATCCACGGCCGTGTGATCGCCAAATCGCTTGGTAACATCTTGTAGCTCAACTGCATTCATACCAATAAGTTAACAATTTTCTAAACTAGTAGCAACCCGGCCCAATGCTTTGCAGTTATTCGCATGGAGGACAATTATATTGGATGCTAATCAATTTCGACCCTTAAATCATTCTTTCGCCGATAATAATGAACATCGGCAGATGAACCACTTTAGCTGATGCGGCCATTGTCGCATCGGCGGCTTTGATTCGCGAGAGCGTGGTTTTTTCTTCATTGATTAAAGGCAGTTCTTCGAGCAATTCAAAGCGGGTTGGCGATGGAGGCATCAGGCGATCGAGTAAATCCACTTCCAGTTTCCAGTCGGTTTGACGCATTATACTGGACAGTTTACGGCCGATGCATGGATCAGCCCCGGCACGAGTAAGGGCGGAAATCCAAAGATCTCGCGTGGCAATTTCCTGGGGATATTCCATCATGCCGCCATAGTCCGGCTCGATAGCCACCAGCACGCCCCGGGGTTGCAACACTCTGTGAATTTCCTTGACGGCGGAACGAGCGTTTATCCAAAGGAAAGTAAACTGGCAGAAAACCAAATCAAAAGCGCCGTCGGCAAAGGGCAAGTGGAGCGCGTCGCCGCAAACTCGGCTTGCCCCGGCAAATGATTGTGGATCGCTTACCATGGCGTTTTGGCGGCAGTCCAGGGCCACGACCTCGCCGCCCGATCGGCGGAGCAACTCATCGGTTACAGCCCCAAAACCACAGGCCAGATCTAGCACCTTCCGCCTCTTGGCAATGCCCGCCCGGCGTAAGGCCCTTGCCCTTGCCGGCGCGAGCCACTCGGCCTGCTGACGGAGAAGTTCGGCTGAAGGAAGGTCGTATTGGTTCATTCATTTTCAGCCGTTATCACATGCATGATTTGAGAAATGTAAAGCCGCGACAATTGGTCGCGCATGTTCGATTTGATTTAACGTCCGCCGCCCGCACAGGCGCAGGCGCAGGCGCAGCCTGCGCAGGCGCATCCGCCGCCAAAGCCACTTCCTCCGCCCCCACCGCCGCTGGTCGAAGCATCGGACAATGCTTGGAATATCTCGCCGGTAACGTGGTCCGCTCCGCTAAGGTCCAGAAATCCGCCGGCCGATTGGCCGGTGCCCAGCGATCCGGGCCCGATAGCCGAGGCCATATTGCCCATCGTATTTTCAGCCCATCCTGAAAACGAGGCAGCCACGTCTTTAAAACTGGTCTGGCCCGGGATGCTCGGCGCGGAACCGGGCACGGCAGGCACACCAGGCATCGACATCGGACCACCCCGCATCCACATCGGCTGATACGGCCAACCGTAGAACACCGTGGGATAGTGATCGTCCATAAGAATCCATTCGAAATTCCGGTCGACCGTGTCCTGGCGTTGCGGGATGTCGCCGATGGCCGCGGCCTGTTCTGCCGCCCGCTTGATAATCGAGCGATAATAATCCTGCGTCTCGCGCAGATTGAATCCGGCCATTCGCCCGGCGGCCCCCGCGATGAGTTGCCGCATGGGCACGCCAAAATCAATGTCCTTCACCGCTTTGCCCGGATTTTTCTGTAAAAGGAAAAGAAACGGCTGCTCGTAGCCATGCACAACAATACCCTTTGTCTGCCCTGCATCGCGATAAAACTGGGTTCGCTGTTGCTCATCGGCCAGCAGCGAATCGGATTTGAGTTGGAACGCATCGTCAACCGCAACGGCGAGCGGATCCGCGCTTACTTGGCGCAATACGCCCTTTTTCAACATGCCGAAGATCACCAGTGTAAGCACTTTGGCTATGGGCAGTTCCAAAAGCACGGCGGCCTCGGGTGCGGTCAGACCGCGCTTGATCCCGCCGCCTTCCACCTGCGCAATGGGCGGCATGTAGTGCATTGTGCGTTTGCCCAGCAGCCATTCGTTCAGGCCGATCAACACCACCACTGCCGGCAGCGATATCAAATGCCAACCCGGACTAAAATAAAAACCGATGCATGCCAACCCGGAAAGAATAAAGAATACCGAAAAACCGGTGCCGCCGCTAAAACGGAAAAATAATATGCCAAACAGCACCAGGAAAATCACTCCGCAAGTTATCCGTGCTTGGGGCGATTCGCTGAACCATTTTAATAACAAATCAATGGCATTTTGCTTAATGACCGGGATATCGCCTTTGGGAAAAGAAACGCCTAACAAATGCGCTTGAGTGAGACGTTCAGTAGGAAATTGCCAATATACAATCACACCTTCCTTAGTCAACGCCTTTTGATTGAACGGCCGGTCTTGATACAATACTTCCTCAGGCTTTATGTTTTTAGGCAACTGTATCGCTACCTGAATGTGCGTGTTGCCCGTGACATATTGCTCGCCGAACCATGTGGGCGTAATGCGCAGCGAGGCGTAATCTTTCCGCGTCGTGTCCTGGTAAACCATCTTTGGCATTGTGAATACTACTCGCAGCTTGCCGATTCTGCCCGGCATTATCGCGCCGTTGTCCAAGTGCACCTCGAAACCCGGATGAACCTCCGTCGACGGGCGGATATCTTGCAAGGGCTGGTCGTCGATCCAGGCTTGGATGTCGCCCAGCCGATATCCGGCATGCGGCGTGCCGATATCGACGATGTCAATAAGATGCGCATGCGGATTGTTGTGAAATTCAATGGTGTAATCGATTTTCAGCGAACCGTCGGCCAGAACGGTCGCGTACATCTGGAGTTTCGGCACGGAGAATGAATAATCCTGGGCCGTTGCCGACGCCGCAATTGCACACGGCAACATCATGCTCAAAAACAGTAATCTTATTGCAAATTTGTAATTGCAAATTACAAATTTCAAATTGCCGATCCGTTCATCCTTCATCCCTCAACCTTCATCCTTTCTTATGTCCGCATCGGCCCAGCCTTGGGGATGGCGCGGACAGTCGGCCGCACAGATCGCCAGCCCGGGACAGGTGGAACAATGCGTATCGGCCTCCAATCGCCGCCGATAATCGACATACACCGCACGCTTGGCGATCGTGTCCCACGACTCTTTGACGATATTGCCCGGCGAGTGGTATGGACCCCGGGCGGGAATCACGTAACCGTCCGGATCGACGCGAATCGCGCTGTCGCCGCTGGTGCGCGGACCGCGGCAGATCTGGTCGCCAAGCGGCAGTTCCGGGTTGTAGCGCACGGGCGGATACCACAGCAGGCGCAAGCGGTAACGCTCCGCCGTCTCTTCGGCCATGGCCGCGGCCTGCACCAGTTCCCCGGCAAGCAATGCGCCGCTGGATTGCTCGGCCGGATCGGTAGTGGCAATGGCAAACAGGCAGACATTCATCACTCCGTGATCGGCGATGACCGCTAGTGTATCGTCGATGGTCGTCAACGTGGACTTTACAAGTGCGATGACCGCCACGGGGCATACTTCCCGCTTTTGGGCCATGACCATCGCTTTGGCTGCCAGTTTGTAATCGTTTTTACCGACCAGGCCGTTGTGAATTTGTTCGTCGATGGAAAGGCAATACACATCGAGGTGATCCAGCCCGGCCTGGGCCATATCCGGGATGCGGGCGCAATGGGCCAGGTCGCTGCCCCGCCCGCGAACGCCCGTGATCAGTCCCATATCTTCCGCCTTTTCCACCGCGCGGATCAGATCTTTTTCCACCGGATCTTTTCCCGCGATGATCGTCACGTGGGGGATGCCTTCGTCCCACAGGCGGCTAAGAATCGGCTCCATGTAAAATGGTTTGCACAATGGCACGTCGGCCGATATGGGCCGTTCCAAAGGCGTTACATGGGGTGAAAACGAGGGATCGGCCGGATTGAGAATCGGGTAATCGTGATGCGGTTTTTCCAGCGATGTAATCAGGGATTGCACGTGATTCATGTCGGCCGCGACTTGTTGACCTGTGACGCCTTTGAAGGCCTTCGTCAATTTTTCCAGGATCGTGTATTCGTCTTGCCCTTCCAAAAGACCCTTTGCAATTACCACACCCGACGGGTGCAAGCGCACCGCGCAGGCCGCATTGGCCAGCAAAACGCCGTTGCCGCTGGCATCGACGCGGAGGTGAAACCTGGCTGTGACGCCGTCGGCCTGACGCTGGTAATGGTACAAGCCGGGCTCTATGCCCACACGAGCGATTGGCGATCCGCGCCTTGCAAGGAACCGGTGGAAGAATTTTTCCCAGTTCATGCTTCCTCCTTCATCCTTTCCAGCCGGCAGCCGCCGCCGCACAAAGGCAAGTCCGGACATTGCCGACAATGCTCGGGCAATCCGCATGCCTGGGGGTGGCGAACTCGATCGCGAAAACCGCGGAACAAATCGCTATCCCATATCGATTGCCAAGAATCGTGGAGAATATTGCCGGCTACCACGTAATACGATTGGCAAGGCAGCACGTCGCCGTTGGGTTCGATGCACATGGAATACTCGCCCGCATTGCACCGCCTGGGCCCGAGTTCCAATTCCAAGGGCGAAAGCCGGCAATAATCGGTGGGCGTGTACCATAAAAAACGCATCCCCAAAGCCTTGGCGCGATCGCGCACGGCCGGTAAAACATGACGCAGTTGATCGACCGCAACGGCGTCGCCGCTTTGCAGCCCGCGCCCGGAAAAGATCATCCCGTTCATGGCAAAGGTTCTCAGCCCCAGCCGATGCAGAAAATCGACGGTTTCCAGGGCATGATCGACGTTTCGCCGGGTCAGAGTAGTGTTGGTTATGACGTGCAGCCCGGCATCTATTGCATTGGTAATTCCGCGGCAGGTTTCCTCGAACGAATCGGCTTGAGTCATGGTGTTGTGGACTTCCAGGCGGCACGATTCGAGGGTTATCTGCGCGTGGCTTAACCCGGCATGGACCATGGAGTCGGTAAACTCATAAGCGGCCAATCGCCGGCCGTTGGTGTTTAGACCCGTAATCAGGCCAAAATGTTCCGCCGTGCGAATCAATTCGGTCAACCCCGGATACAAAGTCGGCTCGCCGCCGGTGAAAATCACTTGAGGCACGCCAATGTCGGTTAATTTCCGCAAAACCTTTTGCCATTGCCGAACCGACATGCCCTCACCCTGGCTCTCTCCGGGCATCGACCGAAGGTTTGTCGGGAGAGGGGACTGAAATTGCGGACGATTGTAGCAATGTCGGCAAGCATTATTGCAACCGTAAGTCAGTGCAAGATCCACCTTATAAGGTGCGTTAATCGGAGTGCTAAACAGCCCTGAGCGCTCTACCTCTAAACCGCACGTAGGGCAAGCCTCGGTGGTGGTCGAAAGATGATGCACCAAGTCGTACATCCGATCGACGTGCCCTTGTATTTCACCCTTTTTTACACGGTTAAATCGGCCGTTTAGGACCGGAACGACTTGATTGCGCGGCAAACCGTCCAGGGCCGATTTGACGATGATCGTCGCTGACGGGTTTAGATGAATAGCGTCCGTCGCATCGACAAAAAGCACGCCGGCCCCGCCGTCCTCGATACGCAAATGAATCCTTCGCGTTCCCCCGAGAGGATGCAAGTGGTATGTCAATAGTCTGTGCCGCAACGCTAACCGCGCCCGCACCAATGCCCACCATCCTTGCGCGTCGCGGCAAAGGGCGGCAAACGGACGATTCAGCCAACTCGGTAGGACGATTTTAAAAATCGTACAACCAGCAGCCCGATGTGCGTTTACCATTTCGGCGCTTCCTCCAACTGATATGCCGAGCCGCAATAAGGACAGTTGATGAAAATTCCGCCCGCACGCACGCTGATCGAATCCTTGTTCAATATCCCCCCGCAGGATCGGCACTTCATTTGTTCGATGTTCACGTCGCCGGAAAGGTCTATCTTTTGAATCAAGGTGGTTTCAATGGGTTTTGGTTTCAATAGCGCCAATAAAACAAGCGCCCCGGCGGCAGCCATCAATACCACGCCCACCACTATTCGCATGGATTGTCCTTGGGCGCCGACGACAAACATAATTCCCAAGAATGCCAGCACCGCAGCCAGTGGATAAGCGATAAGTTTCATGTTAAGAGTTTAGGAATTTGGGAATGGAGGATTAGTATTTCAAGGATCCTTAAACCGCTTGCGGTTTCGCGAGAACTATTATATAGCGTCGTCTTTTACCGCCCCGAGTATATCAAACTAACTGGACACTTCAAACCGCCCATTGGTACTTCGACCGTAACCTTTATATCTTGATAATTCCTTCTCATCTAAGGCATTCGCTACCCCCCCTAATTATGCCAGAAAAAAGCCAAACGCACCTATTGACAACCGATATATAGATTTGCTATATATAGATTATCGATATATGCAGAAAGGAATGCTATGGCCGACAAAACTTGCGGCGATATGATTCGAGGGAACCTTGACCTGCTGGTGCTGTCAACGCTGGCAAGCGAGTCGAAATACGGGTATTTGATTCAGCAAAGCCTGGCCACGGCAACTGGCGGGCTGATGAATGTGCAGGCCGGCACCCTTTATCCCATGCTGCATCGGCTGGAGGCCGAACACCTGATCCGCAGCCGGTGGGATGAAACTACCGGTCGGAAGCGTAAATGGTACGAACTCACTCCCGCCGGACACAAGCGTTTGCACCAGCAGGCCCATCAGTGGCGCGAATACGTCGATTACGTGTGGCGGATGCTCGGCCCGGTGTTCGGCGGGACGTGCAGTCCAGTGGGAGGTGTGTAATGATCGGCGGAATGTCTCCGGAAGAATTCCAGAATTATCTGGGCTTGCTCAGTCGCTTGTTACGGCTCAGGGCGACCGAGCGGGAATCGATCGAGGAGGAGTTGCGATCCCACCTCGAAGAGCGCTTGGCGGCGTTGACCGCCGAGGGAATCGAGCCGGCTCGGGCGATATCCATGGCATTGGCGGAATTTGGCGACGCGGCCGCGTTGGCCGCCGAGTTCACCGCAGTATCTCGGTATTACAAGAGGAGATGGATCATGCGTCTAACAGTCGGATCGATTGCGGCCAGCATAATAATGGCCGCCGTGTTGGTTTCCTATTGGCCGGGCGGACCGGCCCGATTAACGCAAAATGAGGCCCAAGCCCAACAAGGCGAAAAAGTCAAGGCATCATCCGAATCCAAGCAGGAAAAACCAGGGGCAAATATCGAGGATCCGTATGCAACCGATATTTCGAGTGCAAACACTATAACGACAATGGCAAATGTATCGGAAAAGTTTGAGGACAACGCCCAAACCCGGGCAAAACTGGAGAAACTGGCCAGTGCCGAGTTTGTGGATACGCCCCTATCTCAAGTATTGGATTATTATGCCAACAATATTAAAGTCCAGTTTCTCATGGACGCAAGAGTTTTATCTGAAGCAGGGATAACATCCGACACACCCGTTACATTTAATCTGAAGAATGTGCCTGCTGAAATGATTTTGCGACGAATGTTCAGAGATCTTGGCGAAATGACCTATTACCTTGACAATGGAGTAATAATAGTTACTACAGTGGATGAGGCAGACTCAAGACTCGAGACACAGGTCTACCGCATCGATGATTTGATGTATTCTCCTCCAGTAGCAAAAAACAAGGATGCTGCGTATAGCCCTGCAAAGAAACCAATTAAAGTTGATTATGATAGCCTAATCAACTTGATCACGTCAACCATCCGTCCTCAGTCTTGGGATGCGGTCGGCGGACCGGGCTCAATCTGTCCATATCGCGGAACACTAGTAATTTCACAAACAGCCGACGTCCACCAAGAGCTCCAAAAAATGCTGAAAGACTTGAGGCTGTCGATAAATCCAGACATTGAGGACGAATACAGTCCGTCATCGGGGGGCATGATGGGAGGAGGCATGGGTGGAGGAGGCATGGGCGGCATGGGTGTTATGGAATCGAGTAATAAAGAACCCGATAAAAAAGATGCAACACAGCCTTCTTCTGATAAGGAGAAAAAGAGCACCAAAGTCCCACGGGGCGGAATGGGACAGTTTTAAGCGGTTGCCGATCAATTTACTCGACGCCTTAAAAATTAACCCACCTATTTTGAATAGGAAGGTAGGCATCCTTCGTTTGAATAGGAGCACAGGCATTCTTGCCTGTTTATTCCGGCCAGACAAGAACGTCTGACCTCCTAATTTGGATAGAACCGACACAATGCCCCGGGTGTGTTTACCCGGGGCTAATTATTTTGAAATATCATAGATTCGAAAATGATAATTTCCGCCCGCCCGGCAGCCCGCATTTCTCTCCTATCTTCTCCATTTTTTGGTGCCTTGAATCTGTCGATATAATCGTCAAATTCGGTCTAAACCATACAGCCCTCAAAGACCGAAGCCAAAATAGACGTTCCAAACGAAATCTCCTTCTAATGGGGAATATTTAACAGAAAAATTTAATAGGGGGGTTACCCATGTTTCGAGGTATTTGCGCGTTTACTATTACAGGACTTTTATTCACTGCGCCGGCCTGGGCACAAAAGCCGGCGGCAAAAACCGAGCCCCCGGCGCCAGCCGTTTCCGCCGCGGTGGAAAAACCGTCTGCCAAGCCCCAGACGGTTACGCCCGCTGTTTCGCCGGGCGAAATTAAGGCGCCCATAACTTCTATTTCACCGGGCGAACTAAAAGCCACGCCGGAAATGTGGTTCTACGAACAATACTTGCGGCAGTACCAGGATCCGAAAATGGCGGTGCGGGCAAACGCCGAATTTCAGGCCGATCAACGCCAGCGGCGCTTGGCGGCCATGCACTGGTTCGGGATGTCGAACAGCCGACCCCGAGCCTGCTCCGATCCGATGCACGGCGATTACTCGCCGGGCTGGACCTCGAACAACTCAACATATCCCAATCGTTGGGACGGCATTGGACCATCATGGTATATCGCCCGACCGGTATCCGCAACAGTTTACACTTACTAAGGCCGGAGGCCATAGGATTTAGAAACCAGGCTGAAAGCTGATTGCTGATTGCTGCGACGAAAGCAAACTTCTAAGGCCGGGGTCGCCTCGCGGAGAGTAGAGGTGATCTCGGCCTTTTTATTCAAACTATTTCTTTCGTCTGGCGTACGTACGGCCCAGGAAATTCACGATTGCCTTTTTGACCTCTAAGGGCTCAAGCGGTCCGTGTTGCCGGTAGATCACATCGCCGCCTGGTGCTACAAGTACGGTGTATGGCAAGGGACCGGGCCACTTCGGATCGAGCGCCTCGGCCAGCTTGTCGCGGTCCGTCGAATTGAATGCATAGTTTTTCCCGGATACGTGCCGCTGGTTGAGAAAATCCAGCGCCCTCGGTTTTTCGGCGACGTCGTCCAAGCTAATGGTAATCATCTCAAAATCGCGTTTGCGATACATGCGGTTCATAGCCACCAATTCGGGCAACTCTTCGACGCAGGGGCCGCAATACGTTGCCCAAAGGTTGATCAAACGCAGTTTACTGGTCTTGTTTTCGGCAATGCTCTTGATGCCTCCCGGATCGATTGTTTCAAGTTCGACCGGCTCTGCGTCCCATGTTTTCAGGGCCTCGGCGGCGCTTTCGCGTTTGTTGGACCATTTGGTCGAGCAACCGAACACCCGGGTTGTCGAGACCGCAATGGGCTTTCCGGCCAACAAGGCATCGATGGCATTGCGGGCATCGTGCGATGTGACTTCGCCAATATCCGAATTATCTACCCGGCCCACGTAACACAGCTTGCGCTGCTTATTAAAGATGAATACGTGCGGCGTGGCCAGCACGCCATAGGCCATTGAGGTTTTTTGCGTCTGGCCGTCGAATAGGTATGGAAATGTAAATCCCTTGTCCTTGGCGCGAATTTTCATCTCATCCAGCGAGTCGCCCAGGTCGGAGTAGCCTAACTCGTCAAGGCGCACGGCCTTGGGATCGTTCGGCGAAATAGCGACCAGTGCCACCTCTCGATCCTTGTAGTCCTTGTGTAATTCGATGATGCGATCCTCATAGGCTTGCGCGGTCGGACAATGATTGCATGTAAAGATAATCACCAGAATTTTTGCCGCTTTAAAATCATCAAGACCATAGGTCTTGCCGTCAACGCCCGGCAGCTCAAAGTCCGGAGCCGATTGGCCGATTTCGAGAGTTTTGATACTCAAAGGGTCGGCAGCGGACGCGATTGCATGTCCTAGTACTGCAAGCAGGCCCAATGCGCAGAGAATTTTGATTTGATGGATCTTCATTA
>JBEKZY010000229.1:0-8121 GCA_049509395.1 Thermoguttaceae bacterium | reverse complement strand
GTCTTGACTTGACAGGACCAGCTTAGTGTGCGGCGTTTTAGCGCCAGCGCGAATGGGAGATTGGTCAAGTCCCACGATTCTAACCACTTGCAACCCTTGACACGGCTCACTTCATGGGAGTTATAACATGCGTATTGCGATCGGCACGGATCATCGCGGATTTTCGCTTCGCACGAAGCTAGTCGAATTGTTGCGACAAGCCGGCCACGAAGTGGTTGATATTGGAACTTTTACGCCCGACGCCATCGATTATCCCGACATCGCCGCGCAAGTGGCCGACAAGGTGAGCCGCGGGGAAGTGGAGCGGGGGATTCTAGTCTGCGGGACGGGCTTGGGGATGTGCATAGCCGCCAACAAGTTTCCCGGGGTAAGGGCCACCCCTTGCCACGACGACATAACGGCAGAACTAAGCCGCCGCCACAACGACTCGAACGTGCTTTGCCTTTCGGCCGATCTGTTGGGAGAGAGGCTTATCGACCGGATGATCGAAATCTGGCTGGCCGCGCCGTTCGACGGCGGCCGCCACCAGCGGCGGGTTCAAAAGATCACCGACTTGGAACATCGCGTCAAGGAGGAATTGCGGGAAAAACAGACATAGATCCGGATTTGTCGGGTCCAAGGCAACGCAGCTTCGGCTGACTTTTCCGGGAATATTGATTTTAACGGCCAAGTTATCCGGAGAATTACATTATTACTGATCCGGCGATGAAAAAAATTAAAGAATTATGCCGCAAAAAGCCGGGGGCTATTGGAACGCGGGCGGTTTCCGATTAAAATCAATGTTTGGGGCGTGGAAAAAACTATCGCTTTGAGGAATTAATTTTTTAACGGTCTTTAACTATCGCTACTCCGCTGAAAGTCACGGTTTCATGTACGAATCACGTCGCCCTCAACCTGATGAAGTCGATCAGTTGCTACGCAACGCCGAGCTGCGCGACGAACTGGAACGATACTTCGACGAATCGATCAGCCGGGTAAACATTCAGCACGCCACGCTGGCCGCGGAGAACGAATTTTTAGCCTGCATGCTGGCCTGGGAACAGGCGCCGGTGCTGCCGATATACCGCTGGTTCGATCCCGAGCTCCGTCCCCCGCGGCCCGAATCGCTGGGCGATCCGGATTTGCAGAAGATTCTTTGGGACGTGATCCGCAAGCTATATCAAAAGCGGATCGTATTGGATTTTACCGGCCACTTAAGCGACAGGGAATTATATTGCCTGATCTATCGCGACATTTTGCCCGCCCGGGAAAAGAAAATCGAATGGCCGAATAATTACTTGCACTGGGATTGCACCGGACCGAACGGCGATCCGGAAGTCTGGTTGCGCTATTACGCCACCGATGAAGAACGCGAAGATTGGGCGGAAACTTACGGGCAACCTCTACCGCTTACCGAACCGTTGCCTTATCCGCGGAATTTGCCCCGCGAACCGGATTCCTAATCGGGAATGGACAGGGAAACCACTTGCGGTTTCGCGGAGCGGGGTTCAAATTCAGAAACAAAAAGTGGTCAGCAAACCGACCACATTTTGAAAATCATAAATCCAAAATTTTGAATCCCAAGCCCATCCCTTAAAAAGCGGCCAGTAAACCGAGCACCCCTTATAAATCGCGAATCCAAAATTCTGAACAGCGGTGTCTGGAGCGTTTTTCAGATAAGTGTAGCGTTTATGTGTCGCCGGCATGTTGCCAGTGCCGGGAAAAACAGGGGCAAGATGCCCGTGCCACGCAATTTTACCCGCTATACATAATCGAGATACGCTCTAAACCCTGCCCTGCCCTCCGGACCTTGATCACTGGACCGGTTCATTCCTAAGGAACGGTCGGGGCCCCTCGCCTCTGAGCACAGGAGCCTCGCTCCTGGTTGCTTTAGGCGGCGGGGCATGTAGTTTGACGGCGGCCTGCAACTCCGATAACAATCGTTCTATCTGCCGTTGAGTGCGATAATCTTGGGACACGACAAGCAGCCTGGCCGTGCCAGTGGAAACAAGTTGGATTGTTCCGCGGCCTCCCGCGCCATTCCAGCTTTCCGGGGCTATGGTGGAAGTAATCAAATCAGCCAATGCGTCGGGTTCCTCCCATGTTTTACCTTGGCCGTCGGAGACTGTCGCCAGTTCGGTGATGTCATATACCTTGGTGAATTGCATGCTTTGGATGGCTGCCGGCGTGGAGATCACGATAGATTCGCAATAAACCGTCCAACTTAATCCAAGGGGCCGAATCGCAAGTTCCAATGCCGAGCGGACCGTGACTTCTTTGGTGAGTTTAATCGACACCGGGGAATCTGCACCGATTTCTTTTTCGCTTAGGGCGCGGTAATCGATCACCACGTTTACGCCGTACTTATCACGGAGCGTGGAAACGAAGCTGCTTAGACTGACATCGGCGAAGTCGAATGCGTCTTTTTGCGAAAGTGCATTTTCGATATCTTGCTGGGCGGATTGTTCGACCGGCTGGCCATGCGCCGCGGCGGTAAAAAAGCCGAACCAGACAATGGTCGATAACGCCAAGATACAAGCAACGTGTTTGCGATTCATCACTCCCTCGCTTTCTGAAAAAAGCCGGAATGGAGTAAGCGACGCCTTTAAGGCCTTGTTCAGGCGCTAACTCCCGGCTGTGTACGATAATAGGTAAAAACAAGCAAAAGTCAAGTTTGGCCGACGGGGGCATGCCAACCGCAAATAGGGCATAGCCGAAAGCGATTAGTTTTTTTCGCTTTAACCGGTACGATCTAAATTTCAGGCACATTCGATGCGGCCAATTTTTCCCCTCTACTTGCCCTTGAGTCGCCTATGCACTAAAATTTTGCGTTGGCCGGCGTGCCATACGCTATGTTTGGGGAGATAGTGGGGGTTAATTGAACGGTCTCCTCTTTGGGATATTTTGCCATCTTTAATAATTTGAGGCTATTTTGCCATCATAACGACCCACATAAAACAACTAGACTCGGAGCGAAAACAAGACATCCGCCTGAATGCTTTCACGTTGATGTAATTGCCGTTCCGGCTTTGGTTTACGTCTAAAAAGGCGTAAGGGCCCAAATGGTTTCCAATATTTTTAAACCCGCGGCGAATTAACATACAGTGCCCGATGGTCACTTAAGTTGCGAAAACGATTTCACCTTTTTTTATGTTTACAAGGAGATTTGCAGATGAAAAAGAGCCATATTCAGCAGCGAAGTTGGCGGATATTGGCGGCGGCATTGATCGCCATGTCGGCCTGGCAGTGGGCGGCGGTGCAGCCGGCCGCGGCGAGCGAACTGGACAAGCTCGACAGTTCGTTGAAATTGATTCCCGCCGACGCCGCTTTTTACTCAACGATGCTCCGCAATCGCGAACAGGTCGAGATTTTTTTGCACAGCAACGCATGGGAGAAGATCAAGTCCATGCCGTCGGTCCAAATGGGATTGGCCATGTACAATATGCAGGCCCAACAGCAGGGCAGTCCGGTATGGCAATTCCAGGATAAAATACAAAATCCCGAGGCAAAAAAACTGATCAACCTAGCCGCCGACATGGGATCGAATGAAATCTTTTTCTACGGGGGCAAAAACTGCAATCAATTCGTGGAATTGATGCAGTATGTGGTATCCAGCATGCGTTACGGACCGGCCATTCTTCAGGTCACTGGAAAGGCGCAGGGTTTAAACGGGAATAAATTGAACGCCAAGGTGATATTGAATACGCTGATCACACACCAGGATCTCGTTGAATTTCCGAACGTGCTTATAGGCTTTCGGCTGAAAAAACCGTCCGCCGCGAACGAAGCTCTCATAAAGATGGAAACGTTTCTTAACGTGGCTTTGGAAGCCGTGCCAAAATTGAAAGGGCATCTTAACCGGGAAACGATCGGCGAGGACGAGTTCCTTGTCCTGCGGGTGGACGGCAAGATGATCCCCTGGGAAAAATTCTCCAGAAACGAGTTTAAACAACTAGCGGACAACGAAGCCGATCTGGACAAACTCATCGAGCACGTCAAGAAAATGGAATTTGTATTTGCCATGGGCGTGCGCGATAAGGATTTGCTTATTTCGCTGGGCTCTTCGCTGGACTGCATAAAAAATCTCGGGTCCAAAGAGCGGTTAATCGACCTGCCCGAATTCAAACCACTGGAAAAATTCGCCGATAAGCGGCTGACGAGCATCGGCTATGTAAGCAAGGATTTTTTGGAGCAAGTCAATAACAACGCGAAAACCATCGACGATTTGCGAGACTTTCTCGATCAAATGATTCCCATGGCCCATTTTTCCGAAGCGCAAAACAACCAGATCACCAAGGACGTCGGATTGCTGGCCGTTGATCTGAAGAACATGCTGCCCAAGCTGGGTGCAATCGTGGGTTTCGACTTTATGACCGACAACGGATATGAAGGTTATCAATACAATTGGGGCACTCACCCTCGCCTGGACGGCTCGAAGCCGTTGGGACTGCTGAATCACATGGACGGCAACCCGATCCTGGGCATTGTGGGGCGCAGGAAAGTATCGATCGAGCATTACGACAATATTGTAAAATGGGGGAAAGTCGGCTGGAATTACATGGAAGAGCTTGCTCTGCCAAGGCTGCCTGAGGAACACCGGGCGAAGGTGCAAGCATTCCTCACCGATCTGAAACCATTGCTGTCCCGCCTCGATACGGCTACACGCGAGATGTGGGCGCCGGCGCTGGCGGACGGCCAGATCGGCCTGGTAGTGGATGCCAAAATGAAAAGCAAGCAGATCCAGCGATCGCTGCCGATGATGCAAGATGAAATGCCCATTATCGAGCCGGCATTGTTGGTGGGCGTGAGCAACGCGGATTTGCTGAAAAAGGCACTCCACGAATTCCACGACATATACAATGACCTCATCGACCTGATCGTCAAACAACCCGACGTGCCCGAGCACAGCAAAACGCATATCCAAAAATTCAAATGGCCCGAGCCCAAAGTCGAGAATATAGCCAGCGGTTCTTTATACACCTACCCGCTGCCTGAGCAATGGGGTGTGGATAAAAACATCGTCCCCAACGCTGCGATTTCCAACAACCTGTGGGTGATTTCGCTTTCGACCGCACAAACCGAGCGGCTTTTGAAGGAAACGCCGCTAAAGGTCGGCGGAGTGCTGGCCACAACCGACCGTCCGCTGGCGGTCGCCGGTTGGTTCGATTGGAAAGCGTTGGTCGGCGCGGCCACGCCTTGGATCAATTACGTGATGGAGCAGGCACCCGCGGGAGGAATGGGCGGCCAGAAGGAATTGATCATCGGCCAGGTTCATACCGTGTTGGAAGTGCTCTCGACGATCAAGAGCATCAGCAGCGAAATCTATATCGAAGACAACATTATCGTGAGCCACTCGCTGGTTGAAATCCAGGATCTTGGCAAATGACCGGCCGGGTGCGGGTAACGACAATCGCTAAATGATCAAGGGGACGGCAAATAATCGCCGTCCCCTTGTTTTTTTTAAGCGGTTCGACCCGACGCCCGATTTGGCTTCAAGGTGGTGAATTGCGGGCGCAAGCAGCCGAGTTTCGGCCGATTATTTTACCGTGCCGATGAGATACGGTTCAGGATTATTACGGAAGTAATCCTGGGTGGCCGCGTTGGAAAACATGTAAATCCGTCCTTTATATGCGGCGCAAAAGTTTACCTGCCCGGGCACATTCCGCCTTTGTGTGACCGATACCACGGGATCGAATCCGCCGTTGGCGGGAATAAATTTTTCCGGATTGGCCAAAAACTCCTGCCGCTGGACACTACCCGAAAGACGGTAAATAAAACCTTTATAAACCACCGTCCAACGCGGATCGCCTTGCACCCATCGCCCGTGCAGGCTTAATTCCACGGGACAAAAACCATCGACGGCCAGGGGCATCGCATCTCGCCGCGAGTCGTTCGACGATGCGTCGATTTGCGCTTCGCTTCGCACTACGGCCGAATCAGCGTTTGTTTCGCCGGGGCTCTGATACGATTGCGACACGACGCTGCGTGAAATGCGGGCGTTCACGGGCGATTCCTCCGGTTCACGATACGCGGCCGCACGGGCCATGTTGGACGATTGCCCAACGGGGTCAAGGCGGCTGATCATTGTTGAATTAAGAGGCGATTTGATCCGCGTTCCTTTATTATCGTCCGGCTTGGGGCCGGGAGCGGGATTATCGGTTTTCGGCTCGCTTTCCGGTTTTGGCTCAATAGCGGGGACGTTTTCTTCTTTAGCCTTGGGAGTTGGCAAAGCGGAAGGACCTAAATCGGTCGGCAAACCCGGTAAAAGATTTACTCCGCCCGGTTCGTTAGGCAATCCCGGCAAAGCTGGGGTTTCCTTTCCCTGCTCAGGCATCTTATCGCTGGGCAAACCTTCAGACGGTTTTTCCGTGCCTTCCTCGGGTCCGGGTCCTGGTTGATTTTCGCCTTCACCTTTAGGCAACGCGCTGGCTCTGGGCGGAGGAACTATTACCTGGCCCTCGGGCGCGGGAATCGCTTCCATGCCTATGGAACGGGGAAAAGTTTTATCGCGTCGAATCTCGCCTGGCCACTCACGCCATTCCGTTTTGAAATATCCGAATTCGCCGACATTCGGAATGCAGCAACAACCCCAGCCTTGCGAATGCTCCAGTTTGTAGACCCCCGAAGCTCGGGCAAAATCGGCATGGAAAAGCGCCGCCGCTCCCACGCTGAATAGGACAGCAAAACCGATCCGTGAAATCCGTTTCACCATGGCAATCTTCCTTCTTAATTAGCCCCGGGTGAATACACTCGGAGTCAACCCATTTTCTTATTCTCGATAAACATATATTTTGTCAACCTTTACGCGGTTAGAAACCGACGCGGGTGCGGTTGTAGTTTCGGCCCATGGTTTGCAAGCCGCGGACTGTGGAACTGCCCAGGCCAGTGATGCCCAGGAGGCGTTCCACCGGGGCGGTCAGCTTGCCCAGGAAGGTGTTGAAGGATATCAGGTTGTCCTCGGCTATAAACACCCTGTCGCCGGGCAGGAGTTGATAGTTAGTGGCGGCCGAGCCGCCGCGAGTCACGGCCGCGTAATCCACGGGCAAGATCTGTTCGCAGCCGAAGTCCCCGGGGGCGGGGCGGGCGACCCACACTTCTTTGCTGGAAAACTGGGACAATCCGCCCACCGCGGCCAAGGCGTCCAGCACGGTTTCGTTGCCGGTTATGGGGATCCGCCGCACGTTGTCGCCCGAGCCGGCTCCGTCGGTGATCACGTAAAACACCTTGCTGTTGTAGCCCAGCACGTCAACCGAGACCTCCGGCGAATCGAAAAACTGGGTAAGATGCTTTTGCAGGGCCAACTTGATCTCGGTCACGGTCTTGCCCGATACGTGCACCACGCCGTAGGTCCGCAGGTTGATGGTCCCGTCCGGTCCCACCAGATACTGGCCCGTTACCGGCTGCGTGCCGGCCGTGCGCATCAACTGCACCGATACCTCGGGCTGTCGCAAGATCTGCAGCAATTGCTTGGTAATGGCGGCGGTGGCCTCGTCGATGGTCATGCCGCCTATGCGGACCGTGCCGTAGGCCGGCCCCAGATTCACCGTGCCTTCGCCTTCCACAAGGAAGAAATCGTTGATCGGCTGGTCGGGTATCGTGCCTACAGCGCTGATCTTAAGCACGTCGTAGACCTCGATGCGGTAGGGCGGCAAGGGAACCATCTTCAACATGTCGATCTGCAAGATGTCGGGGGGCTCGACGCGATAGGCCGGCAAAGAGACCATGGACTTTTCCCGCGGCGGCTCCAGGGCCGGAGAGATGGGCGCCTGCAGAGTCTGCTCATAATGATCGAATGGGCGGCACCCCGCAAATCCCGCCACTGCAACGGCCGCCAGCAGCAAAGCCGGCAAGCAGGACGATTTTAATAATCGTTCCGCGGCAATGCGCAAGCAGGACGTTTTTGAAAATCGTTCCGCGGCTTTGCGCAAGTAGGACGATTTTAAAAATCGTCTTACAGCAAAATGCGGAAGTCGGAATAAGGAATAATTCATAGGAAAAGCGGAATCATGTAAAACTGGGTAATATGGCCGATTTAAGCATAAAGGTATTAAATTCCACTTAATCTACACTGCCGGAATAATCGGCAAAGTTTAACATAGACTTTGCACCGATTTGACCAGTTGGCTAGATTTTTATCCGACT
>JBEKZY010000228.1:0-8173 GCA_049509395.1 Thermoguttaceae bacterium | reverse complement strand
CACGCGAGCGTGGGCATGGCACCCAACCGGCAATAACTTGCTGGATGAGGCCCTAGCACTGAAATCGACGCAACGGCACGGGAAAACGGCTTCCCCCCCCGGGGTTGGCACTTTATTTTCTTTTTAAGTTTAGCTTTCAAACTGCCGCGGATGACAAGAAAAAAATAGGGGGCCTCGAACGTGCCACATTCCACAGTGGCCGGATGGAAGGTAAGGGCAAGTTAACCTTCTATCTACATTACGTTAGAGGCCCCTCGGGCCAGTCTAAGTTATGTGTAAATTTCTCATTTACACATTCTTACAGACTACAATTGTTGTGCCAATTATAAGACAACCGAGAAAAGTGTCTCAATTCTAAAGCGCAACTCATTATATGATAAGCATTTATAAGAACAATTTCGCAGGAAATTGTATCGCGATCAATGGATTATGTTATTTGTTTAATGTATGATTTTGCCACACTTTATTCGTTTTACGCTACAAGTTCTTCACAACTACCATATTATATGCTGTATAAAGGTTAAAAGCCAAACAATTCTAATCTTCCATAGAATTAGGTAGATATCGTTGTCAGTAACTCCTTTATCGCAACCTTCGAAATCAAACTGGGTGTTAATCCTGCATAACCCCAATGCCGGGGCGAGAGATACTCATAACGATGTAAAGCGCCTGGAGGAATTGCTCAGGCAGCAGCGATTTGAAGTGGAAATATTCTCCGATCTTGACCTCGTGACCCAGCGGGCAAATGCCTTAGTCGACCAGCGACAACTTCGGGCGCTTGTAGGCGTGGGAGGAGACGGCACCGCTGCGGAACTGGTAAACCGTACAAAAGAGGGCACGACATTGACATTATTTCCCACGGGCAACGAAAACCTCTTGGCACGCTATTTTCATTTCCAGGCAATCCCGGAACACCTTGCCGAAACCATTGCCCACGGATCCTTGATTCGCCTCGATGCGGGCAAGGCGGAGGGTAGAATCTTCCTGCTCATGGCTAGTTGCGGGCTGGATGCCGAAGTGGTCCGGTGTGTTCATGGCCGCAGGACTGGACACATGAGCTACCGCAATTATTTCAAACCACTATGGGATGTCTTGCGTACATTTAAGTATCCGGAACTAAGGGTGTACTGTGATGAAGCATTGGATATGGGCGCGGACGCTCCGCTGCTGACGGCCCATTGGTTTTCTGTATTTAACCTGCCGTGTTACGGCGGCGGACTTAAGTTTGCGCCCCATGCAACGGGAAACGATGGCCGATTAGACCTATGCGGATTGCGCCGGGGAGGCTTTTGGCACTTTTTACGATATGCCAGCGCAGTTTACCTCCGGCAACACCAGCACATGAGAGATTGGATTACCCGCCGTGTAAAAAGGGTGCGCATCGTTTCCGACGTCCCCGTGCATTATCAACTCGACGGCGATCCCGGCGGTTTGCTGCCGCTAAACATTGAAGTCTTGCCCAACCGGCTGAGTATGCTCATTCCCAAAAGGCTGTAGGTGACTGTAAAGGGCTGTAGTCAGTAGACTTTAGGCTGTAGAATGGAAGAAAATAACTGAGGGCGTCCTGAGATTCACTGACGTAATGCCTTGTTGGGGCGACAGTTGCACTGTTGTCCCTCGACGACCCAAACCCCCGGTGTGTTCACCGGGGGTTAAATAATTATCGAAAAAATCCTAAATGACTATCGAAAAATCCTTGACCTCTAAACCCTAACCTCTGAACGCTGAGTCCTACAACCGTGCCAGCTAATCCTGTAATAATTGGACCTTATTGTTGCGGCCGCGGCCAGCCGCTTTTGGTCATAGCCGGCCCCTGCGTCTTGGAAGACAAGGCTTTAATGTTGTCGATTGCCCAACATCTGAAGCATATCGCCGGGGAATTAGCCTTGCCGCTTATTTTCAAGGCCTCGTTCGACAAGGCGAATCGGACCAGCATGAGTTCGTATCGCGGACCAGGCTTTAAAGCCGGGCTGGGCATATTGGCGGACGTAAAAGAAGCGACGGGATTGCCGGTCACCACGGACATACACGAATCTTCGCAGGCGCAGGCTGTGGGCGAGATCTGCGATTTGATACAGATACCCGCCTTTCTTGCCAGGCAAACCGATTTGCTGCTGGCCGCCGCGGCAACCGGCCGGCCCGTGCATGTGAAGAAGGGGCAGTTTTTGGCGCCCTGGGACATGAAATACGTGCTCGATAAGTTGGAATCCGGCGGATGCTCGAATATTTTACTGGGCGAGCGCGGGACTTTTTTCGGTTATGGCCGGTTGGTCAACGACATGCGATCGATTCCGCAGATGCAGGCCCTGGGCGTTCCGGTGATTTTCGACGCCACCCATAGCGTTCAAGAGCCGGGCGGATTGGGCTCGGTAACGGGTGGAAATCGGGCGATGGTCGAGCCCTTGGC
Organism: Thermoguttaceae bacterium; assembly: GCA_049509395.1. Taxonomy (GTDB): domain Bacteria; phylum Planctomycetota; class Planctomycetia; order Pirellulales; family Thermoguttaceae; genus JBEKIK01. The sequence continues at coordinate 5,766 of JBEKZY010000228.1, read as the reverse complement.
GCGGGCGGCGGTGGCCGTGGGCGTGGACGGACTGTTTTTCGAAACCCATCCCGCCCCCGACTCGGCCCCCAGCGACGGCCCGAACATGATCCCGCTCGATCAATTTCCCGCTTTGCTTCGGCGGCTTTTGGCCCTTCGTCAAGCAGTGGGGAGATTAACATGAAAAACCTGGTTTTTCTGCTGCCGCTTATGTTACTTGCGGGATGCGGCGGTTGCCGCCGGCAGGCGGCAGTCCCCGGCGGCGGCAATTCCCAATGGCAGGAATCGAATCCCCAGTGGCAAGAGGAATTGTTGACTTACGCCATCGAGAATTTAAACCAGATGGAGAAATATCAAACCCAGGAGACCTTCTTCAGTATTTTCCGGCAAATTTACTCCTTGCAAGAGGCCTTTGCGGATAAAGACAAAAAGAAAAGTCTCGATACGCTGGCGGTCGCCTGGCCTGAATCGGAAATGTTCAATCAGATCCTCGATCGCTTGAATCAGTGGATCCGATCTCAACCGCCGCCCGGCGAATGGAAACCCGATGGGCTTGTGGAAACCTTGCCGGAATCGCTTAAAGAACTACCGATAGTCAAAGGGCTGGGCAACAGGGAATTTTCCGCCTTCGACGGATATTCCTTGCTCGAGGCCGCTTATCTTCGCGATGTGGCGCTTTGGGCCCGGGGCGATGCCCTGGACGATTTATCCCGCGCGAAAAACCTCTTTAACTGGACGATCCGCAATATTCAACTCGAAGAGGACGACAAAGACAGGGTTCCCCTGTTTCCTTGGGAATCGCTGCTTTTTGGCCGGGCCACGGCCATGGAGCGGGCCTGGATTTTTATTCTCCTGGCCCGGCAACAGGGTTTGGACGCGGCGATTCTGGCTTTGGCCGATGAGGCGGATAAAACCGCCGTCGCAGGGGAAATAAAGCCCTTGCGACCTTGGTGCGCGGCAGTGCTGATCGACGGCAACGCCTATTTGTTCGATCCGCTTTTAGGCATGCCCATTCCGGGCAAGGACGGCATTCGGCACGACGCCCAGGGCCGGCTGGAACTTCACCCCGCCACGTTGGCCGAGATTTTGGCCGACCAATCCTTGCTCAAGCGGCTGGATATCGATTCCAAACAGACTTATCCGGTCAAGCAGGCCGACCTGCGAAATCTAGTAGCGCTTGTGGAAGCCTCGCCCGCTTCTTTGTCCTATCGAATGAAATTGATCGAGTCGCGATTGGCCGGCAAGCAGAAAATGTCGCTGACGACTTCGGCAACCGCACAGGCGGAACATTGGAAATCCGTTCCCGGCATTGGCAGGACGGAACTCTGGTTAATGCCCTACGAAACAATTCGGCGGCGTTCGCAACTAACACCGCAAGATATTCTCGGTCAATTGGGAGAATTCATGCGGTTTTACGCGCTTCCAGATGCGCCATTGGCCAAGGGGCGTTTGCTGCATATTAAAGGTCTGTTTTCAGGCCAGGAAGGCGCAACCTGGTTCTACCAATTGGCCCGACCTCCGTTTGAAGAACTGGAATTGCTATCGCAACTGCCTTCGATCCAAGATCTGGACAAAATGAAACAAGACCTGGCAAAGATGAAAAACGAACTGGTCAAGGCAAATAATGATCCATCGACTGCGCCTTCCCCTTTCCTGCAAAGCCAAAAACAAGAGTTGGACGAGAAAATGGCCGACGTCAATCTGGCCAAAATGGCAAAAAAATTAGAGGAGGAATATACCGATATCCTTATTAAAATACCCAAGTTCAAGTCGGAAGAGGAGAAAAAAAACGCCATGGCCGTTTTCCAGCGCCAAGCCATGCACATGATGAAGACCAATATTCGGTATGGAAAAGAGGACGCCACATATTGGCTGGCCCTGGTGGTCTTCGACCGCGGCAATTACAGTTCGGCCGAGGATTACCTGTCGAAACGGATCCTGGAAAGGACGCCCAACAGCCCCTGGCGTCACGGGGCCCTTTTTAATTTGGCCCAAACCGTCGAGGCCGCCGGCCAGATCGAGCGGGCGGCGATGATCTATCAATCCGACACGGAAGCCCCCGACGCCTACGGCCGGCTGCTCCGCGCCCGGTGGCTTTTGGAAAAGGACGGGCAATAAAACATTTTTTCCACAAAGAAACAACACGGAGGCACGGAGTTCACGGAGAAAACAACTCTATTCTAATTGCTATGCAACCGCGGTGTTCTCCGTGCCTTGTGGTAAAAAATATAGAATAGAGTCAGCGATCGCGCACGCGTTTAGGAGTAATATAACCTAAATAAGGTATGCAGGTGTCAATAATGGTAGGGTAAAGTGAAAATGCTACCATTTTCCTACCCTTGTGTATCATTTTATCTAATGTTAAACTTATTTTTCTCTGTTTTTTGACCAGAGCATTTAGATAGTCAGAATCTGTCATCTACGCGCAGAAATTGGGATCTTAGGAAGATTGGCCATGAAAGAAAAAATCCATCCTAAATATATGGTGACCAAGGTTACTTGCGGTTGCGGCAATGCGTTTGTCACGCGGAGCACGATGCCGGAGTTGAAAGTCGATATTTGCAACGTTTGCCATCCGTTTTATACGGGCAAGCTGAAGTATGTCGACACCGCCGGCCGGATCGAAAAATTTCAGAAGAAATTCGCCTCGACCGGTTACACCAGCCTGAATCGCGGCAAAAAAGCCGCCGTTGAAGCCGAACCCGCTGAATAGTTAATGCTTTATAATGAATGATGTGAAAATATGTATGTTTTTGTGTAGGATTTGTTAGTCAACTCATTCATCATTCTGCATTCGGCATTCATCATTTCTCATGTCTAATCCACTCGAAGAGAAGCTTGTTCGTTTCGAGGAGTTGGAAAAGCAACTTGTCGATCCGGAAATATATTCCAATCCATCGCGGTTTTCGGCGGTGGCCAGGGAACATGGCTCGCTGGCCAAGCTGGCCACCAAGTATCGCCAATTCAAAAAGCTGAACGTCCAGATCCGCGAAGCCATGGATATGATCGCAGGCGGCGATCCCGATATGCGCGAACTGGCCGAAGCCGAACTGCCCAAGCTCAAGGAAGAGCGCGAAGGCTACTGGAACGAGCTTTTGGATTATACCATTGGCGGCGAAGACGCCATTCGCAACCGCTGCATTTTGGAAATCCGCGCAGGTACCGGCGGCGAGGAGGCGGCCTTGTTCGCCCGCGATCTTTACGAAATGTACCGCCATTACGCCGAGGACAGCCGCTGGAAGGTGGAAATCCTGGACATGAGCCCCACCGAATTGGGCGGGTTCAAGGAAATCATTCTCGGCCTGGAGGGCGAAGGAGTATTCCGCAAACTGCAATTCGAAAGCGGCGGGCATCGCGTGCAACGCGTGCCGGAGACCGAGGCCAAGGGCCGCATCCACACCTCGGCCGCCACCGTGGCCGTGCTGGCCGAACCGGAAGACGTGGAAATCGATCTTAAGCCCGACGATTATCGCAAAGATATCTTTCATGCCAGCGGGCCGGGCGGGCAGCACGTCAACAAAACCGCCTCGGCCATTCGCCTGACGCATTACGAAACCGGAATCGTCGTCTCCTGCCAGGACGAAAAAAGCCAGCATAAAAATCTGGCCAAGGCCCTGCGCGTGCTCAAAACCAGGCTTTACGAGCAGAAACGCGAGGAGGAGCATAAAAAACGCTCCGACGAGCGGAAAACCAAGATCGGTTCCGGCGATCGCAGCCAGCGGATTCGCACGTACAACTTCCCCGAAAACCGCATCACCGACCACCGCATCGGACTTACGCTCTATAAACTCGACAACATCATAGCCGGCAACCTGCATCCCGTGATCGACGCCTTGATGGAATACCAACGCCAGGAGCAGCGCCAGTCCTTCGGCACGATTGATTAAGTGGACAGTGGGCAGTGGACAGTGGACAGGGGATTGCAAACGGTGTAAAACAGCTACGGTTTTAAATTCGTTCCCAGGCTCCGCCTGGGAACGTTCAGACCGTGAATCGCAAACAAGTGTTCCCAGGCAGAGCCTGGGAACAAGAAGTTTTTTAAACATTCATCCTTCATCCCTCATCCTTTATGTCCTCCCCCGCCCCTTGGACCGTCGGCCGGCTGTTGCAATGGACGGCCGATTATTTAAAGTCCCACGGGTCGGAAAGTCCGCGACTGGATGCCGAGGTTTTGCTGGCCAAGTCGTTGGGATGTCAGCGAATACAGCTTTATACTTCATTTGATATTGAACCAAACGATGAAGTCCGCGCCGCGTTTCGGGAACTGGTCCGCCGCCGGGCCGAGGGCGCCCCGGTTGCATATCTCGTGGGCCACCGCGAGTTTTATTCGCTCGATTTTCGCGTCACGCCCGACGTATTGATTCCCCGGCCGGAAACCGAATTGCTGGTGATCGCGCTTATGGACCTGGCCAAAACTCGGTCGATAGGCGGAAAACCAACAATTGCCGACGTGGGCACCGGCAGCGGAATAATTGCCGTTTGCGCCGCCAAGCACTTGCCCGGCTGCCGTGTAACCGCCGTCGATACCAGCCCTGCGGCGCTGGAAGTGGCCAAATCCAACGCGGAAAAGCACGGCGTTGTGGAACGGATCGAGTTCATCAGGAGCGACCTGTTCGCAGATATAGCGCCCGAGAAAAAATTCGACTTTATTTTAAGCAACCCGCCTTACGTGGCCGCGGGCGACTTGAACGCGCTTGCCCCGGACGTGAACAATTTCGAGCCGCACGTCGCACTTGTGGCCGGGCCGCGCGGCACTGAAGTTATCGAAGCCCTTATTCCGCAGTCCGTCGAGCGGCTCAATCCCGGCGGATATTTCATCATGGAAATCAGTCCCACGATTCACGACCGGGTTCTCGCTTTGTTTGCGGCTGAAAAGCGATTCGAGCCGTCAACGACGATCAAAGACCTTGCCCGCCTGCCGCGCGTGGTGCAAGCGCGGAAAAGGTAAATGGTTGATAGTGGGCTGTTTATTGTGTTTCGGATAAGTAACGACAATAGCCGGCGGTCAACGACCGCCGGAGTAGTCGTAATTATTCACTAGCGGTTGCTAGCCGCCATCTAATAAATGGAAAACATTTTTTATCTGATTCCTGATAGTCCTGAACAGATTATAACAAAGACTATTAAGATAATAAGGCCAATAATCATAGCGACAGCACCGACATTTGGATCATGCCAGAAGTCTGGACGAACTGTGCTTCCTTTTTCAAGACCTCCGAAAGGACCTGATTTCATATTTATAGGATTACCACAATTAGGACAAGAAGACGCTTTCGAAGAAATTTCCTTTCCACATTCATCGCATTTGATTAATGTCATTTATTCTTCCCCTTTATAAGAATCACAATTTCAGGACTGATAGGATAAGATCTGAAGCAATAGGTCCTTATGCGATCGGCTCGATGACCACGGCGGTGCCGTAGCAAAGGACTTCAGTGGCCGAGACTTTGCTGGCCACTTCGGAGGCGTCGTAACGCAGGCCGACCACGGCGTTGGCGCCCATTTCCTGGGCATGCTGAATCATCAGTTCATAGGCTTGCCGCCGCGTCTGCTCGCACATTTCGGTATAAGCCCCGATCTGACCGCCAATAATGCTCTTTAGCCCGCCGAAAATCCCTTGGGCAATTGTAGGCGCCCGGACGATGATGCCGCGGACAACTCCCTTGTAGTCGACAATCTTATATCCATCGATATCGAATGTGGTGGTTACGGCAAAGTGCATGATAATCTCCCGGTAAAAAAAGCTGGTATAATAAATAAATGTCGAAATCCGAATGACAAATGACA
>JBEKZY010000227.1:0-11832 GCA_049509395.1 Thermoguttaceae bacterium | reverse complement strand
CAATCAGGCGTTTAATTCCGAGTTTCAAGGATCATGGTCGGGCGCGATCACGTCGGAAACTGTTGACGAACGGATAGAGAACGATTTCTGGGGCATCGGACCGAAACTCGGGATCGAGAATTCCCTGAATTTATGGCGCGGCGAAAGAAGCGAGATCAATTTCACGATGAACTTCTACACCGCTTACCTGCTGGGCTTTTGGGCGATCAAGGACGTGACGATCACGACCAAGAACACCGGCACGTCCAGTTTCAACATCCCGATCGACGATCGCGATTTCGGCGCACTGACCTTCCAGGCCATGGTCGGCCTGCATTTCAGATGCGGAAATTGGAACGCGACGGCTGGCTATGAAATCAACGACTGGCTGAACCAGTGTCAGATATTCGACGATGCCACCGGCCCGCACAACAACGACCTGATCTTGCAGGGGCTGAGTGCGAGAATCAGTTATAGCTTCTAGAGCGAGCGTGATGGGAATTGGCGCCTGCTGCGGGCCTAAACGGCAGGCAGAACGCGGCAAGCGCTGTTTGTATTTCCCCACCCGACACGGTCCGGCCCTGAGTATAAAATTTTGTTTTCCTCCTATGTATCGATAAACACACGATTTGCATCCGCAATTTAAATACCCGCTAAGATCACCGGACTAAATATATTAAGGTATACTTGCAAACCGGGGATCAAGCCTTCGGCTTTTTATCTCTGGGCGGGGGTTGAGCCGGCTCTGCCGGTAAAATCATTATCATTGATACAATCTAAAAAACTAGTATAGGGTTTAAGTGGTGCTTCGATGCCCAGTTCTGTGCGGCGGATTCATCAATATTGGCCTCCCGCCGGCGTGCTGTATCGCATGACCGACGCCTTGTCTGTGGTTGCCGGGCTGGCCATAGCCTCGCTGGAACCGCAGGCCCGCTGGACTACCACCGAACATTATTTACTTGCCGGATTATCGGCCATACTTTTTTATGGTTTCGTTGCCGAGCTGAGCGGGATGTATCGCAGTTGGCGCGGCGTATCGACCCAACGGGAAATCTTCTCGTTGTTGTTCGTCTGGATCTTTACCTCGTTTCTTTTGCTGGGTTGGGGATTCGTGACCAAGCACACCGGGGAATTTTCGCGACTCGTCCTGTTTACATGGTTTGTGGTTTCGCCGGTTTTAATGATCTGCTGCCGGCTGGGGATTCGCCTGTTGCAGCGGATACTGCGGACGCTGGGTTACAATAGCCGGAATTTTGCCATCATCGGCGTGACGGAACTGGGCTTTCAATTGGCGCGAAACATCGAGAAATTGCCCGAGATGGGCCTGAAGCTCTTAGGCTTTTACGACGATCGCGGCGACGAGCGCATCCCGGACGTTCCCGAGGAAATCGGCCGGCGCATCGGCAATCTTGACGACCTGCTGGCGCATGCCCGGGCTGGGGAAGTGGACATTATTTACATCACCTTTCCCATGCGGGCCGAGGAGCGCATCCGCGGCGTGCTAAGCCGGCTAAGCGACACCACGGCATCGGTCTACGTCGTGCCCGATTTCTTTGTTTTCGAATTGCTGCATTCCCGCTGGTCCGACATCTTGGGCCTGCCGGTGGTAAGCGTGTTCGAGACGCCTTTTTACGGCATCGACGGAATGGGCAAGCGGCTATGCGACTTAGTGTTCGGCAGCCTGCTTTTGTTGTTGTTTGCCGTTCCCATGGCGATTATTGCCCTGTGGATAAAGTTCACTTCGCCTGGGCCGATGTTTTTCCGCCAGCGACGATACGGTCTGGACGGCCGGGAGATTCGCGTATGGAAATTCCGCACCATGACGGTATGCGAAGATGGGACTGAAGCCGTGCAAGCCGCGAAAAATGATCCCCGCGTTACAAAAGTGGGCGCGTTTTTGCGGCGCAGCTCGCTCGACGAGTTGCCCCAACTCCTCAATGTGGTCGAAGGCGACATGTCGCTTGTCGGACCGCGCCCGCATCCCAACGCGCTTAATGAACAATTCCGCCAAAAGGTCGAGGGCTATATGCTCCGCCACAAGGTCAAGCCCGGGATTACCGGCCTGGCCCAGGTAAGCGGCTGGCGGGGCGAAACCGATACGCCCGAAAAAATGGAAAAACGCATCGAATGCGACCTGCAATACATCCGCGATTGGTCGCTGTGGCTGGATATCAAGATATTGCTGCGAACCGCGTGGGTGGTGATCCTGGGGCAAAATGCGTATTGATCAGGGATTAGAGTTTAGCCGCGAGCCAACGGCGAGCGCGTTTGTGCATTTTATATGACATTAATTACCTGAAAATCAATAGCCCCGGCACTTGTGTCGGGTGGGCGACAATTCGTGTCCCCTCTCCCGACCAACCTGCGGTCGGTGCCCGGAGAGAGTTATGGTGAGGGCAATAAGCCAATGTCCACGATGCCTTTCGAAAATCTGTTGCCCGAGTCCATGCCGGTAGTAGTGCCGCCGCATTCGCTCATGCCCGGTGTGCAAGAGCGAGTTTTACCCGCTGTCGGCGTTGCCCGGGTGCTGCATCTTGTCAACGGTGAACATTATGCCGGGGCGGAACGTGTGCAAGATCTTTTGGCCCAATGCCTGCCGCAATGCGGATTCGAGGTGGCCTTCGCATGTGTAAAACCCAAACACTTCGCCGAATTGATGCAGTCGCAAAACACGCCCGTCTATAATCTGCCCATGCTAAACCGTCTGGACCTGGGCGTGGCCGGCAAGATCGCCCAGATTGCGCATCGGGAAAAGTACGCCTTGATTCACTGCCATACGGTGCGTACGGCACTGGTGGGCAGCATGGCGGCAAGACTTGCCGGCGTGCCCATGGTCTATCACGTGCATAGCCCCGCGTCGCGCAATACCGGCCGGCCGTGGCTGAATTGGATCAACAATATAACCGAGCGATTCAGTCTGCGCCGGGCCAGCCATCTGATCGCGGTTTCCCAAAGCCTCAAACAGCACATGATCCGACAAGGTTTCGATGCTTCGCGCATAACCGTGGTCCACAACGGCGTGCCCGCTCTATACGAAATTCCCTTCCGCAGGCCTCCGCGCGGACAGTGGACATTAGGAACAGTAGCGCTCTTCCGCCCGCGAAAAGGGGTGGAAATATTACTTCAGGCGATGGCCCTTATGCGCAAGCGAGGGTTGTCCGTGCGCCTGCTGGCAGTGGGCGAGTTCGAATCGCCAAAGTATGAGAGAGAAATTCATGCACTTGCGGCCAATTTGGGCTTGGAAGACATCATCCAGTGGACGGGCTTTACCAGCGACGTTACATCCGAACTGTTAGCCATGGATCTGTTCGTTCTGCCCAGCTTGTACGGCGAAGGAATGCCCATGGTGCTTTTAGAGGCCATGGCGGCCGGCGTGCCGGCAGTGGCCGCCGACGTGGAAGGCGTTGCCGAGGCCATCCGCCACGGGCAAGACGGTCTAATTGTCCCTGCCGGCGATCAAAAGGCTATTTCCCAGGCCGTGACCGACGTAATCGAAGGCCGTTATGACTGGTCTGCAATGCGCGACAGCGCACTAGAGCGTCAGGCCCGATTCTTCTCCCACCGCAGCATGGCCAAAGGCGTGGCCGAAGTGTATCGACAGGTGCTGTAAAAAAAGGGGACGCAGCTCTTTTCCGTTCTTGTTTTCGCGGCCGGCCGCGCGGACGCCATAAATAGCTGCGTCCCCTTTGTTACTCAGCTACAAGGGAGAATGAGGTTGCGGTTTTATATCGCGATGAAAATGGTCTCTTAATTGATCAGCATGATAAGTTGTATCGTAATTCATTATGCATCCAAGTGTTACAATCTGCCGACACCGGGCAGGTCACCCTTGAACGGGCCATGTTGAACACTGTAAAAAAATCGCCAGTTGCCTAGTTGACGTTGCGACTGACCAACAGTAAACTTTTCACTATCAAGGTTTCTCTGTAGCCTAGCGGAGGTGTGGGGTGTGAACTTGACAAGTCGTGGGAGTGGTGGCAGTGGCTACGATCAGTCCTCAAAAATACCGGCAAGTCGTTAAGCCTCAAATCATTGAGAGTGCCTCCGATCCCGAAGGTTACCGTCGCTGGCAAGCAAATTTGGCTCATCTTGCGCAAATGCCCGAGTCGGAAATTGCCAAGATCGACATTGTGCGGCTGAATCTCTTTTGTGCGGCCGGTCTTCCGGGTACGCATGGCATTGATACCGATCTGTGCATACACAAGCTGGACAGTTGGACCGAATACGTCGACCAAAATACCAAGCGGTGGTGGCTTGACTATATCCGAGCGCCGCGGAAGGGCGAGGATTCTCCGGGCAGGTTTCGTATGTTGTCGATGTTGTCGCTGCTCCAGACTCAACTTAGCGTCCGTTATAACATGCCTTTCACCGCAGGCGATTATGACGGCCGAGATTCACGAAATCTCTTTTTGCACGGGCTGCTTACCGGCTGCGGCGGAACCTGCGTGACGATGCCGGCGCTTTACGTTGCCATTGGACGTAGGCTCGGCTACCCGCTTTTCCTCGTCAAGACAAAATCGCACTACTTTGCCCGTTGGGAAGAGCCGGAGGTGGAACGGTTCAACGTCGAAGGCTCGGGTGACGGTTGGGCGTGGCACGAGGATCAGTACTATCGGACTTGGCCGACACCTCTCACAGACGAGGACTTTCGGCAGGGTGTTTTTTTGCGGAACTTGACTCGGCGCGAGGAATTCGCCCATTTTTTGAACGAACGCGGTCATTGCCTGCTCGACCATTTCCGGATTCCAGAGGCGTTGGAGGCATATTACCACGCTTATCAAATCATGCCCTACGAAGGCTGTATCCGCGGTTCGTGGCTTGTTGCGAGCATCATGCATCGCACGCTTCAGACGGCAATGCGCGAGGCCGACCGCTGTGGAACTAACGTCATCCCCATTCCCGAAATGCAGTATCCCGAACCGCGAGATGCCAACGAAGCCTGGGCGATTCCTCACGCCAAGGAAACCTTTGCCCGAATCCAGCGAATCCAAATCAAACAGGAAGCCTCACCAGCCGAGCCGAAGTGGCAACGCAAACCACGACGAGGCGAACCAAACTACCATAAACATTAGGAGGCCTGTGCCATGTATAATCCAGATTTGGGAACTTTTGACCAACGAGATCCGATTGGGTATGAGGGCGGGATGGATTTGTATGAGTATTGCGGCGATGATCCACTGACGAATATCGATCCGTCAGGGATGGATACTTGTGCGATGAGTATAGATGACTTTCATCAAGAAATGAAAAGGCAGCGAGAGGAACAAGATAGACAGTTTAGAGCTGCGGCTCAAAAACTCAGACAGCAATTGTACAGTTGCTGTAAGGCGGGCGGGGGCTGCGAATCAGACTGCATAAAAGAATCTGACAGCATTATGTCCGGTCTTACGAAAGCGTACCAAATAATTTACGACCGTGGCGGGCCAAGCTATTTGTGCTACAACGGTCCCGTATGCAGCGAATGCGAGCTCCAGGTCCTCATGCAACTGCAGAATCGTTCGCCAAACAGCTTCTTCGACTACGGTACGGTCACACACGTCGGTCCCACTGGCGTGCCCTTCACCGACCATGTCTGGGGTGAAATCACATGTAAGGCAACAGGCCAGGTTTTCACTATTGACTTTTGGAAGGGTGGAACAGATTTTTGGCGCTGCGGGCCGGACGCTTATGGATGGAAACGAAATAAATGTCCACCGATACCGACTTCTCCGCCAGCCCCGCCTTCTGATCCAGGGGAAGGGTGGGGGCCTAAAAACTATTGATTAAATGCATTTTGAATTAATGTAGTTATGTCAAATATCAAATGCAATATGCTAATTCACGGGAAAAAATGTTTTTTGGGGACTATGAAGCAGCATAAATCAGAAATTGTAGAATGGATTCTATCGTCGCTACCTAAAAACCTATAAGTCATGGCAATTTGACTGTTGCATCTGTAATTTGTCATCATTTGTTTAAATAATAGAGACTTTGACGCTATTCATGTGGCACCATCGAGGAGCCGTTGAATTTCCTCGGGTGGCCGGCGGTTGATAAAGTTATCCAAAATAAGACCTGAATTACAAAACTTAACCGTGGCAAATGTGTAAGATGAGAGTAGATTCCGGTGATACAATACTAATATTGGCAAATAAGCAATTTTCACCAGATTTTTGGGATGGCAAGATTGGCATGGTTGGTTATTCCTGGTTACCCGTGGATATTTTGAGAACAACACTCAGGTGCTTGAGATAAGAGCGATTAGCCATAAATGAAAGCGGTTTCACAAAAGGTCACGAGCGGCTTATGTGCAAACGGAAAACGAGATCGCTTAGGATAATACGTATGTATAGGGCCATGGCACTGTTATTCATGGTTGGCATTGTAGGCTGTCGAGTCGGGAGTTTTGGTTGTGATGCGCGGTCAGCAGCGAGGAGAGCACAATGCCAGGCCAATATGCGGATGCTTTACGATGCCTTGGTAAAATACGTATCACTGCATGGCGATGTGCCTCGCGGTAATGACGGGAGAGCGTCGATTGATCCGTTAGACGACCCGAAGATACGGAAAGAGGTCGGCATCGACGCTTCAACATTGAGATGCCCCGCCGACACCGATTCGGCGGGGCCATCCTATTTGCTCAATCCCGCCTTTTCGGTCCACGATCTGGGCAGTGACTCCACAACTATAATCGCGTGTGACAGGCGTCCAAATCACCCCGGATTGCACAACAGCGACACCGTGGTATTAATTGGTAACGGGGCCACGGTAATGATGGACCTCCCATTGAAGGAGCAAGAAGAATGGCATCGATTATTCCTGTCTGGCGACAAACGGGCGTGCAGCGTGTCTATGAAGGGCGGATCGAAAGGGAACTGGATAAGCAGTGATATAATGTGGTACGTCGGGCAAGAGAAAGGGTACGTGCCGAACGAGTGAGGGCGGAGTCAGCGGAAATCAGGGACAAAAGAGGGACAAAAGGGGACGCAGCTCATTTTCATTCTTGTTTTCGCGGTCGGCCGCGTGGGCGCAAGGTATAGTTTAATCCAAGGCGTACAGCGACATTGGATTGCCATCGTGGATTACCCAACGGGCAACCGCGGCTGACGGTGTTCCGCATACTTGCCAAATCCTCTTCAGTCTCGGGCCGATTGAGCATTAACAACCATTCCTTCAGCAACGGAAGCGGCCACTTGGCCAGCAATCGTTGCATTTCGGTTGGTCCGCTGTGTCTTATACCGGCACTCGACCAGAGCCAATCTTCCGCCCGTTTTACCAGACCCGCCCGAACGGGATTCCGTTCTACGTACCTGGCCACGGCATAGAAATGCTCATCGGTCTGAACCGGAAATGCCTTAAATCGTCCTTGATATAAATGTCCTGTTCCTTGGGTTTGATGGTGCGCGTGCCATCGCATTGTGTGCGTATGAGTAAGCCAACGGAGGAAATCGGTCAATTCGCCGTCTTTTCGAGGCCAGAGCAGAAAATGCCAATGGTTTGGCATCAGACAATAAGCCAAAATTCGCGTGGGATGTTTTTCTTGGGCCTCCACCAGCACCCGCTCGAAAGCCGCATAATCAGCTTCTTTTTCAAAAAAAGCCAACCGCGCCACCCCGCGATTCAAAGCATGATATACAAAACCCCCGGGAGATATGCGTGCAATGCGTGGCATGGATGGAACTTAACAATTTCATCAAATCTTGTCAAGATAAAAAGAGCTGCGTCCCCTTTTTTATCTGAGGAACTTCTGATACGCCGCCACGGCCAGGGCGTCGCAGCGTTCGTTTTCCGGGTGGCCGGCATGGCCGCGGACGTGGGTGAATTTGATTTTGTGGCGGCTTAGCAATTCATCTAGTTGTCGCCAGAGGTCTTCGTTTTTGATCTCTTTGAGGCTCTTGCCTTCGCGTCGGTGCCAACCGTTCGCCTTCCACTTGGGCAGCCATTCGCTCAGCCCTTTGCCCACGTACATGCTGTCTGTGATCAGTTCGACCGACGCGCCCACCCGCCCGGCCCCGGATTGCCGCTGCATGCGCCGTCGGCGAAAAGTTGGACTTCGGAAGTAGCGTCGGTTTTACTTCTGGTTGGACTCATAATACCTAAAGCCGCAACTGGCGCCATCGGGCACCGATGCGCAGCATTGGTCGGCGTGGTCGGTTAGTCGGTCGCACGTATGCAGGTCTTATTCCGCAGCCGTCGGCCGCGGTTTATGGACGTTTATTCCGCCGCTTGCCGTTCGTGGTGTATCAGATCCAGGCGGGATTTGGCAAATTCGTTGAAACCTTCGATAAGCGCGGAATCGAGCCGGGGTTGTTCTTGCAGGGTCCAGGGCAGGAGTACGGTGAAGGTGCTGCCTTTGCCCAGTTCGCTTTCCACCGATATTTCGCCGCCCAACAGTTTACAGAGTTCCTTGACTATCGAAAGCCCCAATCCTGTGCCCGAATGCTCGCGGGTGATGGCCTCGCCTGTGGGCATGGCGGTGCGGCCCTGGCGGAATTTTTCGAAAATGGCCTGCCGGTCCTCTTCGGCAATGCCCACCCCCGTGTCGCTTACCCGCAACACCAGGAAATTCTTGTCGTCCCGCTCGGCCGATACGGTGATCCATCCGCCCTCGGGCGTGAACTTTATGGCATTGGAAAGCAAATTGTTGAGTATCTGCTGCACCCGGGCCTGGTCCTGGTGCATAGTGGGCAAGCCGGGCTGTATGTTGACCTGCAAATCGATGTTCTTTTTTTCAGACAGAGGCTTGGCCATATCGCACTGGGCGGCTATCACGTGGTTGATGTGGAATTCGGCCACTCGCGTATCCATCTTGCCGCTTTCGATTTTGGCCAGGTCGAGAATGTCGTTGATCATGTCCAAAAGCGTGCGGCCTGACTTCTGAATGTTCTGCACATAGCGCTTTTGCTTCTCGTCCAGCGAATCGATGGACTCCAACACTTCGCTGAAGCCCAGAATACTGTTAAGCGGCGTCCGCAGTTCGTGGCTCATGGTGGCCAGGAAATCGCTCTTGAGCATGTTCAATTCGTAGAGCCGCATGTTGACCTGCGCCAGCTCGTCGACCTTTCCGTCCAGGTTGGCGTTGACCTGCCTGAGTTCTTCCTGGATGGTGGTCAGGTGCCGCAACATGCGATTGAAGGCCACGGCCAGTTCCTCGAATTCGTCGCCGGTGTGGATATCGGCGCGTTGCGAAATGTCGCCGCGGCTGATCGCGTCGCTCACGTCACGCAGATGCCGCAGGGGCTTGACGATGACATAGCGCACGATCAAATACGAGGCGATCATGGCCAGCATGACGGTGACGATTGCGGTGGCCAGCAGCACGGCCCGATTCAGGTTGAGCTTTGTTTCCATGGGGCCGTTGGGAATTTTTACTTTAGCGATGGCCAACAGATCGCCGTCGTGTTGCGCGGTGAGTCTGCTCAGGGCCATTCCCGCGCCTTCCAGGTAGAAACCCGGGCCGCCCAGGGGCGCCCGATGACAAGTCAGCATGCAGGATTTATCCGCGCGGATTGCCTGATAATAAATATATTTGTCATTTTCGGGCGGACCTTCGTCGAATTCGAATAAGTCGCTATCGGCGTTTGTGGCCGGCGGGGTCTTTTTATATTTCTCCAGCAGTTTTCTTTCGTAATCGCTTCCCGGTTTGTTGGTGTCATCGGTGCTGTTGGCCCAAATAAAACTCACTTCAAAATTTTGTCTGCTGATATTATTAGTGATGCTTGTCATTATTTCGAGAACAATTTCCATCTGATGCCGAATGCTCTCCGATTCCTTCTCCGACATGTTCTCCAGCTTTTCCCAATGCCGAATGAGCATGACGCGGTCCACCAGCAGTTGTCCCCTGATTTGGTTCTGTTCGTAAACCACCCGCTCGGTCAAAATGCCGTACGACCAGAAACTGGCGGTAATCAGAAGCAGCAGGCAGGCCCCAAACAGGAAACGGCACTTCCGTTCCAGGCTGGTTTCGCCCAATGCGCGTTTTAAGGACTTATAGGACATGATTTCCGCATTTTACGATATTTTTCAGCCCAATTCTAGTGCAGATAAACAGATTCTAGTGCAGAAAAACAGACGGAAAATGGTATTCAATTCGCATAGAAATGGATTTGGCAATTTGCATATTTACTTGTGATTTAATGCATCTTGCAGAATATTTTATTACTCCTATATTGGTAATATTAAGAGTTTCTAAAGGAGCCTTGCAAGTAGTAAGGAATAGAAAATGCTAACTCGCCTCAGGGTTCGGAATTTCAAACGATTCGATGATATCGATGTCGAATTAGGCAAATCAGTGGTGTTTATAGGCCCAAATAATTCTGGCAAAACAACCGCACTTCAAGCCCTTTCATTGTGGGATATTGGCTTACGAAAATGGAAAGAGAAAAAAGGTGGAAAATCCTCTCCAGAAAAACGCCCTGGTGTTACAATTAACCGCCGTGATTTGATTACGGTGCCTGTCCCTGCCGCCAATTTATTATGGAAAGATCTTCATGTTCGGGAAGGCCAGCAGATCGTAGTGAAAGAAGATGGTAAAACAAGAAAGAAACAGATAACACGGAATATACGTATCGATATTATTGTAGATGGCGTCACACACGACAATGAATGGTCTTGTGGTTTGGAATTCGATTTTCTCAACGAAGAGTCTTTTGCTTGTCGTCCATTGCGGCTTTCTGGTTATGACGAAAGGCCAGTAGAAGAATCTAAGTTTTCTACAATTCCCGATGAACTTTTAAATGAAAAGATGCCGGGAATAAAAGTTGCATATCTACACCCGATGTCTGGCCTCGCCGACCAGGAATTTCTCAAACAACCAGGGGAAATTGATTTTCTTGTCGGGCAAGGACAGACGGCCCAAGTACTTCGCAATTTGTGTTATCGTGTCTATTCTTCTGAAAAGGGCAACATAACCTGGGATGTGATTGTAGAGAGAATTAGGTCATTATTTGGCATTACGCTTTATCCACCGGAATACATCGCCGAACGCAGTGAAATTATAATGAAATATAAAGAGGGAGGGGCACACTTAGATCTTTCCTGTTCCGGACGTGGACTTCATCAAACTTTACTACTTCTTGCCCATCTTTATGCAAATCCGGGAACGATCTTGTTATTAGATGAACCAGATGCACATTTGGAGATACTCCGACAACGCCAAACCTACCAACTTCTGACAGAAGTTGCCGCCGACCAAGATTCTCAAATCATAATAGGCAGCCATTCTGAAGTTGTATTAAATGAAGCGGCAGATCGAGATATTGTTATTGCATTTGTCGGAATACCGCACCGGATCGACGACCGTGGGAGTCAGGTTCTTAAATCACTTAGAGAAATCGGCTTTGAGCAATACTACATGGCTCAACAAACCGGATGGGTCCTTTACCTTGAAGGTTCAACAGACTTAGCTATTCTTCAAGCTTTCGCTAAAAGACTTAAACATTCGGATGCGGAAATATTCCTGAAAAAGCCTTTTATATATTATGTTGGCAATGACCCAAGTCGAGTACGTTCACACTTTCACGGACTTCGTGAGTCAAGACCTAATTTAGTGGGGATCGCTCTATTTGACCGTTTAGAACGCCCTTTGCCTCCAGATTTGGGCGCAGAAGGAATGACTTGGAAACGCAGAGAAATCGAAAACTACTTGTGTATACCTAATGTACTTCTTGCGTACGCTAAAGATGCATGTGGAGGAGAACTCTTTGCAGAATCATGGCATCGTAAAATGGAAGAAATTATTAATGACATGATTCCTCCCATGAAGTGAGCCGTGTCAAGGGTTGCAAGTGGTTAGAATCGTGGGACTTGACCAATCTCCCATTCGCGCTGGCGCTAAAACGCCGCACACTAAGCTGGTCCTGTCAAGTCAAGACG
>JBEKZY010000226.1:0-8528 GCA_049509395.1 Thermoguttaceae bacterium | reverse complement strand
CTAATGATTCGTCGTCAAGCTTTTTTCTTCGTTTATCATCAATTTTTTTAGATAATTCTCGAACACGATCTGCAATAAATCTGTCAACTGCATTGACTAAAGGACCATCATTTGGACGAAGTCTTCCCAGTGGCACATATTCTGGCTCAAATGCTGAAAGTTCAACAACGCCATAAATATAAAATGAGCCAGGAACTCCCGGAACAAGTTCTGAAACTGGTTTTGATCCTATAATATGATTTGGATTTGCTTTATAAGTAATTTTCCATATACTGGACCCCGAAAAATGGACCACGAAAATTGATAGAATAGATGTACTCATGGTCCAAATGGAGGGAGTTCGAGATGGGAGCGAAACGACGGAGGATCGAATCGTCGTTGAAGGCGAAGGCGGCGTTGGCGGCGGTGCGTGGAGACCGTACCACCGGCGAATTGGCGTCCCAATTTGGCGTTCATCCGACGCAGATCGGCTACTGGAAGAAGCGGTTGCTGGAGGGGGCGGGCGAACTGTTTTCGGATGATCGTCGTCGGGAGAGCCAGGAGCAGGAGGCGTTGATCGCTGACCTGTACGAACAGATCGGCCGCTTGCAGATGGAGCTGGCGTGGTTGAAAAAAAAAGTTGCCCGACTCGATTGAGTTCAAACGAAGCTGCATCGAGCCGCGCTGTCCCGGCGTGAGTATCCGCCGGCAGTGTGAACTTTTGGCTTTGAATCGATCGAGTTGGTATGCGTCGTTGCGGCGCGATACGCCCGAGGAGGATTTATCGTTGATGCGGCGGATCGACGAGCAATATCTGCGGACGCCGTTTTACGGCAGCCGGCGGATGTCGGCCTGTTTGGGAGTGAATCGAAAATGGGTGCAACGCTTGATGCGTTTAATGGGTTTGGAGGCGATTTATCCCAAGCCGCGGCTGTCGCAGCACGATCCGGAACACAAAATATACCCGTATTTACTGCGAAATATGGCGATTGTCAGGCCCGACCAGGTATGGTCCAGCGACATCACCTACGTGCCGATGACGCAAGGCTGGATGTACCTGACGGTGGTCATGGATTGGTACAGCCGCTACGTGTTGTCGTGGCGGCTGTCGAACACGCTCGACGGTTTATTTTGCCTGGAGGCGTTGGATGAAGCCCTCTTGCAAGGCACACCGGAGACATTCAACACCGACCAGGGCGTGCAATACACGGCCGTGGCATTTACGGGCCGTTTGGAAGCGGCGGGCGTGGCCATCAGCATGGACGGTCGCGGCCGCTGGATGGACAACGTGTTTGTGGAGCGTTTGTGGCGGACGGTGAAATATGAAGACCTGTACCTGCACGACTACGCGACTGTGCGGGCCTTGGAAAAAGGACTTTCGTACTTCTTCCAGTTTTACAACGAGGAACGCGTTCACAGCGCCTTGGAATATCTCACGCCGCTGGCAGTGTATCGGGTGGCGTGAAAAGGAATCTTTGAGGAGTGGTCCAAATCGTTTTAAAATCGCGCGTAACACGGGGATAGCTTATTGGCACTTCCCCCCTTATTGGTAAATCAGCAGCCGCGCGAGACCCTTGGTATGGGTCTCGCGGGCTGCTACCTATGATCGTGAATAGTGGTCTGGACAACGGGGTCCACCTCAGAGATTTGTTAAAAAAGTAGGGTGTATGAAATGCACCCGTTACATTATGGCGAAATAAAGGCGTATTTCGCGCACCCTGCGGCACTTGGCAACTATGGAATAAAACCTTGTCATAAACCGTGTAATACATTACATTACCAATAGCGGCGCCGCGTTGTGCGAATAATGTTACTTTCATTGCCCGGGAGGACAGCCATGTGCCGGCGGTTTCTTTTATTGGTTGTATCCTGCATTATTCCTCTAGGTTGTTCACAAAAATTACCTCTTGAGGTCGATAAAGACGGCGGATTTCAGCTTAAAGAAATCTCATTAACCGAGACCCTTAAGCGCCAACCCGAACTAGGTCAATGCGGGCAGCGCGTGTATCTTGGCTTCGCAAAAACGAATTTTCTCGAAGACTCCACTGTTCCAAAAAAGGAAGTCAAAAAATATCCGCAGATCAAAGCCAAAAAACCGCTCTATGGCGCGGTTAAATTCGATTATAACTATATGCAGCCCGAAAGCGGAACGGAATATCAATTCGTCATCGACGCCACCGGCTCGGCGGGCTACGACCGCCTGTACTTCGACGCCAACCACGATCTGGATCTCACCAATGACCCTCCGATAACCTTAAATAAAGAGCCTTGGCCCGCCGATTTCTGGTCTTACGCCGCTAAAAATGGCATTCTGTTTAATGAAATCAGCGTGCCCATGGATTTCGGCCCCGGTTACGGTATTCAGTCTGTGAAAATACTGCCGTTTATGGTGCGTTTCCCGGATGATCCGGACATGAACATTGGCGTGTCTATTCTTTTTGCAAACTTGTCATTCCGTGCGGGGTGCATTAAAATCGACGATAGGCAGTTCGACGCCATACTCGCACACCAGCATAGTGTCGGCGGCCGATTCGATCGCCCTTATTCTACTCTATTCCTGATGGAGCCGGGAAAAAGAGAACCCTATGAAAGCTGGGATGGGGCGAACTCGTTAAGCGCATACCGCTTTGTCGGAGACAAGTACTACACCATCGACGCCACGCCCATCGGCGACAAACTTTTCGTCAAGCCCTACGCCGGCGAGCTTGGCACGTTCAAACTGGGACCCGGATCGCGGGAAATCAAAAAAATGACTGTTGACGGCTCGCTTTATTCCCCTGAGCACGCTGTGGCAATTGGATATGAAGATAGCAACCGTGGACCGGTTAACCAGTGTAAAGTGCCGGTCGGCGATTATACCATCGATTATACTCGGATCGACTACGGATCGCTGCACATGACAATTAGCGACAACTACCACACCGACGGCATACGGCAGGACCGGCATAAACAGCGGAAATTTGCGGTCCAGATCAGACAAGACAAGCCGTTTGTGTTGGATTTTTCGAATAAGCCGGAGGTTTTGTTCGCCGGACCCGCCAAAGATTCCGTGTTTAAACCCGGCGACGAGGTCCAGGTATATGCCGTGCTCATCGATCCGGCCTTGAATATCATGATTCGAGGTATTAACGATACCCGGCAGAAAGTTAAAGAAGAAATCGACATCGGCAATGGTAAAAAGGAAACCCGGGAAAAAAGCAAATCGCTGGATCCCTTGGTAACTATCACTGATTCCAGCGGAAAGACCGTTGCCGAAGGCCCCATGCCATTCGGCTGAGACGGCACATGCGGGTACTCGTGGCGAGTGCCGGAGGACATCGATCTGAAAGCAAAGAGCGAAACCTTCACCATCACTGTGCGTTACGACACGCTGGAACTATACGGCAAGGTTGAAGGTTCACGCACATTTACGATTTCAAGAGATTAACGTAGGGTGCGTGAAATGCACCGCAAAAAATGCACCGCAATAACATTGCAAATTGTGAATTGCAAAATGCAAATTTCAAATTGAACCAGTCCAATAAAGCAGGTGAACCGTGCGAATGAAAAATTTGCCATCGCTTTTCAGGGCCATGTGCCTGGCTACCGTTATCGCCGTGCCTACGAGCGCTTCGGCTATGGAATTTACTCTTAAAAACGGAACGCTTTTGTGCGACAACCGCCCGGTGCTGGAAAACATACCCAAGGGCTTTTCTGCGGTCGAAGATCCGACCGGTACGGGCGTTTTCCTGCGTTTTACGGCCGGCAATTCCAGTTCCTTCATTCAATCGCCGCTGTGCAAGATCGCCGGGCTGAACCGTTTCACCAGCACACATCGCTATGAGCCGTTCTGGATGAAGCCCGCCGCCGGAACGTCGCACGCGGACGTGCAATTCGAAACGCAGTGGCTCTTGGCCGAAACTAAAAGCGGCGACTGCGTGATGCTTGTGCCTTTGATCGACGGCGTGTTCCGTTTTTCCATCAGCGCCGGCGATTCGGGCCTGGTCCTGACCGGCGAAACCGGCGATCCGTTTACCTTCGGCACAGGGGGAGTGGCGCTGTTCGTATCGGCGGGGCGCGATCCATACACGATGGCCGACGACGGTGCAAAGGCCGTGATGAAACGCCTAGGCACGGGCAAGCTCCGCGGCGAAAAGCCGACGCCCGATTTCGTCGATCTTTTCGGCTGGTGCACCTGGAATTCATTTTATAGGGAGGTTTCGGCCGACAAGGTCCGGACCGGCTTGGAATCGTTTAAAGCCGGCGGCGTGGAGCCTCGTTTTCTGATCCTCGACGACGGCTGGCAGGACTACAAGCAGACGCCGACTGGAGAGGAGCGCCTGGTGTCGTTGGCCGCCAACCAGCGGCGTTTTGGCGGCGATCTGACGCCGACCGTAAAACTTGCCAAGGAGGATTTCAAGGTTCGGGTGTTTATCGTCTGGCAGACGATGTATGGATATTGGGGCGGAGTGGACGGCAATTCGCTGCCCGGTTACGACGTCCGCGACGTGCCCAGACTATTCGGGCCGGGCATTATGCACATGGAGCCAGAATTAAACGTGAAATATTGGGGCCCGCTGGTGGGCCTGGTTTCGGCCGAAAAGATCGGCAAGTTCATGAGCGACTATCATCAGCGCATGAAGGCCCAGGGCGTCGACGGCGTGAAGGTCGACAGCCAGGCGCTTATCGAGGGCGTTTCCACGGGTCAGGGCGGCAGGGTCGCGCTTACCCGGGCGTACCGCGAAGCACTGGAACAATCGGTCGAGGAGAACTTCAACGGCCGCTTGATCAACTGCATGGCCAACGGAATGGAAACTTATTACGGATCGCCGCGAACCACGATCATTCGCACTTCGACCGACTTTTGGCCGCTTAGGCCCGAGACCCACGGCTTGCACATTTACACCAATGCCCAGGTGGGCTTATGGTTCGGCCAGTTCATGCAGCCCGACTGGGATATGTTCCAGTCGGCACACGCGATGGGTTCGTATCATGCAGCCGGGCGGGCGGTGTCGGGCGGGCCGGTTTATGTTTCCGATACGCCCGATGCCCACGATTTCAAGCTCCTGCGGAAACTGGTTCTTTCCGACGGCAGCGTGTTGCGGGCGGACGGCGTAGGCCGGCCGACTCGCGACTGCCTGTTTGCCGACGTGCTGCACGAGCCTGTGTTGTTAAAGGTTTTTAACTACAACCGCGATTGCGCGGTGATCGGGGTCTTTAACGCAAACTATCATTCCAAGCAGTCCGAGCGCGTAACGATCGAGGGCAGCGTGTCGCCCACCGACGCCCCGGACCTGAAAGGCGAAGAATATGTTGCCTTTGCCCATCGGGCCAACCGGCTGTGGCGATGCAAACGCTCGGACTGCGAACCATTGAAGCTTGCCGAAGGCGAATGGGAAATCGTCTCGTTCGCCCCAGTGGACCGGGGTGTGGCAGTGCTGGGATTGGCCGACAAACTTAACAGCACTGGGGCAGTGATGAAAAAAGTCTGGTTGGATGCCGGCGCCTTCCAGGTAACTTTGCGCGATGGGGGCGATTTCATCGTCTGGACGGACAAACCGCTAATCCAATCGGTGGAGGCAAATGACAAAGCGGTGGAATACAAGTACGACGCGGCCAGCGGCCGCTTGTCGGTTGTGATTCCCGCCACAGGACCGCAAATAGTAACTATACATTGGCAAATTGAAGCACCTGGGCGATAGTTGTACCGTCGCACTGGGGTAAAAGCGCAAATTCAACCACTACGGGACGACACACGGCGTGTGCCTACTACATTGACAAAATGTTTACCATGAAACTTATATTGTCGGCTATTCTTATGCTTGTTGCAGCGGAAACGTTCGCGGCGGAACCCATCGAGGTGTTTGCCGGCATTCCGCCGGTGGCTTATCTGGTCGAGCGCATTGGGGGCGATAGGGTGCACGTTGAGGTGTTCATTCAGCCGGGCCAGGATCCACACACCTTTGAGCCGGCGCCAAGGCAAATCCAAGCCCTGGGCAATGCCAAGTTGTTTTTCAAGGTGGGCATGCCTTTTGAAAATCAACTTTTGGAAAAAATACGCAGCGCGCATCCCGGAATGACAGTGGTCGATACGACTGCAGGCATAAAAAAACGGCTTTTAGCGGCGGATTCCTCTGTTGCCGGCGGCGATCATGCCGATCAAAATTCACACGGCCATTCGCCGGAAGAGCTGGATCCGCACGTGTGGCTGTCGCCGCCGCTGGTAAAAATAATGGCAACCAATATCGCTACGGCTTTGGAAAAGATCGATCCTGACGGCACCGCTTCTTTTAAGGCAAATCTTTTAGAGTTGCATCGAGAATTAGATGCCGTGGACGCGAAGATCCGCCAGGCGCTTAAGCCGTATGCCGGGCGGTCGTTCTACGTGTTTCATCCGGCATTTGGTTATTTCGGCGATTGTTATCATTTAAAGCAGGAAGCAATCGAAGCCGAGGGAAAACAGCCGTCGCCCAAGCAACTTCGAGAGTTGATTCAAAAAGCCAAATCTGAGAACGTGAGGATAATTTTTATCCAGCCGCAATTCGACCGGCATAGCGTCCAGGCCGTGGCCGAGGCCATTGGCGGCCGACTAGTGCCGATAAACGACATGGAAAAGGACATTCTCGCCAATTTGCAGGATATGGCCGGTAAGATTGGAAAAGCCTTCGAGGAAACACGTACGGAACATTAACGTACTGTTGCGTTCCCATGTGGCGCGTGGGAACGAGATTAAAAATGTATCGTGGGAACGAGACAACGGCGCGTGGGAACGAGATCATAATTTCTGTTAAAAATTCTATGTCAGTCGAACCTGTTATTTCACTTTGCGGAGTTTCATTCTCATACGGCAACGTGCCCGTACTGGAGAATGTGTGTCTTGACATCGGTCAACGGGAATCTGTGTGCGTGGTTGGTCCCAACGGCGGCGGAAAAACCACGCTGGTCAAGCTGATACTCGGGCTGCTAAAGCCCGATGCCGGAGAGATTCGGGTGCTTGGGCGCAGGCCGTGGCAGGCGCGGTTGAACATCGGCTACATGCCGCAACACGTGCTTTACGACCCGCAATTTCCCGTCACTGCGATGGACATAGTACTGATGGGACGCCTGGGTCGGCCGGGATTTACCGGGTTTCTGGGCTGGCCCAACCGCGCAGACCGGCAAGCGGCGCTGGAGGCGTTGCGCCAAGTCGACATGGAGGAAGATTGCCGCATGCCGTTCGCATCGCTCTCCGGCGGGCAGCGGCAGCGCGTGCTTGTGGCCCGGGCGATTTGCAGCCGGCCCGAGTTGCTGCTTTTGGACGAGCCCACCTCGAACGTCGACACCCTCATGGGATCGCGACTCTGGGATCTGCTCCGCGAACTGAACCGAAGCATGACAATTCTCATGGTCACCCACGATTTGGGATTCGTGTCGAATCTGGTGGAAAAGGTGATCTGCGTGAATCGCCGCGTCGTGGTCCATCCGACGTCGCACGTCACGGGCGAGGTAATCAGCGATATCTACGGCAGCGACGTGCGAATGGTCAGGCACGGCAACCACTTGGCAGGATCGGAACATAAACATGAGTGAATTTATCGATGCACTTCGCGATCCCGGCATGTCTTTTCTGCGCTACGCGCTGTTGGTGGGGCTGCTTTCCAGCGTTTCCCTGGGCGTCGTGGGATCGTACGTGGTGACCAGGCGGATTACCTACATCGCGGCGGCCATCGCGCATTGCGTGCTGGGCGGTATCGGCGCCGCGCTTTATCTCGACAAGGTGGTCGGCTGGACCTGGTGCGACCCCATGTATGGAGCAACGGCCGCGGCCATCCTATCGGCCCTTATTATCGGATTGGTCAGCCTGTACGCAAAACAACGGGAAGACACGGTCATCAGCGCGGTCTGGGCGATTGGCATGGCCGTGGGAGTGTTGTTTCTTTACAAAATCCCGGGAAATTGGGCGGCCGACGCCATGAGTTATCTATTCGGCAATATCCTTATCGTCTCGAAAAACGATTTATGGCTGGTCGCTGGCATGGACGTGCTGGTGGCGGCAGTGGGCCTGGGATTCTACAACAAGTTTCTCGCCCTGTGCTTCGACGAAGAGTTCGCCGAACTCCGCGGCGTGCGTACCAAAGTGTTTTACCTGATCCTCTTGTGCCTTACAGCACTGACCGTGGTGCTATTGGTCCGCGTGGTGGGCATGGTGCTGGTGATTGCGCTCATGACCCTGCCGCCGGCGGTTGCGGGATATTTTTCCCGGCAATTGTGGCAGATGATGCTCCTGGCCGTAATCTTCTGCGCCGTTGTGATAGTCGCGGGAATCGCCGTCAGCTACCCCGTAAATCTGCCCAGCGGCCCGGTAATCATTCTGCTGGCCGGAACCGCATACTTATTGGTGACAGTCTCCAGCCTTGTATGGCAAAAATTAAGATCATAACAGATTTTACCAGCCGCGATTAAATATTGGCGTTTATCGTTTCACTGACTTTCGCGTATAATATCGCGGTCGGCGCATTGCTGAATCGCTAAATCGAGTAACGTCTTTTGAATATGGAGATATACCATGAATGCTAGACAATGGGCCATGT
>JBEKZY010000225.1:0-8294 GCA_049509395.1 Thermoguttaceae bacterium | reverse complement strand
AGGTTAGCGCCCATTTGTCCGAGGTCATTTCCTTCTGTTTAATCTACTATGCGTTCATCGAGGTGGGATATGCAAAGCCGTACAACCTTCTTTTCCGGAGTCTGAAACAAAGCGAGGAACAGATCCGGCTTTTGTTAAATACTACAGCCGAGGCCATTTTTGGGTGTGATCTCAACGGCATCTGCACATTTTGCAATCACGCATGCGTCCGACTCCTAGGATACAAACACCAGGACGAACTAATCGGAAAAAACATGCATTATCTCATGCACCACAGCCACGCGGACGGGACGTCGGTGCCGTTTGAAGAGTGCCCAACATTCCAGATGGGAAAAAGAGGGGAACACCTGCACTATGAAGATGCTATTCTATGGCGAGCTGACGGGACATGTTTTCACGCTGAATATTGGAACCATCTGCAACGCGTCGGCGGCGAGGCCGTAGGCATCACCGGTTCGTTTTATGATATCACCAAACGGAAACAGATGGAGGAAGCCCTGCAAGCGGGTGAACAGTGGCACCGTCGTGTTGCCGAGAATATGAGCGACGTGATTTGGGCCATGGATTTTACCGGCCGGATCATCTACATAAGCCCTTCGATTATGCAGATGCTTGGATACACGCCTGAAGAGGCAACGCAGCTAACATATGAACAGATGACAACTCCTTCATCTCTTGGCCTAGTGCATCAGAAGTTTGAAGAGGCGCTTGCCATGGCAACGGCCAATCAACGCATAGAAATCGACTGCTTTGAAACGGAGTTCTTCCGCAAAGATGGATCGACGGCTTGGGGCGAACTGTCCGTCAGCGGAATGTATGATACGTCGGGTAATGCCATCGGGTTCCAGGGAATGACCCGTGATATCACCAAGCGCAAACAGATGGAAGAAGCCCTGCGCGACAGCGAGCAGCGCTACCGCACATTGTTGGAAAATGCCCCCGATGGATTTATCTTCCACGATGTAAATGGAAAGATCTTCGATGTTAATCGGAGAATTTGTGAACTGTTGGGCTACTCTCGCGAAGAACTTATCAACGAAAGAGTATTTGTTTTTGAAGTGGGTATCAAACCCGAAAGTCTTCTCGAACACACTTGGGTAATGCCCGAGGCCGAATTTCCAACCACGGTTTTCGGCGTCCATCGGCGAAAAGACGGCTCCACATACCCTGCCGAAATACATTTAAATTGGATCCGAATCGACGGCCAACGAATGATCATGGCCATGGTGAGAGACATTACCCAAAGGAAAATGGCCGAGGACGCTCTGCGGGAACAAACTCAGCTTTTGAGCACCGTGATTGACGGCATACCGGATGTTATCGCCTTGCAGAAACCAGACCAGACCATAATCCGCTACAACAAGGCGGGATATGTGTTTCATGGTCTGCCGCCCGATGAGGTTCGCGGTCGGAAGTGTTATGAGGTTTTGGGCCGTGACGCCCCTTGTGAAATATGCGCCACTAAAATCGCCCTGAAAACCAAACAGATCTCGCTCGTTGAAAAATTCCTGCCCGAACGCAATATCTGGATCGAGGATCGCTCAATTCCCGTATTAGATGAGCAGGGAAAGGTCTACCTTATCGTGGAGGAATTGCGCGATATCAGCGATCGGAAACGAATGGAAGAGGAACAGGCCCGTTATAATGCCACACTGGAGGCAAAAAATAAGGCATTGGCGGAGTATAGCCAAATGGCCGAGTCGGCAACGCGGGCCAAGAGCGCGTTTTTGGCCAACATGAGCCACGAGATTCGCACGCCCATGACGGCAATTCTTGGTTACGCCCAACATCTCCTGCATGAGGAGGGCCTGGAAAAAGCGCCCCCGCATCGAGTGGAAGCCTTCCGAACCATCGAGCGAAACGGGCAACACCTCTTGAGGCTCATTAACGACATTCTGGACCTGACCAAGATCGAATCTGGGAAATTCGAAACCGAACGGATCATGTGTTCGCCTCTGTCGATTCTGGCTGACGTGACTTCAATGATGCGGGTTCATGCGATCGGCAAAAAGCTGCCGCTGAAGCTGGAATATGCCAGTCCCATTCCACAAACAATCAACACCGACCCTACCCGCCTGAAGCAAATTCTTGTCAACTTGGTTAACAATGCCATCAAGTTTACCGAGACCGGTGAAGTGCGGATTGTGGTTCGGCTGCTGAAAGGCGACGGCGAAAATCATAAGTTGTGCTTCGATATCATCGACACCGGCATTGGTATTACGCCAGATCAAATTAAACTGCTCTTCCAACATTTCACCCAAGCCGATGCCTCGACCAGCCGGAAATTCGGGGGCACCGGATTGGGGTTGGCAATCAGCAAACGCCTGGCCGAATTGTTAGGCGGCGATATCACCGTCAGCAGTATCCCGCAGACAGGCAGCACATTTACTTTTACCATATCAACCGGACCTCTGGAAGAGATAAAGATGATCGACAATCCAAGCGAGGCCATATGCCAAAACGCCAAAAAGATCGAACCTCTACAGGCGCAGGGCTCGCTATTGAACTGCCGCATCCTTCTCGCCGAAGACACGCCCGATATTCAAAATTTGATCAAAATGCTGCTGGCGGAAGCCGGAGCGAACGTTACAACCGTCGACAATGGCCAACTCGCCGTCGAAGCAGCTTGGGCCGCCCATCGTGAAGGCAATGCCTTTGACATCATCTTAATGGACATGCAAATGCCAATTATGGACGGATACGAGGCCACCAGGAAAATAAGGTCCGAAGGGTATGATGGGCAAATTATCGCGCTGACGGCTCATTCGATGCAAGGTGATCGCGAAAAATGCCTTGAAGCGGGCTGCGGTGATTTTATCTCCAAGCCGATTGATCCCGACCGGCTCATAGAAATAGTGGCGAAATCCATGAATTCAAAAGCAACCGAGAAAAGGTCCGAACATGCCGATAGTATGGTTGAAGCGCCCGGCAATGAAGATATTCTGCACTCCCAATACGCCGACCGCCCGGTAATCGCCCGTATGCTGGGCGAATTTGTGGGCCGCCTTGACGACCGAGTCCGCGCGATGCAGGCGGCGCTTGGATCTGCACAGACCGAAGATTTACGCCGTCTTGCGCACCAGCTTAAGGGTTCTGCCGGCTCCTACGGCTATCCGTCGCTGTCGGCCGCCGCGAAGGCCTTGGAGGATGACGCCCGATTAGGACGTCCGGAATCTGCCGCAAAGGATTTAGAGCATATCGTCGCACTGTGTCGCGCCGTTCTCAAGGGATGGAACAGCTTGCCACAACCCGCTTTGCAGTGAATAATTCAGACCAAGGACTGATTTCATTCCCTGCCGCCAAACAAGGCAAGTTACAATCCGCACGATTTACCCCGTCCGTGGGGACATTTGTCTTTATTAACCCGTTTGTCATGGATGGCAGTCGCTTTTGATGGAGGATAAACTGGTTATTTTAGCCCCCGCGGCCGACCGCGGCGTTATCTTGGTACATAGTTTAATATGCACGTTATTCTGTTTGAAGATGAACTGGTTGATCAGCTTTATCCGGCGACGTTGGGACGGCCGGCGTTCCAGGTCAGTTGCGGAAGTTATCGGCTGATCGATCTGGCAAGCCGCTTGGGCTACGGTCTGCGGGCGATTGTCCGGCCGCATTTGCATGGTGTTTTGGCCGCCGATTGTCCGGAATTATTCACACCGCTTGATTCCAAGTCACACCCGACGTTGCTCCTTAACGCCCGGCTGGTCCCGGCGGTAAGCGTAATCGAACGTTTAAAAACCCTAATCTCTTCAGGCCGGCAGGGCGTAGTACGCTCGGGCAACAGTGTAGCCGCCGCGCTAATCGGGCCGGAACTTACACCGCCGCCAAGCGATAGTATGCCCGATATGCTCTCCGCCTGGATCGAAGGGCTGCATCTTGCTTCGATCGAAATGGAATTGCCGTTGCTCGAGTATCCCCACGAACTGATCCGCTGGAACATGCAGATTTTGGAGGAAAATCTCGCCGATCGGATTTCGCAAGGCGATTATCGCGAGATTGCCGAAGGCGTGTTCGCCGCACCCGGGGCCGGACTGGGTCAATACTGCGCCACCGATGCCGCCAACGGGCCGGTTGTATTGGAACAAGACGCCGTCGTCGGGCCCTTCTGCTATCTAAGCGGGCCTGTCCACATCGGCGCCCGTTGCCGGGTGATCGAACACGCGGCGCTCAAGGATTTCGTCACTCTGGGGCACACCTGCAAAATCGGCGGCGAAGTCGAGGCCTCGATCATCGAACCGCTGACCAACAAACAGCACCACGGCTTTATAGGCCACAGCTACCTGGGCAGTTGGATCAATCTGGGGGCCGGCACCTCGAACAGCGACCTGAAAAACACCTACGGCACCGTAAGTATGGAATACAACGGCCGCAAGGTCGATACCGGCATGCAACTCCTGGGCTGCGTGATCGGCGATTACGCCAAAACCGCGATCAACACCGGCGTTTTCACGGGCAAGACCATCGGAGTCTGCTCGATGGTCTACGGATTTGTCACTACCAACGTGCCAAGTTTCTCGAATTACGCCCGATCGTTCGGCCAGGTGACCGAAGCCCCGCCGGAAGTGATGATTACCGCCCAAGCACGCATGTTCGCCCGGCGAAACGTCAAGCAGCGCCCCTGCGACGTCCAACTAATCCGCGACATGTATGCACTCACCCGCCACGAAGGCCGATTGCCGAACGAGCCGCCGGCGCTGTAACGAGAGACGAGTGGCCAAGGGGCGAGTGTACACAAAATCGTCCTGTGAGACGGCTATTCTACCCGTCTTGTCATTTGATGCGCGACTATCGCCACCAGCAATACCGCCGCGGTTTCGATGCGGAGGATGCGGGGGCCCAGGTCCACGATGTGCCAGCCGTCCTTCGCGGCCATGTCCACTTCTTCGTTGGTGAATCCGCCTTCGGGACCGACTGCCAAAAATATTTCCGACGGAAGTTCAGCGTCATCCGTAGGGTGCATGAAATGCACCATTGGATCGGTGTGTTGCACACCTTCTAATTCTCCGGCGTGCGGCATGTTCTTTTTTGCGTGGGATGTGTGCGGATGGGCTAGCAAGCGGCAAGGCTGATGCCGAGCGGCGTCAACGTAATCGGAAAATTCCAGCGGTTCGGCGATCTCCATCAGCCGGTTGCGTCCGCACTGTTTCGAGGCTTCGACAACCGATCGCCGCAGACGATCCAGGGCTTGCTGGACTGGCTGGGCCACCGCCCGCTGGGTTTTTAGCGGGATCACTCGGCCGGCGCCCAATTCGACCGCCTTTTCCACAAGCCATTTTTGCCGGTCGCCCTTGGGCAGCGCCACGCCAAGGGTTAAGACAAAAGGCAGTTCCCGATCGACTTCCTCGCGGCCAAGCACCGTTAGTTCAACGTCGCTGCGCCCGAGTTGTTCCACCCGGGCCAAGAACTCACAGCCGCTGCCGTCGAATAAAATCACCTTGGCGCCCTGGCGCGCTCGCATCACATTAATGAGATGATGTGCCTCGGGACCGGTTAAAGAAACTTGTTCGCCGGTAATCGGAGTTTGCACAAAATAGCGATCGGGCATTTTAGTGGACATTGGTCAGTGTTGTTTAGCCGTTTCCAGGCGCCAACTTTATGATGGTCCCAGAATGGCAACCCGGGGTAATAAAGGTATCTTACACATCAAGTTCAATATCCGATTGTACCGAATACAGAAATGATACGGGAAGAACCAGGTTGTTGTAATATTTTATTCTCTATTTATTTTGCCTATACTTCCCTGATTATCCAGAATATAGAGGAAACAGATGGAAGGAGGCCGAAAACTGATGTACCAATCGCATTGGGGTTTGCGGGAATCGCCGTTTCAGGGCAATTCGGCCGTGCATTTTTTGCATCACAGTCCAACCCATGAGGAGGCGCTGGCCCGATTGCAGTTTCTCGTGGAGAACCATCGCCGACTGGGATTGTTGATGGGTGCCTCGGGCAGCGGCAAGACGTTGGTGTTGGAGGCCTTTGCCGAGCAACTCCGCCGCCGCGGCCGGCCTGTCGCGAAAATTAACCTTTTAGGCGTAGAACCGGCGGAAATGCTTTTGCTGCTGGCAGCGGGCTTGAAATTAAATCCCGAGCCTTCCACGTTGTCAGTCGTCATGTGGCGGGCGATTTCCGACCGGCTCACGGAATTTTATTATCAAAAATTGGAGACCGTCGTTCTTCTGGACGATGCCGATTGTGCCGATGACCGGGTACTTGCTCAAGTAGCCCGGCTCGCGCGGCACGAACCGTCGAGCGAGTCGCGCCTGACGTTGATTCTTGCCGGGCGGCGGGAAAAAATGGGACGCTTGGGCGACCGGCTGCTCGAGTTGGCAGAATTGCGAATCGACTTGGAGCCGTGGAATCAGGCGGATACGGCGAATTTTCTAAATACGTCGCTTGCACAATCGGGGAGTAAGTCGCAGGTCTTCTCCGAGTCGGCTATCGATAGATTGCACGATCTTACGCACGGCATCCCGCGCCGCGCCGCGCAACTTGCCGATTTATCGCTCTTGGCCGGGGCCGGTGCGAATCTGCCTCAAATCGACGCCGATGTAGTGGAATCGGTGTATTACGAGTTGGCGGTGACGAATGATAGATGAATTCTAATAGATTTCAGCTTTCAGCAATCAGCAGTCAACCACAACAAGCTATCGTTCTGATAGCTTAAGGCTGTTAGCTGAAGGCTGACTGAAAATCCTTCACGGCAATTGAAACAGCGACTGGCTTTTCACTATGGCGTAATCGTCGGGGAAGGTGTGAAAGGCCTGGACCAGCATGTGCCGGGCGCGGGTTTCGATGTTGATATAGCTCACCGCGCCAAGGGCCATTCGGCCGCTGGAATCGAAACGGTGCAACATGCCTTGGCGAAGTCCGTCTCGAAGCAGTTCTTGTTGGAAATTCCAAAAAACCTCGGGTTCGGCGGGCTCCAGTTGAAAACTCACCTGGTAACACGCCCCGCCCGGACATTTCACGCGTTCGGTCCTCTGCCCGCGCAGGCCGTATGACATCAGCCGGCGGGACTTGGGTAGGGGATGCCGGGCCGAGGCCGCCACTTCGGTCAGCGTGAATCGCCCATAACGCCATGTAACAACGTGGCCCGCGCTGGTGATCTCGATCTTGGCTTGATAATCTCCGCGCTCCACGGTGCGGGAACAATATATCTGGAAAAGTTCCGGATGAAGCGGCCGACCGTAGAGTTGAAAAACCAACTCGGCGATTTTTGGTCGTACGGTAAGCACTGCAATATCTCCTTTTTTATTTGTTAACAATTGAACATGCCCGCGGCAAGTACGGGCATAGAATATAACTCTTTGTCACTGAAGCTTATTATAATTTAAAAATCTTCCCGGAAGAAAGACCGCTTTGTCGAAAATATTTTCCGCTAAATAATTGACTTGACAAAATCTGAAAGAGTTGATCCGCGCGGCCAATTTCATTCCCTCAAAATGACAAAAACTTGAAAAAGAGCAAATAACATGCCCAAGAAAAAACGATGAAGCACAATTAAAAAAATAAATGACAAAGTTCGACGGACAAACATCCCTGCAAGACCGGCAAAACACGCAATGCTCTTGTAATAGTTGCAATTAGTAATGTTTCGCCATTCGATATTCACGATTCATAATTCTTATGACGGGCGATCGCTGATTGCCGGCGACTAATAGCTTTTTAAAAACAATATTGCCAGAATATCGTAAGCGGCATGGGAGCCGGCCGCGATGCCAAAGCCTCGATATATAAACAAGATAGAGAAGAAAACGCCCGCCATAAAACGAAACAAAAAGCTGAACCAGTGAAAAGCATCGCCCGCATGGCCCACATAATGTGCGGCCGCGAAGATCAGACTGCATACCAGCACCGCTAGCACCATGCTCAGGTTTTGCGCGGTCCACCACCGCCGGATCAGCCAAACGGTCGCCGAAAGCAAAATCAACCGGAACAGAAGTTCTTCATAAATTCCCGCGCCTAAATATGCCGCCATTTTCGCGGCAATGCCCGGTTCGGTAGCCCCGTCTATCGCCAACAATAATGTCCCCTGAAAAATTAGAACCACTTGAAGACATATAGCCAACAAGAGGCATTCGACGATCATGGGCGATAGCACGCCAGGGGAAAATCGCCACGGTTCGTGGGTCAAGTAATGCCAACAAAGCAAAACGCATACCGTCAGCAAGGGCAGGAGCAAATGCTGGCCGAAACCCATAAAGTCCAGGAATTGCCGCATCCAAGCGTCGGCCCCGTTTTGCACCCCCCACAGCAATACCCCCCCCTCATAGATCACCAACAGCGGCGCAATA
>JBEKZY010000224.1:0-11370 GCA_049509395.1 Thermoguttaceae bacterium | reverse complement strand
TCTATGCCACAATAGTTCACGGCCAACCTCCTTCTGTTGGTAAGGACTGATAAAGTGTAACGAACAAAATCAGTATCCTAACCGATGGACGCGAGGTTGGCTCACTTCATAGCTTCTCCAATAAAACAATCGCGCGTATTACGAATTACAAATGTTCCAGGGGCTAAGCCACGGGCAAATCGACGCTTATCTGCGTTCCTTTGCCCGGGGCACTCTCGATGACCGCCCGTCCGCGCATCAGCCGGGCGCGATCCCGAATGCCCTGCAAACCAAAACGATCTTTATTAACACTAGAAGGGTCGAATCCAATGCCCCAATCTTGGATTTCCACATGAATCCAATTGCCTTGCTGCGTCAGGCCGATTTTCGCCCGGCTGGCGCAGCTATGGCGTTGTATATTGTTAATAGCCTGCTGGACGATCCGATAAATCGTGGCCTCCAACAACGGCTCGAAACGCGCAGATTGCACTTTCGCGTCAAACTCGATCGTGAGCTTGTTACGCGGCAAATTATCGATCAAATAGGAGATTGCCGAAACCACGCCCATTTCCTCTAAAATTGGCGGGCGTAATCCGCCGATAAGTTGCCGGGCTTCTTCCACCGCCTTTTGCACTAATCGATTGGCTTCCTGTACATGCTGGCGCGCCTCGCCATCCGGCAAATTGCCGCTTTTTATTAAGTAACCCAACAACATCTGCGCCGCTGTAACATCTTGAATCAATCCGTCATGGATCTCATAAGCGATAAGTTGACGGTCGCGTTCATGATAAAGCAGCATCTGTTTCAACAACGATTCTTCTTCGC
Source organism: Thermoguttaceae bacterium (assembly GCA_049509395.1). Lineage (GTDB taxonomy): Bacteria > Planctomycetota > Planctomycetia > Pirellulales > Thermoguttaceae > JBEKIK01. Next base: position 10,566 of record JBEKZY010000224.1, on the reverse strand, counting down.
GCGGTTCATCATCGCGGCTTTTCTCTCTTTTTTCAATAATGTTCGGCGATCCGGAATATTCTTTCATTTGATCGTTCGATATGAATAACTTGAGACGTTGCCGTTTCCCCAATGACTGGTTTAATTTTTTCAAGGCGAGTGCTGGTTTTATTAACGCCGGTATAGATTGAAGCATTAATATCGGATCAGCATTTCCGGCAGGGGGTTTTTAATTATCCTCTCGGCTGCCCCCCTCGGTGATTAAGGAGGTCTACTACCTAATATCATAGCAGAGTTTTCACTTGGGGGGAGAGCTTTACAGAAATTTTTGGGGAAAAATCCCAACTTATCGTCTACCAAACTCTATGATAAAAGGACTAGTTTTAATGGTTATAAGGGGTTATTTCAGTTTTTCCAGTTTTCGCCCCCATTTATGGTGGGTATGGGGCATAATTGTACAAAAATGTTCGCAGTGAGATTTTAGTAATTCCTAGATTTAGCCAGCGAAATCCAACTAAATGCTAGCTAAAAACTGACATTTTACCCAACTCGTGCCGGGTGTAAATACCCCACAACCCATTTGCGGATATGGTTTTCTAAACGGTTTTTTCTTAATCACAGTCCATGGGAAACGATAAGCGCAAAAAAAACGGTCGGAAGAAAAACTCCCGCCGGCAAAATACTCAATCAAAAATGCTTTTTAAACGTCAAATAATTTGGGGATCGGCTCTAGGCTTTACCACGAAAACTGCTGAATTAATGATTACGGAAGTGTGCCTGTCTCCATTTTATTAGAGGCGCCGGTCGGAGTCGAACCGACGATGGCGGATTTGCAATCCGCTGCCTTAGCCACTTGGCTACGGCGCCTTGTTCCAAACTGTATCAATCAACAAGTCGGCTGACAAGTCCTGATAACCTTATCTTGATTTTCAGTTTTTTTTGAAAGGTTGTTTTAGGCAATCGAGATAAGGAAATCCATACGCATTAACGAAACTATCTAGATAAGCTTGAGAAAAAAACCACACGAAAATATTTTGTGTATTTATCTCATCTTGCCTATTTACCTTATTACAAGGCAAAAACATGGAACTTTAAGATCTGATTAAGGTTATTCACTAGTTGACACGATTTGTAATACGCTCTTTCGCAAAAAATCTTTTCTATAGCACTGATGATTCACCCATTATAGGACACCAATATGATGCACCCAATTAAAGATTGTATTAAACTAATATCCGCTCGGTCCACAAAACAGAAAATTGAAGACATGGCAGCCGATATTGCCAGCCAGTGCCGAACTGCTCTGACTCAACGCGTAATTGGCAAATCCAAGATCCTGTCGCCCGAGCAAATCCGTGGCTACATTAGAGCATATGCAGCATGCTCTTTAGAATTCATTATCAATGAGCGTATCGATATCAAACGTCTCAATTCCAGCCAGATTTCCAAGGTCATTCTCCGGGCAAAAGAGTTTTTAATCGAGATGGTCGTTGGCGACCTGCAATCGATGCCCCCCACAGTTGTGGCAAATATTGCCGCCGCGGCTTAAATTTATCTTAAAAATCGATCGGGCCAATCTTAAAGCCCATGGGTTGCAACCCATGGGCTTTTTTGTCGGAGCACATGACCAACAAACATTTTTTATTTCTTAAACTCATTGCTTTATGGTGTTTTGCCTATTAAAATCCGATTTTTCTCGGTTTATGAGCGAAAAGACTTGTGTGCATATCGAAATGACCCTTGAACTCACACCCAAATACGACTTTTTGGTTGGCATCGATTCCGACGGCTGCGCATTCGACACCATGGAATTGAAGCACAAAGAATGCTTTATTCCAAACATCATCAACTATTGGGAGTTGCAGGGCGTGAGCAAATACGCCCGCGAGGCGGCTGAATTTGTAAATCTCTATTCCAAAAGCCGGGGAACCAACCGCTTTCCGGCATTAATCGAGGCCTTGGAGTGGCTGCAAAAAAGACCTGAGGTAAAAGCCCGGGGCGTAAAGATAACCATCCCTCAATCGCTTCGCGATTGGATCAAACGCGAAACCAAGCTGGGCAATCCGGCCTTGGAAAAAGAAGTCCAAAAAAACGGCGATCCGGATTTGAAACTGGCCCTGGACTGGTCGAAGGCTGTTAATAAATCGATTGAGAACATGGTCCGGCACGTGCCTCCATTCCCTTTTGTTCGCGAAAGCCTGAAAAAGCTTCGCCATAAGGCCGACATCCTCGTGGTTTCGGCCACTCCGCACGAGGTCCCGGCGCGGAAGAAGCCAGTTGGAAACGATTTTTCGAAGAAGGCATAGACCGTTTCCTATCCGGCAATTTTACCGACGACTACCAGAAGCAACTTCTTGCGGAATTTGATAGTTATCTGCCCGAACGACCGCCGTGGCCGGTTGAATAATGAATACTGAATAATAAACTAATATATTTACTGAATCCTGAACCCCGAACCCTGAACCCTATATGAAAAAAACTGACTTTGGACTCATCGGACTGGCCGTGATGGGCGAAAACCTGGCTTTGAACATCGAAAGCCGGGGTTTCAGCATCTCGGTTTACAATCGAACCACAAGTAAAGTAGACGACCTTCTCGCAGGCCGCGCGAAAGGCAAAAATTTCGTCGGCTGCCACTCGCTCCAGGAGTTAGTCGACAGCCTGGCCTCGCCTCGAAAGGTTATGTTGATGGTAAAGGCCGGGCCGGCAGTGGATGAATTCATCGAAAAACTCATCCCCTTGCTATCGCCCGGCGACGTGATCATCGACGGCGGCAACACCCTTTTCAGCGACACCGAACGCCGCACCAAATACGTCGAGTCGAAGGGACTTTTATACATTGGCACGGGCGTATCGGGCGGCGAGGAAGGCGCACTGCTCGGCCCCAGCTTGATGCCCGGCGGCAGCGAAAAGGCCTGGCCCCTGGTGAAGCCGATTTTTCAGGCCATCTCGGCCAAAGTCGGACCCAAGGGCGACATCCCCTGTTGCGAATGGGTCGGTCCGCGCGGGGCCGGCCATTATGTGAAAATGGTCCACAACGGCATCGAATACGGCGACATGCAACTTATTTGCGAGGCCTATTGGATGCTTAAAAACGCCCTGGGACTGGGAAACGACGAACTCTACGACGTCTTCCAGCAGTGGTATCAGGGCGAACTGAACAGCTACCTGATCGAAATCACCCGCGATATTTTCAGCGTCAAAGATCCCGACGGCGACGGTTTCCTGGTCGATAAAATTCTCGATACGGCCGGCGCCAAAGGCACGGGCAAGTGGATGAGCCAATTGGCCCTGGATTTGGGCGTGCCCAGCACATTGGTTACTGAGGCGGTCTACGCCCGATGCCTTTCGGCGATGAAGGACGCCCGAGTGCGGGCAAGCAAGATGTTAAAAGGCCCCTCCGGCAAATACGCTGGTGACAAAAAAGAATTTATCGAGCAGATCCGCCAGTCCTTGTATGCCTCGAAGATTTGCAGCTACGCCCAAGGCTACGTGCAGATGCAGGCTGCGGCCAAGGAGCACAACTGGCCGCTTAACTTCGGGCCGATCGCGCTTTTATGGCGGGGCGGGTGCATCATCCGCGCGGTGTTTTTGGAACGCATCAAAGAGGCCTTCGACGCCAATCCAAAATTGGAAAATCTGCTCCTGGCCCCGTACTTTACCGAGGCGGTCGCCAAGGCCCAGCCCGCATGGCGAAACGTGGTCAAGACCGCGGTGGAATTAGGCATTCCCACCCCGGCCTCTTCCGCGGCCTTGGCTTATTTCGATGGATACCGCTCAGAACGTTTGCCCGCCAATTTGCTGCAAGCCCAACGCGACTATTTCGGCGCCCATACGTATAATCGCGTTGACAAGGAAGGCATTTTCCACAGCGATTGGATACGCCTGAGAAAACAATCAAAATAATCATTTATCATGTTTAGAATCCAAGCTTACGGGTTGCAGCTCGTGGGCTGATATACAGGAGTTATAAAATGTCTTCCGATTATCTCCAACAACTTTTTGGATTGACCAGCCAAACGGCGGTAGTTGTAGGCGGGGCCGGAGTGCTGGGCGGTGCGCTTTGCGCGGGATTGGCGCAGGCCGGGGCCAGGGTGATTGTCGCCGATGTGACCGACGACCCTTGCAAGGCCCGCGTGGCCGAACTGAAAAAACTCGGCGGCAAGGCCGATTATTGCCTGGTCGATGTCACCTCGCGCCAGTCTATCGAAAACCTGCTGGCCAAATCCATCGATCTGGCCGGCCGGGTGCATATCCTCGTGAATTGCGCGGGCGTAAATGCCGGAACCAATTTTCTCGATGCCACCGACGCCGATTGGGACCGCATTTTAACCATTAACCTCCGCGGTGTTTTCCAGTCCTGTCAGGTCTTCGGCCGGCACATGATCGAACAAGGCGGCGGATCGATCGTCAACATCGGCAGCGTGACTTCGCACCTGCCGCTGTCGCGAGTGTTCGCGTATGCGGCCTCGAAGGCGGGCGTGCTGAACCTTTCGCGAAACATCGCCCACGATTTCGGCCAAAAAGGCGTGCGCGTCAACGTAATCTGCCCGGGCTTCTTCCCAGCCGAACAAAACCGCAAATTGCTTACAAAGGAGCGCGTGGAAAGCATCATGAGCCACACACCCATGAATCGCTACGGCGAGCCCGAGGAGTTGGTCGGCGCACTGTTGCTGTTGGTATCGCCCAAGGCCGGTAGTTTTATCACCGGTTGCCCCATCAACGTCGACGGCGGATTCACCGGCGTGTGGTTGTAAAAAAAATCTGTTTGAGGAGTGGTTTAACCGTCGCCCAACATTTCCATCTTTTCCAAAATACTAGACAGATTGTTGCGTTCGTAGAAAGTTATACGTTCAAATAAAATGAAAAAGTGGATGCCTCGCTATAACGAAGACACAATCGATAGACTCCACAGTCGAACTTTGAAGAAAGCCCAGAAAATATTATCGAGGTTGAATGTTTTTTGTTGCCGGCAGCCAGATTTTGGAGGATTCAACGGCTGGGTCTTTGAACGAACAATTGAATACTGCCTCCGGAATGAACTCAAAGCACAAGGTATTGAACCAGATTTTAAGGAGGGATATAAGCTTGAAGGCAGAGTAAAAGTCGATCTCGCCATTTCAAATGTGCTGATCGAAATCAAACTTGGTGGCATTTGGGGAAAGCCAGCTTTAACCATCGCTCGCAAACGCAAACAAGCAGCAAATCGAAAGGGGCTACAATATCTAATGTTCTTAAGAGGAGAATCTGTTCTCAAAGCTAGAAAACAGATGATTTATGCCCTTGGACAGGAAAACGTTTTTTTTATCCTTGACAAGAAGAACGACTGGGTGCGATTTGTAAACAGAATTGTAAAGGAATTAAATTGTTGCCGATAATATTGGATAAGGAGACCTCAAGAGCTTTGATTCTGAACCAATGTAATTAATGTGACACGACCGAAGCGGGGGAACCAAGAACATTTATCTGCCGTAAATCCGATCTTCAACGTGCAATCCTGGGACACGATCAAAATCACGCAGATTTGCCGATAACAACAAGGCGTTACTCACGAGGGCCAAAGACGCGATCTTTAAATCCTGAGTGCCAATGCGAATGCGCTCTTTCCGGAGCCGAGTAAACTCATTCGCTGCCTGCTCACTCCACCGAGCAATATCCCATTCAGCGAGAACGGCTATGAGCCGAATAAGCCGGTCGTAAGGAGCCACCTGATGGCGAACATCGGCAGCGCGATGAATCTGAGCCAGCCAAGCCCGCAACTGCTCTTCCACCGCGATCACGGGAATCGCAACGGGATCGTCAATGTCAGACAGCTTCGTAACCAATCGCTGATGTCGTGCGTGCCGTGCGTCGGTTAGGACGGAGAAATGGTCTGTGTCGAGTAGGATCATCATTTTGAACTACGTTTTGGAGCAGTCTTCGACCGGGCCTTTCTGCGATCCATTTCACGAATGCGCATTGCTTCTCGCAAAATCTTTTTCAGATCATCGTCGTCCGTAAACGCACCGATCGTCCGCCGCCAGTCCTTAGTCTTTCCGCCATGTGCGGATTTCAATTCATCCTGGAGTTGCGCTACCTGTACTTCAAGCGATTTCACACGTCGTTCAATGGTGAGGCGCGTCATAAGAGATCCTCATTTTTGATCCTATATACAGTATAATAAGTAGACAAACAAAGTTTCGTAATTGGACATGGCAACACCTCCATTACTATTATCATACCCTATCTCGCGCAGGAATTCAATCCATGTTGACTAACTAAGTAATAGAGGCGATCATATCTCTATGACATTTTCATTTTTGCCGCTACAAATTGGGCCGCTAAGGATCGATTTCCCCGTGATCCAGGCGGCACTTAGCGGGTATAGCGATTGGCCGATGCGGGTGATCGCCAGGCGATTGGGTGCGCCGTATACAATTTGTGAGGTCATGCTCGACCAGTTTATTCTGAATGTTACCAAAGGCAACAAGGCCAACCGCTTCCTGCGCGTGACCGACGAAGAGCATCCATGCGGCGTGCAATTGATGGGCGCCGTGCCCGAGCAATTTCCACCGGCGGCCATTAAGCTCATCGAGGCCGGGTTCGATGCCCTCGACATCAACTTCGCCTGCCCGGTGAAAAAGGTGCTGGGCCGATGCCGTGGTGGATATTTATTGAGCCGGCCTGATATCGCCTTGGAGATCGTGGCCCGGGTTCGCAACGTCTTGCCCGCTCGCATACCGCTTACCGTGAAAATGCGCCGCGGAATGGACGACAGTCGGCAAAGCCAGGATAATTTTTTTGCCATTTTCGATGGCGCATATCGCCTTGGCGCGGCGGCAATTACCGTACACGGCCGAACCGTGCGCCAGCGCTACGAAGGCCGCAGTTCCTGGCAGTTTCTCCGCGAAGTTAAGCAGCGCGCAGGCAAGCAGATTGTCATTGGCAGCGGCGATTTATTTACCGCGCAAGATTGCCTGGACATGTTTGCCCAAACCGGCGTGGACGGCGTATCCCTGGCCCGGGGGGCGATCGGCAATCCCTGGATTTTTCCGCAGATTCGAGCCTTGGCTGAAGGCCGTAAAATGCCCCCGCCAGGCTTACATCAGCAACGCGAGGTGATTGCCGAACACTATCGCCTGGCCGGGGAAATATACGGCGAAAAGCGTTGCTGCGCCCTGATGCGCAAGTTCGGCATCAAATATTCCAGACTGCATCCGCAAGCGGAAAAAGTTCGAGAGGCGTTTATCGCCGTAATGGAACCGCAAGACTGGCAAGGCGTTTTGGAAAAATGGTACGCCGAAGACCTGCCCGGTGTTTGGCCCGCAACGGTTGATGAAACCTATTATTCGCAGTAAAATAAATTATTATGATCCGGAAAAGGATGATTATAGGTCTGGTTGTCATATCGATCGGATGGATTGGGGCGTACCTGCTGCTCCGGACTTATAGTCAACGCATGGAAGGAACGGAATACGATTTTAGTTTGCCGGAAGAGTTTGCACGCTTGCAGCCCTTGTTTGCCAAGACCGGCCCGCCTCAACCTGGAGAATGGTTGGCAAAACATCCCGAACGCGGTCAAACCTATCAAGAATACCTGCATTCCGTCTTTCGAATATCCGTTCCGCCGGGTAGTGTTATTTACGTGCAACCCTTGGGAAAATTCAGTCCCGGGCAAAAGGAGATTCTCAATCAGGCGGCTGATTTTATTGGCGACTATTTTGCTTTGCCGGTGCAGATGTCCGACTCCCTGCCTTTAGGATCCCTTCCCGATTCCGCGCGCCGGCAACGCGATTCGGAACCGGGCGAACAACTGCAAACCTATTATCTGATCGACAATGTGCTTAAACCGCAAAAACCCGAAGATGCTTATATTGTCATGGGATTTATCGCAAGCGACATATGGCCCGGCGGGGATGGGAATTTTGTTTATGGCCAGGCAAACGAAACGGACAGAATTGCGATTTGCTCGCTGGCCAGAATATGTTCCGATAAATCTCTTTCTGAAGACCGCGCGCTTTGCCTGCGCCGCACACTAAAAACCTCGTCCCATGAGATATGTCATCTTTTTGCCATGATGCATTGCCCATGGTATTTATGCAACGCGGCAGGCTGCAACAATTTGGCGGAAATGGATCGGCACCCCTTGGAACTTTGCCCGCAATGCTTGGCAAAAATATGTTCCGCTACAGGGGCCGATCCTGCTCGAAGATTTGAAAAGTTGAGAGATTTTTACAAACAAAACGGATTAGGCGAAGAAGAGATATTTTGCACCAAGTTGTTGTCCGCATTGCAAGGAAGGTAATATTTACATCAAGATTATTCTCCGATTTCTTTAATTGCCCAGGCACATGTTTCTTTCACGATCGGGTCCGCGTGCTGTAAGCCGCGCTCTAATGCCGCGCGGGCGTTTTTGTCCGGCTGATTTCCCAACACCCCGGCCGCATTGCGCAACAACCCGGCAAGTTTGGCTCGCCAAAGCGGAGTATCGCCAAAGCGCTGCCTAAAACCGCCCTCATCCAGCGTAAACAACTCGGCAAGACTGACGGGATTCATTCCGGGCCGCGGTTGGAAACTATCCTCACTGCCAATGGGTGTGCTGCGGTTCCAGGGACAGGCCTCCTGACATGCATCGCAGCCGAACAATCGATCGCCGCAAGCCTTTCGCAATTTTTGGGGAATGGGGCCGGGCGATTCGATAGTCAAGTAACTGATGCACTTTCGCGCATCAACACGATAAGGGGCTTCCAATGCGCCCGTGGGACAGGCCTCGAGACAAGAGCGGCAATCGCCGCAGCGATTTGACACAGTCGGCTCGTCGAATTGCAGTTCTTCGGTAGTCAATAAAGCAGCCAAAAAAATCCAACTTCCAAATTTTTCATTTAGAAGCAAGGTGTTCTTTCCGATCCAGCCAAGTCCGGCACGTTGGGCAAAGCCGCGTTCTAATAGCGGGGCCGTATCGACAACTCCGCGAAGGCCGCAATGCGGAACCAGTTGGCGATGAAACTGGGCTAATTCCCGCAATCTGCGGCGGATTACATCATGATAATCGCCCCCCCAGGCATAACACGAGATCTTTCCCCGTCCAGGTCCGGTAGCGGCGGGCTCCGCCGTCCGATAGTTCACGCCCAGCATAAGCACGCTTTTTACGCCGGAGAGGATTAAACCAGGATCGCGGTATGCACTGATCCGCTGGGAAAAATATCGCATCTCACCCGCCAGTCCATCGGCCAGCCATCTTTCCAAGTGTCCGATCTCAGGCGGTGTCACGGCCGGTGTTGCACCCACAAGATCAAACCCTAAGAGCCGGGCCTTTTCCATTAATGCGATGGTCAACGACTGGGGATTCATGGATGGGATAGATACTTTTATATTTGGTGATGATATCTTATAATTGAGGGGGTAAATCCAATAGTAATTCTATCAAATCTTTCTTCCACATGATTTCTTTATGCATCGGTTGCTTGCTTTATTAGTTGTTTTATTGATAGCCCCGGCAATGACTGGTTGCGGACCGTCAGTGTCCAGCAAGGAAATGGGCACCATTCTATACAAAATTCCCCATGTCCAGGGGGCGGATGAGCCCTACGAATTGCCCAAAATAATTACACCAAGCGCGGAAACCGACATCTCTAATTCCCTGGATGAAGAAGGCACGAAAACCAGCCAAGGCGAAGTCGAGAAAGAAGGGGAACACGAGCAAGCAATCCCGGATAATTCAAAGGGCCCTAAACCGACACCAGCCCGCCATCGGCCTGAATAACAGCTTTATCCCCACGATTGAAGACAAACAGGTTGCAGGAGCTAGCCACCCATTAGAAGGTATGGCTAAGTCTTTCATTTTTTTCATTTGCCCCTATTGGAAAAATTCTTATGGACAATAAAATAGGGTAGATGCAAAACATGCCTTAACTGGGATGAATACAATGAAAACGAAAATCATCTTCTGCTGCTTGTTGGGTCTTATTTCCTGCAACGTAACGCTGGCACAAGGTTACGATTTCTATAGTCCCTGGGGATGTGGCTGGGGATACTTTAATCAACCCTGGCTAGATTCATCCGGGTATATTCCTTATTACGCCTTACACCCGCCGGTATATTACAGCTATCGAATAGATGCCAGGAGTTATGGCGATAGTCCGTTCCCATATCCGCCCGGATTCTCGGCTTTACAGGCTTATTCTTCTGTTCAGCCCCAAATTATTAAAAACGAGCACGTAGATGAAGCCGGCCCTCCGTCAGATCAGTACCAAACTCATGCGCCTTTGCGTATTCCCAACCCATACGTTGAGCAATCGGGCGATGCCGGCATGTCAAAAGGCGCAAAATGGGAAAACAAAAAAATACCGAAACCCTTGGTAGTTTATCCGGCGGTCATAGCCCGAACGACTAGATGATTCGCATCTTGTCCATCAAATGTCCTAATATTTCGGCAAAATTAAAAATCGCTCTGGACACAGCCTGAAAAGTCGGTAATCTAGCAACCCCGCCGATAGTGTTGTGCGCCTTTTTTATGCCTATACTTGTCTCAGGATAGAAGGGAGTCTGCCTGATGAAGCGGGCCTTTCTGATAATTCTCATTGCCTTGGGATTGGCCGGCTGTAAAAG
>JBEKZY010000223.1:0-8343 GCA_049509395.1 Thermoguttaceae bacterium | reverse complement strand
TCAGACCGGAAATTTGCGGCAGTATATCATGCTCTTGGCCTTGGGCATAATTGCGCTGTTTGTAATCATAAACATGTATCAGAATTATTCGATGTTCGGATGGTAGAACCCTCAACCCTTAAATAAGAGTCCCGACATATGTGGCCGTTCAATCAACTTGATCCGGCGGTTTTCACAACGCTGCTTTTTAGCGCGGTCATATTTTTGCCCAGCGTAGGAGCGATTTTGTTGTGTTTCTTTCCAGGCGACAGGCAGATGGCGATGAAGCGGTTTTCGCTTGCGATAACGGTAGCGGTTTTTTTGCTGACTGTTTACATGGCCATTCCCACCGGAGGCGAAAATGCCCCTGGGCGTTTTACCCTGGGCACGGCCGGGATGCAAAACATCGTCTGTCATCGCTGGATTCCGGCCTTTAATATTTATTATTTCCTCGGCGCCGACGGCATCAGCTTTCCCCTGGTCATCCTCACTTCATTTTTAAGCATGCTGGCGATGTGGGCGAGTTGGCCCATCACCCGGCACGTCAAGGCCTATTGCTTTTTGTTTCTGCTCTTGGAAACCGGGATGCTGGGCGTATTTTTATCCTTGGATTTTTTCCTGTTTTACGTGTTTTGGGAAGTCATGCTGCTGCCGATGTATTTTCTCATCGGCATTTGGGGTGGAACGCGCCGCGAATACGCGGCCATCAAATTCTTCTTGTTCACCCTGGTCGGGAGCGTGCTGATTTTGGTGGCCATGTTGATGCTTTATTTCGCCGGCGACGTGCGGGCGCTTGACGGCAAACAACTATCCGAGAGCCATGCCGCGGCCGCCACAGACACCTTGGCCGTGGCCGACGCCGCAAAACCCATCCATACATTCGACATCATGGCTTTGACTCAAATGGGCCAGCACGTGCCGGCGCTTTTCGGCGGAGAGCTTTGGTGGGGACAATCGCTTTCCTGGTGGGCGTTCGTGCTGTTGTTCATCGGGTTCGTGATAAAACTGCCGGCCGTGCCCGTGCATACGTGGCTGCCCGACGCCCACGTCGAGGCGCCCACGCCGATATCCATGATCCTGGCCGGCGTGCTCTTGAAAATGGGCGGATACGGCATCTTGCGCTTTTGTTATCCCATCTGCCCGGACGCCGCCTACGAATTGTCCTGGCTGGTCGGCACGATCGGCCTGGTGAGCATGATCTACGGGGCCTTGGCTTCGATGGCCCAAACCGATTTCAAGCGATTGGTGGCCTACAGTTCCGTCAGCCACATGGGCTATGTGCTCTTGGGCATCGCAGTGTGGAGCGCCGCGGCAGGCAACAAATACAATACCGACTACTGGCAGATGGGCATGAACGGGGCCATGTTCCAGATGATCGCCCACGGACTGAGCTCGGCTGGCATGTTCTTTATGGTCGGCGTTTTATACGACCGCGTGCATCACCGCAACCTGGACCAGTTCGGCGGGCTGTTCGCGCGAATGCCGGTTGCCAGCGGGCTGGCCATGGGAATATTTTTTGCCGCATTGGGATTGCCCGGACTGTGCGGATTCATCGGCGAGTTCTGGGTGGTTATGGGCACGTGGAGTTACAGCGCCGCAATGGCGGTGATCGCCGCATCGGTGGTGATACTAACGGCGGGCTACATCCTGTGGACGATCCAGCGCGTTTACCTGGGCGCTGAGTACAAAGGCCCGCATGCCGAAGGACTTTCGCCCATCACCCGCCGCGAAATACTGATTGCCGCCCCGCTTTTAGTCTTCGCCATAATATTCGGCGTTTATTCCCAGGCACTGTTCGATTACACCGAGCCCAGCGTGAATAAAGTTGTCGACGATTTGACCGCCTGGCAAAAAAATCAGCCGGACAAAACGCCGGTCAAAACACCGGATGACCCGCCCGCGAAAACACAACTCCCCTCTCCTTCCGGGAGAGGCACCCAGAGGGTACCCGGGGGTGAGGGCCGGGATCGATCAGATGTTAAATCCTCGCCCGCCCTCACCCTAACCCTCTCCCAAAGGGAGAGGGGACCCTGATAATCCTTTTTGCAAGACTACAGTTCGCTGCAATAATGACCATCCCATGAACTTTATCGAATTGGTTCAATATCTGTTTGACGACAAGGCGAATCCCGGCCAAACGCTGTGGGCGTCGCTGGCGGCGTTCATGCCGGAGATCATCCTCTGCGTTACAATCGTCGCCATTCTTTTGATGCGGATAATATTCCCCTCATGGAAAACGCTTTCGTATTATCTGATGCTGTTTGGAACGGCGACTGCGCTTTATTTGGCCGTCCCTAAGGATTGGTTTCCGACGGCTGTATTGCCGGCCAAGCCGATATTTTCCGGGCTTTTGGTGTACGATAGTTTTTCGATCTTCATGCGGAGCTTACTACTGGTTTTCGTTTTGCTCTTTACCACGTTCACGCAGATATCGCGGATGCCCGATCAGGAAGACTCGGCCGAGTTCTACGTGCTGATCCTTGGGGCCGTGGTGGGAATGTCGCTGATGGTATCGGCAAATCACCTGATAACGGTGCTGATCGGCGTGGAAATGGCCAGCGTGCCCTCCTACGTGCTGGCTGGTTTTTTGCGAAACCGGCGCAAGAGCAGCGAGGCGGCCCTGAAATACGCCGTGTATGGCGCGGGCGCGGCCGGCATCATGCTCTTCGGCATGAGCCTGCTGGCAGGCGTTTTGGGCTCCGCGCATCTGCCCACCATGGCCCGGCGCCTGGCCGAATTGCTGGAAAGCGGGGCAGGGGCCGACCGATCTTTGGTGCTGTTTTTGGGCGGGCTGATGGTGATGATCGGGGTGGCCTTCAAACTGGCGGCCGTGCCCTTCCACTTCTGGGCGCCCGACGTGTTCGAAGGCGCGTCGGCCGAAGTCGCCGCTTTCCTGTCGGTCGCATCCAAAGCCGCCGCATTGGCATTATTAGTCCGCCTGGCTACGGCTTTTTCCTTCATCGCCGATCCCGTCCTGCTCCAGAATCTGGCGCCGGCGAGACAATACATCGGACTTATGATCGCGGTCATGGCGGCCGTGACATGCACCTTCGGCAATCTGGCCGCCTACGGACAGACGAACATGAAGCGCCTGCTGGCCTATTCGACCATCGCACATGCCGGATACATGATGATGCCCGTGGCCGCAGCCGTGATGATGATCGGCAATAACATCGAAGGCGCTCGCGACGCCGTAAGCGCCATGGCGGTATATATCAGCATTTATCTGTTTATGAACCTGGCCGCATTCGCGGGCGTGGCTTTTTTGCGAAATACCATCGGGTCCGAGGATCTCCGCGATTATTCCGGGCTGGTGCGGAGTTCGCCGGGATTTACTGTGTGCATGGCGATTGTGATGTTCAGCCTGCTGGGTCTGCCGCCTTTAAGCGGATTCGCCGCCAAAGTGACGATCTTCATCTCCTTGATCCAAGGCAAAATGTTAGCCCTCTTGATGATCGGGGTGCTCAATACGGTGCTGAGCTTGTTTTATTATCTTCGCGTCGTGAAGGTCATGACCCTGGGAACGGAACACCCGGACCGACCTTTGCCGGCGATTTCGCTCTGTTCCATGGCCGGGTTTTATTTCGCCACGCTGACCGTTCCGGTGGTGGCATTGTTTTTCCTGTGGGGCGGATTGTGGAACTGGGCCCATGCCGCCGCAGCCGCGCTTTTGTATTAGTTTTATGGCATAAGAACGCTTTACGCGGGTATTTTTATTGCAAATTGTAAATTGCAAAATGCAAATTGCAAATTGAACAATCATAATCGATGGCACAATTTGTCATCGTACTCCGTACTGATAGCTGATCGCTGACTACTGAAAACCGTACACTGTGAACTGAAAACCAGAAAAATATGCTTCACTTGCAAAATACATTACCCTTGACTGACGTGCTCAACCACCTTCTGCACCTGCTCTTGCGCGGGCTGCCGGCGTATGTGGATGAAGTAAACCCCTGGACGCAGCCGGGACGCCAGCCGCTCCGCAAGGCCTTGGCCAATCTGGCGGCCGACCGCCGGCTATTCGCCAATCGCACTAACCAGGCCATTTTGGATCGCGGCGCTTATCCCGATCCAGGGCCGTTTCCTCTGGAATATACCGGGCTAAACGATGCCTCCATTGTGTATCTCACCCACGAATTAATCGATTCGCTGCATGTGGATATCGAGATCTTGGGGGAATTTTCGACCCAGCTTAGGGAAATTCCCGAGTTACACGCCCTTATCGAAGAAATCCTCGGCAACACCATCGGCCACGCGGAAATACTGGAGAAAATGCAGATTGCAGATTGCAGAATGCAGAATTAAAATAATCGCTATTCGTTCTGCATTTTGCCTTCTGCCTTCTGCATTCCGCATTTAATATGCTTTTCGACACCCATGCCCATCTCGATCAAGAGGAATTCGACGCCGATCGGACGGCGGTGATCGACCGGGCGCGGCAAGCAGGGGTGGAACTCATTCTCGCCGTGGGCATCGACTTGGCTTCAAGCCTCAAAGCATTGCGACTGGCTGAAGATCATGCGGAAATATTTGCGGCCGTGGGGATTCATGCGAATTCCGCCGCCCAGGCCAATCCGGGAGATTGGGATCAAATCGTCAAATTGGCCGATCATCCGCGGGTGGTTGCCATCGGCGAAACCGGCTTGGATCGATATTGGGACTATACGCCTCTTGCCGTGCAGCAAGAGTATTTTGATCGCCATTTGATTTTGTCGCAAGAGCGGAACCTGCCCGTTGTGATTCATTGCCGCGACGCCGCCGATGATTTAATGCCCATGCTTCGCCGGGCGGCTACCCGAGCGCCGCTAAAAGGAATCCTGCATGCCTTTAGCGGCGACGCCCGCATGGCCGGGGAGTGCCTGGACCTGGGATTGCACATCAGTTTTGCCGGCAACGTGACGTATAAGAATAAAAAGTTCCAGGACATTCGTTTAGCCGCCGCGGCAGTGCCTCTGGATCGGCTGCTTATCGAAACCGACAGCCCTTATCTTACACCGGAACCGCTTCGGGGCCGAGAAAAACGCAACGAGCCGGCTTGGGTGGCGTACACAGCCGAGTTTCTGGCCCAACTCCGCGGCGTGGCGGTTTTGGAGTTAAAACGGCAAACTACCCTGAACGGCCGCCGTCTATTGGGCATCTGAAAAAAATTTTAGATTTTTTTAAAATGCATAGAGAGTAGCTGCTATCGTGTTATAACTTATTGCAGGCAAAGAAGTTACGAGAATACTTACAGCACGGTTTTTTCGAATAAAGACTTCGCCACCCCCCTTGCGTGTAATTTGCTTGAAATTAAAATTATGCGAAAATGACTTTTCTGGTCGGGATCATGTTGGTCTTTGGCAAATAATTGCGAATTTGCCTATATAATAAATTAACGGGTCTTTCCAATGAATAATCATCGCAAACAGGGTTTCACTCTGGTGGAACTGCTGGTAGTAATCGCCATCATTGGAATTCTCATCGCCCTATTATTGCCGGCGATACAGGCCGCGCGGGAAGCTGCCCGCAGAATGCAATGCATTAACAATCTCAAACAAATAGGCTTAGCCTGCAGCACGCATGTAAATGAACAAGGCCATTTCCCCGCGGGCGGTTGGGGATGGTTTTGGTGCGGCGATCCGGACCGCGGTTTCGGCAAAAGGCAGCCCGGCGGTTGGCTTTTTAATATACTACCCTACACCGAGATGAAACCGGTGCATGATTTCGGCAAAAACGGCAATCAAAATGGTAGAACTCTCACCGCCCAGACGGTTGTTTCGTTCTACTGTTGCCCTACGCGTCGTCCTGCGATTCTTTTTCCTTACTCAGGTAGTTCACAGATTGTAAACATTAATCCTACTTCAACTGTACAAGTTGTGGCAAAAAGTGATTATGCCGGAAACGCCGGCGATAATTACGGTTCTACTATTACTGCTGGAGGTCCCACTAGCTATTCTGACTATGATCAAACTTGGACTGCAGATAAATGGCAAGCACAACCATATGGAAATCCCGAAATAGCAAACACCTATGCTGGTCCGACTTTAGGCGTTTTTTATGTAGACGGTTTTATAAAAATAAATGATATACGAGTGGGGACCGCGCATCTTTACTTGGCTGGCGAAAAATATTTGAATCCCGATCACTATCTAGACTCGGATACCGACAACGACCAACCTTGGCCGCAAGGATTCGATGTCGATACCATACGCTGGGTCAACAATCCCCCTCAACGGGATCAACGCGGACACTCAAATCCATCGATTTTCGGCGGCATCCATTCTTCGACGTTCAATATGGTGTTTTGCGATGGGGCGGTTCATTCGATCTCTTACGATATCATCCCCATAGCACACAGGGCACTGGGAAATCGCAAAGGCAAATATCCAGATCCCAAGAACACAGGGAGTTGGATATTACTTCCCCCAGTCGACGGCACTCAATATCAATAACAGTGGATAGTCGGCTGTTTTCATACCCGGCGGTTTAGCGCGTTGCCGTCAACCACGGGGATTGCAGCACTCGCTTCATTACAAATCTAAAAGTTCTAGAGATCGCCGGGGTTGAAAATATTCGACTTATGAGAGATAATCTATTCAAATAAACCTCAAATAAAGACTATATCAACCAACGCATGCCTACCCCGCCCGAATATCCTGTCTTGTTGAGAACTATCGCCGGCGTTCCGGTCCTCGATCTTGCCCGGCGCTTCGGCACTCCCACGTATGTGTACGACGCCGAGATGATACGGCGGCGGATTGCCGATCTGGGCAAGTTTGATTACGTCCGTTACGCACAGAAGGCATGTTCCAATCTGGCTATTTTAGATTTGATCCGCCGGCAGGGCGCGCTGGTCGATTGCGTCAGCGCCAACGAAATCCGCCGGGCGTTGGCCGCCGGTTATAAAATCGAGGGTGAACCGCCCCCCATCGTCTATACTGCCGACATCTTCGACGCCGAGAGCCTTGAACTGTGCGTCCAGAAACGAATTCATGTAAACTGCGGCTCGTCGGACATGATCGATCAGCTCGGCGAGCGCATATCGGGCACGGGCATCACGCTGCGGATAAATCCCGGCTTCGGGCACGGTCACAGCCAGAAGACCAATACCGGCGGCAAGCAAGCAAAACACGGCATTTGGCATACGCAAATCGCCGATTGCCTTGCCCGGGCCGAACGATATCGACTGACTGTAACGGGCCTGCACATGCACATCGGTTCCGGGACCGATATGGAGCATCTATCGCAGGTCTGCGGGGCGATGGAAAAAGCGGCGGTGGAAATCGGCCCTTCGCTTCAGTCGATCAACGCCGGCGGCGGTCTGCCGACCGTGTATCGGCCCACGGATTCGTACATCGACCTGGATGCCTATTTCGCCCTCTGGGATGCCACGCGAAAGCGTCTGGAAGAGGAATTCGGCCATCCTTTGCGGCTGGAAATCGAACCCGGGCGGTACCTGGTTGCCGAAAGCGGCTACCTTGTAACGGAAATCCGCGCCGTAAAACGGCAAGACGACAATATCTTTTACCTGGTCGATGCCGGATTCAATAATCTCGCCCGGACGATCTTATACGGCTCGTATCATCCGATGTCCATCGTTCGCAACAGCCCTCACCCTAACCCTCTCCCAAAGGGAGAAGGGAGTAAAGCTTTAGAGCAGGACGTGATCGTGGGCGGTCCGCTCTGTGAATCGGGCGATATTTTCACACAGGAAGAAGGCGGCTACGTAACCACGCGTCGCCTGCCTGTGGCGCAAGTCGGCGACCTGCTGGTAATTGCCTGCGCCGGGGCCTACGGTTTCGTGATGGGCTCGAATTACAACTCGAAGCCCCTGGCCGCGGAAGTTTTGATCGACGCGGGCCAGGCCCGACTGATTCGCCGCCGGCAAACCTTCGAAGACCTGGTGCGGGAAGAACAGGTTTAATTTCGAAAGGGCCGACGGACAGGCTTTTGAGATGTTTTCTAATGAGTGTCGAGTCCATGGAGCATGAAAATTGCGTGTTCCAGGGTTTTAAGAATCTCGCCGAGGTACTCTTCGACGGCTCGGACGCTACCGGGCAGCGTGTAAATCTGCGTATTTCCCGCCACCCCGGCAATGGACCGGCTCAGCAGGGCATTGGGTTCGGCCGAGCCGAATTTCATGCGGATGTTTTCCATGATCCCGGGAATCAGCTTATCGCACAATGCGGCCGCCGTTTCCGGGGTGATGTCGTGCGGTCCCAGCCCGGTGCCGCCGGTAGTGACGACCACATCCACGCCGACAGTCTTGGCTCGTTGGATCTCCTCGCGCAACCGGCCCGCATCGTCGGGCAGAATTTTGGTTTCCACGAGGCCGTGCCATCGCTTGCCCGCCAACCAGTTTTGCAACAATTCTAGAACGCG
>JBEKZY010000222.1:0-8374 GCA_049509395.1 Thermoguttaceae bacterium | reverse complement strand
TGCATGCGGGGCAGGTGCGGAAGGTAAGCGGGGAGCCGTATGTAGCACATCTGCTGGGGGTGACCTCGATTGCATTGGATTACGGGGCCGACGATGATGAGGCGATTGCCGCGTTGTTGCACGACGCCATCGAAGATCAGGGGGGAATTGCGACTGGCGAGGAAATCCAGCGGCGGTTTGGGCCGGCGGTGGCGGCGATCGTTCGTGGTTGCACTGATTCAGACACCAAGCCTAAACCGCCTTGGCAGGAGCGGAAAGACGCGTTTTTGGCTAGGCTCGCGCATGCTTCGCCATCGATTCGGCTGGTCGTGGCGGCCGATAAGTTGCACAACGTCCGTTCGTTATTGCGCGATTACCGTAGCCAGGGCGAGGCGATCTGGAGGCATTTTAAAGGCGGGCGGGAAAAAACCCTGTGGTACTATCGCGCGGTCGCGGAAGTCCTCAAAATATCCGGCACAACGCCGCTAGTCGAAGAACTCGATCGCGCAGTTGCGGAACTGGAGCGGCTTGCAGGCGGCGGTGATTCTGCCCCACCAAAGGCGGAAAGGATTACATAGAACGGTATTCATTTTGAAGACAAAGGTATAATTATTTATTTGGGCATTTGTTCAAGTGCTAATTGAATATCACGATTTGTTATTTGGACGTTCAATGGTGATGGAGTGTCAACAGCGCGCCTCAAAAGTGAGATAACGGTATCGTGATCGACTGAATTGGTGTCAGTCTTATATAGTTCAAACGCAGCCATTGCTTGAACTTTTAAGTATGCAGATGGCAGACTATAATCGGTGTTATTGGCAGGAATATCCGTGAACAGCTGATGCGCCCTTTTTATGTGTCCAGAAACAAATTCGAACATTGCTAAATTGGCAACGATTGTATTCTCATCAGGTTTTAGCTCATTAGCGCGTGTTGCTGCAGCTAGACTGGTTGCCGCATCAGACGGATTAGCACCAAAACAAGCAAGGGCATAGTGATTTTCTACAAAGGCATTTTCAATGCCCTTCTCCTTCATATGACGGTAGTCCGCTATAACTTCAGCGAATTTACGATTTTTTCGTAAATTCGCCATAACCATATTCACCGTTGAAGGAGTAAATATTTCAATCTTTTTCTGTTCGAGTCCTGGCAAAACGGCCGCGTACCGTGCGTAATCAAGGGCATACAGTTGTGAAAGCGTGCTGGCGTCACCATCCCATTTTTTATCTTGAGGATAGTATACGCCCGCGCCAAAGAGAGATAGACCATTGCTATGAAGTTCCGCTTGTTCGATAATTCTGGCAATAAGCTGTACGTGATTAGGTGCTTTTTTAAATGGAAGAAATACCGCCAACACGGCGGGGCCGATCTGCGAGATAATAGCGCATGGATTCAAACTCTGTTCAATTGCACGAAAAAGATTCGCGAGAGATTGGTTAACAAAAAATACACCACGAGAGGATTCAAGTTCATCTAGATTAAGGAGCGTGAAAACAATCGTGATATATGTGATATTTGTCTTTGCAGATCTTTCAATTGCTTGTTCAAGTTGATCTGTCGGGGACAAACGAACTGCGTTGAACGATAATGCAGTGCCGCTTTGTGAGATGAGATGTGTTATAGAACCAATTGGGATGAATTGGAGAACGGATCCAACGGGGAATCTATGTAATCCATGTATCTCTGCAACTTGACAAAAGGATATTTCCTTTTGAGCGTCGAAAACGACGATTTGGCCAGATGGATTTCTCGGGTAGGTGCCAAGACGTTTCTTAGATCTGCCGTCAGAAAAGACAAATGGCTTGTCGCCTATAAAATCGGGATGAAATACGTGAAATTCATGGCCGGGGTGAACGCTAACATGCGTTCCAATATCAATTACAACGGTACCAGTGTCCCCGTGGTGTTCAAGGACCGTGCCAAATTGTTCTCGTATGGCAGGAAAAAATCTTACAACATTACGACCCCCAGCTTTTGCGCGATATAAAGCCGCATCAGCCTCTCTGCGAAGATTAGCACAAAGACTTCTTGTATCAGTATTTTTAGAAGGCGATAAAATTGATGAGATTCCAATACTTGCCGTAATTCGACGCTCAGTGATATGAGGTAACATTAAGGCTGTCAATTTGTGATTCTTTGAAAAGGATTCCCACTCTGAGTCATTTGGTAATACATCAGATTCTATACTTCGTCGGATATCTTCGGCCGCTTCTTGAACCGATTGTTCAGTGAGTGGGCCATTAACAACGATAAAAAATTCCTCTCCTCCAGATCGCCCAACAACCAATTGTATATTTGTATGTTCTTTTTGTACTGTCGAAATAGCATTTTCAAGCCTGTTTGCAAAACATGCAAGAACGATGTCTCCATAATCATGCCCATAGGAATCATTAACTTGTTTAAAGTTATCTAAATCGATTGATAAGAGTGCTACATTCACATGGGGTAAGTCTTCAGCGACTATTTGACCCGAAGGCATGTCATACAATTTTGCATTATCTACTGCATTTAATAATTCATGATCAATTGTTTTAGCATTCAATAGGCCAGTTAAAGCATCATGGGACGCATCGAAGGCATCATTTGCATGTTGGAGAGATGTCTCAAATATTTTCTCCAATCTGGTGCGCGTTTGTGTTCGCGTTGGTGCATTGGTGACGGTCACCACAAAAGCTTCTAAACTTGGGATGGAGAAAAAAGTCTCTTGAGATTTGGGTTCGCGCCATGAACCTGAACGAAGAAATCCCTGATCTAATCGTTGAATAAGATCTTCATCGCTAATAACGTTGTCAAAATGATCATACCAAATATCTCCAACAAGACGATATACGGCAAAACTCTTAACATAAGCCTTAATTTCATTAGACTCAGTAATTTCGTGAACAAAGATACGGAAACGTGCCAATTGCATCATATTTCCTTGTTCTATAAATTATTTTAGCAGAGACACTTAGTATCGATAATGGTTACAATGAATAAAATAAAATGAATCGACTGCGTTACAATTTACTAATTCCTATTGTAACATATTGTGCGCAATAATCATAGTACGGAGATTAAGTGGAAGATTTCTTGGAACTGAGGTTTCTTAAGAGCCAGTGGCAATCTGCCCTCACCCTCACCCTCTCCCGACGAGAGAGGGGGCTTTATCGCAAAATATTCTCTTGAATTTGGCACAAAAATATCTCTTGAAATTGTGCCATTGGTTATGCTAAGTTCACGACATCGAGCGGGTATCGGAAGAGCCTGGTAGAACAGGTATCAACAAGAGCCCGACGGCGGAAGTTATTTTCCGTCGCCGGGCTCTTTTTTTTGCGCGAGGTGAATCGAGCATGATCGAACCGCAACTTGTGGAACAAATCGAGCGACTGTTGGCCAAGGGCAAATTGAGCTATCGGAAGATTGCGCGATTTACCGGCGTGAGCCGGGGCACGATAGGGGCGATTGCCTCGGGCAGACGGCGCATTCAGCCTAGACGAATTTGTTTCTGGGAAGAGGAGCCCGTGGTTCCGGACGTTCCGCCGCAGCGATGTCCGGATTGCGGCGGCATGGTGTATATGCCCTGCCGATTGTGCCGGACGAGAAAAGAGATGGCGAAATTACCGGACATTCGGGCGTTGATCCGCTCGAATGCATTTCAGCCGTTCACGCCAATAGGGCTGAATCTGAAGCCGATGCATCAGCAGCGCTATGAGGAAGTGCGTCGATGGCGGAGGGAACAACAAAAGGGTTTAGGGTTCGGTGGTCAGGGTTCAGAACTCAAATGCGAAGTTAGGTCCTGAACCCTGACCACTGAATTATACGACCCTCACCCTAACCCTCTCCTAAAGGGAGAGGGGACTAAAATTCCTAACCCTCTCACAAAGAATGAGGGAACACTATTGAGGAGAATTGAGGCATGACGAAGATCGATGTTCCGCGGATAATGCGGGTCATGGCGCCGCTGGCCGAGGCCCAAGATAAAATTCGCGACGGCGATCTGCTGTTGTATCGGCGGCGGGGAGCGATATCGATTGCCGGGCGGGGCGAACACTGCCATGCGGCCAAGGCGGCATGGTGGGACGGAGACTTATTCTGCCTGGAAGTGCTGTGGTGGTACGGGGGCCGGGCAGTAACGCTTGCCAGTCAAGTTAAGCAATATCCCGGGCGATGGGACGTTTATCAGGTCAATCCGAGGAACCGCTGGCCGAATTACGATCGTGCTGGGGCCGTGCGGTTCATGCGCGGGCTATGCGGATGGAATTACGGTTACGCGGGATTGATTACCGCGTCATTTTTTCACTTGCCGATAGTGCGATGGTTTGTTCGGCCCGACATGGACGACGCCGAGGTTGACCGGCGCCCGCCGTTTTGCAGCCAGGCTTGCGCCATGGCTGACCGCTTGGGCGGTGGTGTTGATCCGGTGCCGCACCTGGCGGACCGGCTGACCGAACCGGCCGATTTGGCGCGATCGCCGTTTTACCGTTACCGGTTTACGCTGATGTCGTGAGAGAGGAAGGATGAGGGATGAAGGATGAGGGATGAAGGCAGACTTGGAGGAGAAACGAAGTGAATAAAGCTGAAATTACGGCCGTTACCTGGGCGGCGCTGGAATCGATCGCCAAAAAGCAGTGCCGCCGGGATGCGCTCGCGGCCGGCGCTGAGTACGATGTTGGGTTAAGAATCAGCGGCGAGGTCGGCGAGACATCCTGCGATTTCCAGGCCGAAGCCCACGTGGCGGTGAACCACGACGGCGTGCGTTTGGCGTCTCAGGCGCCGCCGATACCACAGTTGACGGCCTACCTGCTGGGACTTTTGCCCAAGGCTAAGCGTGAAAACGTGCTCAAGACGCTGCCCGAGATTTTCGCCGCGGCCGACAACCGGCTGCCCGATGTCGATGCCGGACTTGTCGATGCCGCGCAACAGATGCTGGATCGACTGAGATCGAAAATTCAACAGCATGTTCACGGGTCAATTTCAGTGGCGTACAGAATGGATGAAGGATGAGAGATCAGGGATGAGAGATGAGGGATGAAGGAAACCGCTTGCGGTTTTGTGACAACCAAGAACGGAAAATTTATTTACTGATTTTTTTAAGGGGAAAACGAAATGCACAAGAAAGTAAAACCGAACAAATGGGCTAAACTTGGCAGGGACATTATGTGGATCGCCGTGCTCATAATGGCTCTGGGGATAATCATGGCGATCATAAGCGCGCTCAGCAGTACGGCAAATGCGTCGATGACCGATTGCATTGACGCCACCTGCCGCATTACGGCCGCGGACGGCGGCGTGGGCAGCGGCTGCGTATTCGAGATCGGCGGGGGGCGGGTGTATGTGCTCACCGCGGCGCACGTGGCGGGGAAAGAGCGCGAGGTTCGCTGCGAGTTTTGGCGGCAGGGACACCAATCGCAGCCGTTGGCCGGGCAGGTAATCGCCCGGTCGGAAACCGCCGATGCGGCCATTATTGCCGTGGCGGAAGAGTCCTTCGACGGCGTGCTGCCCTGCGTTATTCCTATTGCGCCGCGGGAGTACGCCGTGTCGGCAGGGGCCACGGTCAGTTCGGTGGGGTGCGCGAACGGCACGTGGTCCACCGGATGGAAGGGTCATGCCCTGGGTTATAACGGCGGTGATTTGCACTTTTTACCCACGCCGGCCAACGGGCGGAGCGGTTCGGCGATTTTCGACGCCGAGGGGAAAATGATCGTCGCCGTGTTGCGGGCACGGACGGTAAACGATTCGGAAGGCATAGCCACGCCGGTGCAGTGTTTGTACGATGCATTCGGCGGCCAAGCAAAACAATCTAAGCCGCTGTGGCGAGAAAGTCAGGATTCGACGCTGACCCAATGTCCGGGCGGAATATGCCCGAGCGGCACATGTCCGGGCGGAACGTGTCCGGCGCCCGCGCCGTATTTGTTGCCTTACCGGAATCGGGAGCAATTACGCGATAAACAAACGGGTCCATCGCCGCAGAAGTCCGGAGTCACCTCGCCGGCGTGGCCGACGTTGTCGATCGGTTCATCAAATTCCGTGGATTTGAGTCCGACGAATGAGAAACTGGATAAGATCGCCGACATGCTTGGCACCCTGATCCAGGCGCAGCCGGCCCAAGCGTCTAAATCCGCGGAGGCTATTGATGATAAGGCTCGGAAGCAGGCGGACGAAGCCGCCAAGGCCGCGACCGACGCCAAGGCGGCCGCCGACAAAGCCGCTACGGCCGCGGCTGACGCGGGAACCCAGGTGAAAAACCTCGCCGACCAGACTTTAGGCGTCGTTAACGAAGTGAAAAAAGTCGGTTCGGTAATCGAGAAATTCGGCGGCGATCCGGAAACGCTCATTCAAAAGGCGCTTGATCGAGTCAACAAAGTAAAGACCGAACTGGGGCCGAATGCCGATCCGGACGACGTGGTCAAAGGCTATATCAAGGATCTTGCGAAAGAAAAGCTCAAAGAGGGCATGGCCGGCGGATTGACCTTTGACAAATTGGTTTCTGTGGGAGGCGGGATACCGGCGGTTGGATTGGTGATATTCGGATGCGTAGTGGTTTGGAAGCTGGTGAACAATAAGCCGCTGGCAATCGAAAGCATCGCGCCGAATTCATTAGCCGGCCAGGCTGCCGCTCAGATACGCGAACACGTGGCCGCGGTCATCGAGCCGATTAAAACTCAGCTTGAAAATAAAATATCGCAGATTACCGGCCTGGCCACCGAAGCCAACACTACGGCCGAAGCGGCAAAGGCCGTAAGCCAGGTTATTGCAGCGCAATCGACCACGCCCACGACAACTAAATGACGCAGACTTTATGAAGGGTTAACGATGAGCGTGCAGGAATGGGAAATCGTCATCTACGTAGTGACGGCGGCGCTCCTGGCGACCGCTCCGTGGATGTTCATGGTTCATGCCAAGCTGGCGGTGCTTTCGACGCAAGTCGGCCGGCTGGAGACCAAGGTCGACCGCATGGTAGACGCCGATCAAGAGCGGCTGCCGCAATGCATTCAACACGACACCGCCTTGAAGGAATTGGAACGTCGCTGGGAAATGCATGCATTGCAGATCGAAAACATTTCGGATCGGTTGCGGGCGTAGGGTTCAGGGTTCAGGCGGCAGGGTTCAGCACTGTTAGCAAAACGTTTTTCACTGACCTGCAACCTAGCGCTGCATAAGACCGCAACAAACCCCCGGTGTATTCACCGGGGGCCAAATAAAGACGAAATTGGGGGCTAAATTGGGATGGTGTCATGTAGGAAAGTGATTGATGCAAATTCGGGATCGGATTAAGGAGTTGCGGCGGGTGCGGGCGAGCGAGTTGCGGCCGAATCGGCGGAATTGGCGGACGCATCCGCAGGCGCAGCGTGATGCGCTGCGGGGCGTGCTGGCCGAGGTGGGCTATGCCGACGCACTTTTGGCCCGGGAGTTGCCCGACGGTACGCTGGAATTGATCGACGGGCATCTCCGCGCGGAAACCACGCCCGACATGGAAGTGCCGGTTTTGATTCTTGATCTGGATGACGCCGAGGCGGCAAAGCTGCTTGCATTGCATGATCCGTTGGCCGAAATGGCCGAGGCGGATGAAGAGGCGCTAGCCGAATTGGTCGCGAATGTGGAGACAGAAAACGCCGCGGTCCAGGCATTATTAAATAAAATGATAACTGAGCCCATGTCGTTGGACAGCACGACGGATTCCATTGAGCTACGGCAACTGGAAACTAAACGTCCGCCTAAAATGGCATGGGTTATGATCGGGATTCCAACAGTTCGATTTGGAGAGATCGCGAAAACGGTAGAATCGTTGGCTGAGCGGGAAGGCATAGTGATTGAGAGTACATGCAATGGTGAAAATCAAGACTGACAATGGCAATTTGCATGCGAAATTGGAGTTGCGGCGATATTTTCTCCGTAAATATCACATGAATTGTCCTCCCAAGATTATGGATTGTTGCCAAGGGAAAGGCATTATTTGGAAACATTTGAGACAGGAATTTCACATTGCGGATTACTGGGGCATAGACATTAAGAAAAAAATAGGCCGATTAAAAATAGACAGCATACGAGTATTACAGCAAGCGGGTTGGCCTCAAAACGTGATTGATATTGATACTTATGGTTCACCATGGAAACATTGGATGGCGATGCTTCCAAACGTCCAAAAGCCGACGACAGTTTTTTTGACTATTGGGCAATGGCATAGATATATGGGAACAGATCGATTTATTTTGGAAACACTTGGCCTGGACAAATTAGCTATCCCGCCAGGCATTGTATCCAGGCTCGATGGACTTGCTCTAACCTCTTTATTGACGAAGGCTTACGACCATGATATAACTCTCCTTGAAGCCGTCGAGGCGGTCTCGATGGGGCAAGTTCGGTATATCGGCGTTCGCCTGGAACCAAGTAAAAATAGACAACGAGGCGTTCT
>JBEKZY010000221.1:0-8408 GCA_049509395.1 Thermoguttaceae bacterium | reverse complement strand
TGAACTCCTCCGACTTCCACTACGTAAATATGGGTAAGGACAAGGTGTATTCACCGGGGGCTAAATATAGCCTGGGGCTAAATATTTGGGGAATGCCGCTTAGATTCGCCGAAAATACATTACGTATTTACCGGCTCGAATTGTTCCATTTTAACAGGCTCGGGAAATTCCAGAAAACCCGCCAAGCGCCTTGCGCAGGTCGGCTCTTTCAGCTTGTGCATGGCCACGGTCTCGATTTGGCGTATGCGTTCGCGAGTCACGGAAAAGATTTTGCCGATCTCGGAAAGCGTGTAGGCGTATCCGTCCGACAGGCCGTAGCGCAGGCGGATGATCTCCCGCTCCCGGTAATTCAGCGACTGCAAAACGTCGTCGATGCCGGCCTTAAGCAAGGTGTGGTGCAGGCCCGCCAGGGGATCGTAGCCGCGAGCGTCGGGCACCAATTCACCCAGGTAATTCTCGCCTTCGCCGCCCAACGGTTCGTCCAGCGAGAGGGGATGCCGGTTCACTTTCAATGCACGATCCGTAACCGCCACAGTGACTCCCGACTCTTCGGCCATGTCTTCCAGGCTAGGCGCGCGTGTGTTTTCCTGGGTCATACGATTACTGGCGGCGATCACCTTTTCGGCCGTTGTTTGCATGTGCACGGGCACGCGGATCGTACGGCTGTGATCGGCTATCGACCGGCTGATGGCCTGGCGGATCCACCACGTCGCGTAGGTGGAGAACTTGAATCCCCGGCCGGGTTCGAACTTATCGACCGCCCGCATCAATCCGGTGTTGCCTTCCTGGATCAGGTCCAAAAAGCTCAGGCCCCGGTTGCGATAGCGCTTGGCGATGGATACTACCAGGCGGAGATTTGCCGCGGAAAAATCGCGGCGTGAGGACTCGTATATATGTTTCAATCGGGCGATTTTATCCAGTCGCCGCCGCAAGGTTTGCGGCGTTTCCAAAGTGAGCTGGACCAGGCGCCGCAATTCGCGGCGCAATTCCACAATTCGCTCGCTGTCGGCCTGAATACCGGGATCGGCCAACTGTTCCCGTATATCCTCCATGCGGTGGGCGATTTGCTTGAGCTTTTCCAAAAACACCTGCCAATTCTGCCAGCGAATGGGCGTCTCCTCCAATAAACGCACGGCCTTTGTCCGCCGGAACATCATCCGACGCCAGACCACACGACGCTGAGCGGCCGGATGACGTTTGTTGACTGCAAAGGCGAAATCGCGGACGTTTTGTTGTATCAAATGAGAAAGCGTATGCAAATTCGGTTGTATCAGCGCTATTGCCCGCTGACGTTGCACGTGACTGGAAATAGTGGTTACCAACGTGTTTTCCAGACGCATCTTGCCGGTAAGCATCTTTTGCAGCATTTCGGCGCCGGCTTGCAGCATAAACTCAGTGGCAAGCAGGCTGTGGCGAAAGCGATATCTGGTTTTTTCTATCCGCTGGGCTACTCGATGTTCCTCATCTCGCGAAAAAAGCGGAACATCACCCATTTGCGCCAGGTACAATTGCACCGGGTCGGACTCATGTCCGTCCATCTTCTGTTCCTCAATCTTTCTGTTTGACTTATCATCTAACAAGCGGGAAGGCAAAAGCCCAGCACTTGACCGGTGGTTTGGACGGGTGACGTCTCCGTCCCAAGCCCGAATATCCCCAGCCAGCCTTGTGACAGGGGCTAATGCCCACCGCTTGTAAGATGTTGTTGTGAATTCTAATTAAAAAAATCGGCGGATTTCCTTTTATCAACACGCCCAATCAGAATACGCCTCATACATCATTTTGGTTCAGTTCCTACGTTTCTGGGCAGAAGGCGGGTCATTTTCCCTTACTACCTGCATAGGGGGTACATAGAAAAGTAAAACTAAAAACCCCACTACGATGAATAATACAAGTCTAGAGAATCACCCAAGTTAGCGATTCACAAATATTGGCTTTGTGTTGTCTGTTTTTGATGTTATGAGAAACAAATAGACAGCTAAAAAAACGTCAAAAAACAGGGGTAAGTTTGCAGCAACACCTCACAATTTTGACCTATACTTTATACGGATAGTCATAATTATTCGAGGAGTAATCCCATGAAATTACCAGTCTACGCCAAATCATTTTGCTTCCTGGCAGGCCTGAGTCTGACCGCAATATTGGCAGGGTTATTTGTCATTACCGCAACCTCTCAGTGCCGTGGCGCTCAACCGGCGGTTGCAACTGCCGCGGCCCAAAACGATGATGATTCCGACGATTGGATGTTCGACAAATCGACTTACACCAACGATCCCAAGACCGGCAAGCGGGTAGATCAATTTAAAAAAGAAAAAACGCCGTACCGCGATCCGAATGCATTTTTCGATTCGCCCATGGACACTTTATCCATATTTGGCGGCTACTTAGGCGGATTCTATGACAATTACAATCCCTTCAATTACTATAGCACTTTGACGGAATTTATGGGGAATTACTTCTACGGCAACGATTCCGACAAATATTATCCCTACGACGGCGATCCAAACGACGAAGAAGAAGACATGGATCAATAAGCGGGAAGGTGAAGGATGAGGGGATGAGTTATGGGGGATGAAAAAACCGCTTGCGGTTTCGCGATGTCCATCGCCCACTGCCCGCTTTTCTACTGTGCCGCTGATTTACTGCCTTCGGGCGAGCCTGTGATGGGTTGTCCCAGCGGCAATGGACGGGCGGCGGTAGTGAAGCCCATACGGTACAATTCCTTGCGAAATTGACGGAAGGCGTCGAAACTGTCTTCGTAGGTCCAGATGGTGATGGTGTGTTGCCCTGGTCGAAGTTTCGCCAATGCCTTGCGGAATGCCGAACCTTCGTTCAGGGCCACGTCGGGCGGTTCGCCCAAGGCGTCGACCACGGGAATCAGCGTCCATTTTTTCAACTGCACGTAGCTTCCCATCCGGCCGGTCGCTTTTGCTTCTTCAGGCGTCATGTCGCGGCGCTCGAGCGTGTATTTCAAGCGGAATCCGTCCACCGGCCCGATGGTTTCGGTTATTTCCGGCAATTCCGCGAGCTTGTAGACCTTGCGTTTTCCGTCGGCCTGGAATTGTTCCAGTAGTTCTTGCAGGGGAATATGAACGATCGACCCGCCGGAAAGTTGAAAATGGGCTTCGTTGTTGTCGACCGCACGGCTGATCGGCGTAGGGTAGTTTTCCACTACTACCGGCGCCGACTCGGCGTTTTCGGCTTGCTGCGCCGCTTTGGCGAGCTCGTCGAGTTCAAACCGCGCTTCCGACAAACTCCGCGTCAAATCGAATTGCCGGCGTTTTTGTTCGTCTAGTTGCCGGCGGTGCGATTCGATTTTCTGTTCCAATGCCGATACCGTGGTTGCCAGCAGGTCGCGTTGCAGACATCGCGCGGCCGCTTCCTGCTTTAGATGATCGATCTCCTGGGCCGAGTTTAGAATGTCGCCCTTTAGCGATTGCTCCTCGAGGACGTCTTTTTTCAATTCTGCCGTAAGCGGATCGCTTTGAATGGCCGCCTGTATCGGCGCATTCTTGATCCGGGACCCTTCCATGACCACCATGATTATCATGATGCTCACCACGCTGGCCACGATGTCCAAAAAGGAATCGGGATTTACGGCCTCGGTGTTTTCTTTGGCAAATCTGGGCATGATTATTTTCTCACGATTTTCAATCCGCTTCCTGCCATAAGCATTTGCAAATCGGCGAAACGTTGTTCTGCGCCGGGGGCTACGTAGACGTTTAAAATCGGCCGCCAATACATGCCGCGCCCGGCAATACCCCAGGATTCCATGTGTTCCCAAACGGCGGAAATAAAGGCCTCGGTCGAGGCTTCGGTGCGTGTGCCCAGGGGCACGGTTTTCCCGCCGGAAAGTCCCGCTTCCGGAACGATGACCAGTTGATCCGGCCGGCATTCGACCCTGATCGGCCGCGTAACCGGAACCGAACCGTGGGCGGCATCGGGCAGGGCCCAGTCCTGACCTCGTTTGGAAGCCAGGCTTTTTGCGTGTCTGCCGTTTTTCTTTTCATCCGATTTTTCATCATCCGGTTTTATCACGGGCGGTTTTTCCTGTTCTCGCCATTCCCCGGGTCGAAGCGGCATTACCGGTGTGCCGTTTGCCTGGTCTGCCACTGCGTGGTTGGCGTTTGTCGATGTTTTTTGATCGGGCAGATCTTTTTCGGTTGGCGGTTGTCCGACGATATACCCCTCGGCTGAAGTGATTTGTCCGCTGGATCCCTTGTCCCCCGATCCTTGTCCCCTGTTCCCTGGAACGAAACCTTCGGGCAATGTGCTCGATCCCTTGTAACCGTCATTCCCAACAGTTGCTTGACCGCTGCCATTGCCGCTGATACCACCGGCGCCCGTTCCTGCACCGCCGCTACCGTTGCCGCTGATGCCGCCTACACCCGCTCCTGTACCACCGTTGAAATTGTCAGTTCCGTTGCCGCTTGTGGAGCCGTTGCCGCTCAAATTATTGTTTGCATTGTCGCTGGTTGTGGTTCTGCCGCCCGCAATTTCGCCAAAACTCCCGCTGCCGCCCGCGGCGCCGCCATAACCAGAATTGCCGCTTGGGTATCCGCCGTTACCCATATTGCCGCCCGCATATCCGCCGCTTTGAGTTGATGAATCCAGGCCGCCATAAGCCGGTGATCCATCGGTTGAAGACCCCTGCCCTGCCAAACCCGCATTCATGTTGCCCGTACCCGATCCCGATCCTGCTCCTCCGCGTCCAGCCGATCCATCTCCGTATCTGACTGCTCCGTTATTGCCGCCGGTTATTCCGCTTCCTCCTGCGATTGTCCGGCTTCCGATTCCAGCCACTGTGCTATCAACGCCGCCAGTTCCGCTTCCAGTTCCATAACCTCCGCCCGCCGCGCCCTGTTGAGGCACATTGCCGCCCATGTTGCCGCCAATTGCAGGTCCATAGCCGTTTCCCAGTGTTCCGCCTTGTCCGCCTGTCGATTGACCTGCCGGATATGGTCCGCCTTGGGACGAAATTCCGCCCCCGGCGTTGCCATATAGCGAAGCCACTCTCTCGGCCTCGGTCGGACCTGGCGAATCGTCTCCTCCCCCAGAGCCGGTTCCTGATGAGCCGTATCCCGTACCGGTTCTCGATGAGCCGTATCCGCGGCCGATTCGACCCGACGGCTGGCGCGTAAGAAAACCCGAGTCTTCAGTATCTTCATCGTTGTAAGCCGATCCGCCCACCGGCACCGAGCCGCCGCGGCTGGGCGACGCCCTATAAGCCGCCTTGGGTTTTTTGGAATAGGCCCCGGGAGCGGCCGCGATCAATCGCTGCTGACGTGCCCGCGCAGAAACCAGCACCTCTTGCACAACTTTCGCTAATTGAACGTTGGGCGGCTGATAGGCCAGCTTCCAATCGGCCTCGATCAACTCGTAGCCGAATTCCGTGGCCCAGGATGTCATCGCCGCGCGGGCGGCATAATAGGCCGAAATGCCGTCGGGCCTGACCAGCAGCAGGGGGTAAGGTTCGCCGTCGCGCTGGGGATCGAAACCATGGTTTGTCAACAGATACTCGCGCACGGCCCTAAGGGCGGCGGCCAGGGGATTGCCAGGCCCTAAAGGGCCTTCGAAATCGGTCTCGAGGAATTCAATTCCCTCGGGCTGCAAGACAACGGCATCCGCGCGGCATTCCAGGTAAATCGGCCGCCTATAGGTCTGGTTCGGACCCTCGTAAGGAACAATGGCGTAGGATTTTTTTCGCGAGGCCGCTTCCAACTGAGCTTCGGTCACTTGCTTCTTGGCCGCCTCGATTTGGGCATGAAGCTTATTCAGCTCCTCGACCTGCTCCGAGCGTTGCCGGTTGTCGTCGCCGTCAAGTTTGTCCAACTCGGCCACAGTCTTTTCCAGGATGGAGAACTTCTGGCGCAAATCGCGGGAGTGATCTTCCAGGTGCCCCAGTTCCAGGCGGGCGTCGGCCACTTGCGCATTAGTCTTCGTGCGCGATGTTCTCAATTGCTCGATTCGCCATTGCATGGTCTCGTGCTCGGTCTTGATCTCGGCCTTCCTTTCGGCGATTTTGGCGACGGCGGTCTGGGCGGCCTGCAGCCGGGCTTGCCGGGTGATGGCAAACAGCAAGGGAACCAGCGCACCCATCGTGCAGATCAATACTGCCAGAAAGGGAAACAGCGAGATGCTCGGTGCGCCCTCGCGTTGGCGCCGGTGTTGATTGTGCAGGTTGAATTTCATGCCGCCTGAACTGCCCGTCGGTTTCCATCGAGCCTTATCGCCGGCGGCGCCGGCATTTCGGCCAGCCGGGCGTTAAGCAAGTTTATCGCCGCCGCCAGGCTCATCACGGTCTGTTCGAAATGCTTGGCCCCGGCCAATGTGCTTAAGTTGCGATTCAGGGCGTCTTCCAGCCGGGCCACCTCGCCCACCGCGGCCATGGCTTGCTCGATGACTTCGGCCTGCCGCGTCACTCCCGCTTGCAATGACGCCAGGTTTTGCGTGCTGTGGGCTTGGCTCTGGATTATCTTATCCCAGTGCTGGCGGTTTGCTTGAATCGAGGCCTGTTCGGCGGCAGCCAAATGCTGCGCGTGCATTTTCAGGCCGTCGCTTAACGCCCCGGCCAGCGAAGCCTGGAGTTGTTCGCCTCCGACCTTGGCCATGTTCGCCCAGCGTACCGCCGCGTTTTCCATCGAAGCCTGCCACAACTCGGCCTGGCGCTGAACCAGCCGGTCGGAAACTTGGATCATAGTCTCCGCCATCCGGCGAACGGCGACCAATTGGCCGTCGGCGCCGGAGGAAACTAATTGAAACCGCCCGGACAATTCCTCTTCCGCGCGGCGATCAACGTGCTCCAACAGCCCATTGCCCGACCGGTCCACGAAAAAATGGACGAACATCAACACCATCGACATCGATAGGGCCACTGCCGTAGTGTCGAACTTCAGGCCCAATCCGTTGAGAACCTGCAGCATCGATTGATCGGGCGACTTGAGATCCACGCTGTTTAAGGCCATGGTGATGCCTACCACCGTGCCCAAGAAACCGAGGATCGGAACGGCCCACAGGATCACCTTGAACAGCCCGAAACCGGCCTGCAACCGGGAAGCGGCGATATCGGAAAGATATTTCAATTCATCGTTCAGAGCCTCTGCCGAACCATGGCTGCGGACGTGCTCCAACGCGGCCCGCAATCGCCCGATAAAGAACTCCTCCTGACGTCCCCTAGGTAGTTGATCGAGCCGTTGCAACAGGGCATGGCAGGCTTGGGCAGGTTCCGCGGCCTGTGTTTTGGGTCCCAAAGGCGACTTGGCCAGTCCGGACCGCTGAGCGGCAAAATCGAGTGCCTTGAGGATCAAGGCGGCCAGGCCGATGGAGAACAGGACCGTTTCCATGTATTCCACCGGATGCTTGGTAAAGTAGCGTTTGACCAAGTCGATATTCAATGGGCCATGGAAAATCAGCGCATAAAAACCCATCGATCCAAAAATGCCCCACACCAGAGGCGACCTAAAAACAATCTGCAGCAGATGACCGATTTTATTCACAGTTAGATTCCTTTAAGTATGGATAGATGTAAAAACTAATTCTGGCGTCTCCTCAAAATCGACCTAATCGACAGAGTTTATAAGGCGAAATCGAGATAGTTGTGAATATGGGTAATTTGAAAAGAATGAGAATGATTTGCCAATTGTTTTATATCTTTGTCCATTTTGTTTAGCCGCGAACGGACATCGATTTGTCGGTCACAGAACGTTGTTTCTGACAAAGCAGTTGAGACATTTAAAAGGTCACCCTTATAAATAATTCAGGGCGGACAGGGAATAGCATCCCGATGGTCATTATCCACCCGAAAGACTGGCTGCGTTCAATTCATTCCCAATAATCGGCAAAGTTTGCCAAAGAAAGCGGCAGCAATTTCCGATCTATTCTCCTGTCGCAAAGAAGTAGCTAGGAATGCGACCTGAATCGAACAAGGAAGTTCCCAGGGGGGGAAAACAGTCCGGCGTCGATGCCAATCGATTGCCCGGACTGTTATTTTTTCTTGATATTGAGGTTGGGGTGGCAGTTAAACTGCCGCCCCAACGTATCTATTATCCTGATCAAATCAAAAGATCACCACGTGTGATGCATAGTACGCCAACTTGCGTAATTACGCTCACTCCTATAGACTGGGTTGGAAGGAGGATGCTGACATGGGCGTGACACACGTTACGGTTACTGTGCGAAATCCCGCAAAGCCGGATCAGACGTGGGAAGGTCTTTTCCTGGTAGATACCGGATCCGTTCATACCTTGGTTCCTGGAAAGCATCTCAAGGAGATCGGCCTGTTGCCAAAAGGAACAAGGACCTACGAACTCGCTGATGGTTCCGAAATAAAAATGGATGTTACTACAGGTGATCTTGAATTCATGGGCGACATAACGGGTTCTACTATCATTTATGGAGATGACAATGCCGAA
>JBEKZY010000220.1:0-8434 GCA_049509395.1 Thermoguttaceae bacterium | reverse complement strand
TGCATTGATTATCGTCCCGCCGGTGTAGCTGTTCGCGCCGCTGAGCGTAAGTATGCCTGTGCCCAATTTAGTGATGCTCTGGCCGCCGTAACCTACATCGGACACAACACCGACCATTGTCAAGCTGCACGCCGCCTCAACCTGAACTTTGACGGTGCTCGTGCCCAGGATGAGACCTGCATAGATATACGAGCCTCCGCCGCCAATCTCGATCCCAACGTTATCATTGGAGGCGACTTTTACGGGATTGCCATCTATATCGCCTCCGTACATTGTTATTTTGGCCAACGTAAGATTGGCGATATTGTTATTGCTATAGCTACCAATGGTTACGCTATCGCCGCTTTGCGGCGCTTCATGCCCTGCCACTCCGCCTGACCAATTTCCTCCATAGCTCCAATTATTATCGTGTACACCCGTCCAAGTCAGAGCCAAAGCGTTCAGCATCTCTAAAGGTTCGAGATGCTCAAAGCTCAAATGCCTATGAAGAGGAGTGTTTGATCGTACTGCTCTATGACGGCTGTTTCTCTGCCATGTCTTGCGTTTTTTCAAGCGGAAATGGAAATTCATTATTACGGACTCCTGATTTAATTTCTGTTAACAGAACCCAAAAAATGTAACGAGCACAGACGCAGATTTCTAATGTCGCATAACTCTCTATTTCTTTCGACGAATAAAATCCCGAACTACGAAAAGAAGAACAAACGCTGCTCCGCTGCATTCTAGAGCGATGCACGCAGGTTCGGGAACGGGATTTAGAATATAAGCTCCATCTCCATATTGATCCGAATACCCGCTCGCTACAATCTGTCCGACGTCGTTGATCCCATAGGCATTGTCCAGTGTTATTCCTGTCTGTACTAGGTCATTCAAATTGCTCATCGTGCCGTTGCTATAAAGAAACGCGTTACCGTTAATGGGGCCATAACCGACTATATCACCTTTCGCGTTAATACAATTTGCGAAAGTGCCGTTCGAAAAACTCTCTATTTCCGCTATGCATCCATTCTCATATAGAAAAGCACGAATCGGTATGCTACCGCCGCCCATCCCCCAACCGCCTACAATTTGTCCCGCGTCATTCATTCCCTCGACCCAAGCATAATTACCAACAATACCTAAATCTGTCATATTTCCTTTTTGATAAACGAAAAGGTGTGAGAGCCCATCGGCGGTTTTTGCTTGACCGGCAATTTCCCCTTTAGAATTAATTACTTTAGCCACATTTAGATTTCCGCCGAAATTGCCCAGTTCAGTTATAGCGCCGTGATCGTAGAGAATAGCATGAGTAACCCCATCGGCAGTTTCATAGTTTGCCGCAATCTGTCCATCATTGTTGATGCCGTCGGCGTCGCTGGATGCGCCGCCGAAAGTTCCAAGGTCATTCATTTGTCCTTTATCATATAGAAATGCATGAAACGGACCATCCGTAATCTCGGAAACGCCCACGATCTGCCCATTATTGTTGATGCCGAAAGCCCAGTTCTCTGGACCACCGAGTGTTTTCAAGTTGGTCAATATTCCGTTGCTGTAAAGAACCGCCTGCGATGCTCCTGACTCCGCTGAGGAATTGCCGATAACATCACCGCTATTGTTGATGCCCGTGGGCACAAAATTGCCCATGTACGTAACGCTGTACTCAACCGCCGCTTGGGTCGGAGTGGCCGAAAGCAGCAACCAACACAAAATACTAACGAATTTCAAATACTTATTCATAATATGTTCTCCTAACCTGGGTTTTATTTTAGAAAATCATCCTTCTTTTTCGCATTCATATTCTTCCAAATTTACACCGCCACCGCCATCCTGTTTTCATTGCCGAAATAGCCGTAAACCAGCCCAACGGAATTACCTCCGTGTTCAGCCTATGGTAGAAAAAAAGATTATCCCGCAATCGGATAAACCAACGGTTCATTTATGCGGGATACAAACGCTGCCTCTTGATATGCGTTAAAACAGGAACAGCATCCATGTGGGGTACATCATATAGATATTTCCAGAACTTATCTATAGCTCTAATTCCCGGCACTTTTTTATCTTGGGGGGGTTGTCGGATAGCACTCCACTGCCTATAAAAAATATGGTAGCATTTAATTAGACAAGGATTGGTGAGTGTTATTATGTGTCGGTTGGCCACCTGTAGTTGCGCAATTATTATCTTTTTGTTAGCCGGTTTGTTCTCCGACGCAGCCGAGCCCCGCGGCGAAAAGGGCTCAAGCGCCAAGCCTGCCGCTAATTCGCAAGGAGATAAACTTATGACCATTGAAATTACGAGCACGGCCTTTAAAGAGGGAGAAGCGATCCCCAAAAAATACACGGGCGAGGGCGCCGACGCATCGCCGCCCCTGGCATGGACGGGCGTGCCTGAAGGGGTCAAGGAACTGGTATTGATATGCGATGATCCGGACGCCCCCACGGCCGAGCCTTGGGTGCATTGGGTAATCTATAAAATTCCCGCCGATGCAAAAGGTTTGAAGGAAGGCATTCCGCAAAAAACGCGTCTTACCGATCCAGCCGGCGCGTTGCAGGGCAAAAATTCCTGGCCGGCCGGTCAAAATATCGGGTATCGCGGGCCAATGCCGCCTCGCGGGCCCACGCATCGCTATTATTTCAAGCTTTATGCCTTGGAAGCCAAGATGGCCGCGGAGCCGGGCATGGACAAGAAGGCGATTCTGCAAGAGATCGAACACCACGTGGTGGCCAAAGGCCAATTGATGGGCACGTACCAGAGGTGATTTGTGCCCGACCGCAGGACACATCGCGGTCCGCACCCGGAAGACGCACGGCTGTTTGCCGCCGAAATGCAGGGCCGTCTTTCTCAGGCCGTGGAAGATTTATGTTGGCTGCTTAGCCGAAGATATGCGCCCGATTCGTCCTTGAAATTAGTGGGCGACCGTCACGGGCTTGTCGCCCGGCAACGGGTAGCCGTGGCAAGATGTTCCTGCAGCGACAGCGACGGGGATAGGCGGCGCAAGCACGAAGTCACTGCCCAAGCCTTGTATAATCAAGGGTTAAAATTGGATGGATACAACATTTTGACGACGATCGAGGCCGCCCTCTCCGGTGGGGTAATCTTATCCGCCCGCGACGGCGCGTACCGCGACATGGCCAGCATGCACGGCACCTATCGCAAGGTGGCCGAAACGCTGCCTGCCCTGGAATTGCTGGGCGCAGAGCTTGCCGATTTGGAAACCGCGGAATGTACGTGGTATCTTGATCGGCCGGTCTCCAATAGCGGCCGGTTAAAGACGCTGATGGAAGAGTTGGCTTCGAAAAAAGGATGGCCCTGGCGGGTGGAATTGGCGGCGAATCCGGATGCCTTACTGGCCGAATCGTCCGAAGTCGTAGTCACGGCCGACAGCGTGATCCTTGACCGCTGCCGCTCGTGGTGCAATCTGGCCCGGGTTATTATCACCAAGCACGTCCGGCAGGCTTGGATTGTCGATCTATCTCGGTAATGTAATTCAATACCGGCAATACTTTATTCCCCCTTTGACGGACATCGGGCAATGTGGTAATTTATAAACATTGGTTTTTGGCGATTTTTCCAGACTCTATAATGAAAGGTTCAAGGCTATGGTTATGCGTTTGGTTAATTTCGGTTTGATGGCTTTATTAGCCGTTACGATGTTATCGCAAAGCGGGTGTTTGAACGAGCCGAAGCGGATCGTTCCGCCTAGTGTCGATGCCAATGCGGCCGGACAAGAGGCAATGAAGTTATTCGACGCCAATAATGACGGCAAAATCAGCGGGGCGGAATTTGATAAAGTGCCTTCGTTATTACAGGCCCTGCCAATAATCAAATCAACCAAAGAAAAGGGCATTACGGCCGCTGATATCACTGCCCGAATTAAAGCATGGCAGCAAACCAAGATCGGTCGGATTGGCGGAGTTTTCGCAATGGTGACGCGCAACGGCAAGCCATTGGTTGGGGCGGAAGTTAAATTCGTGCCGGAAAAGTTCATGGGCGGGAACATGCCGGAATGTAAGGGCGCGAACCCGACCGGGCAGGACGGCAGCGTTGAGATATCCGAACCCGTTAATCCCGGCGATCCCAAGGGAGTCCCTCCAGGTTATTACCGCGTGGAAATCACCATGCCCGACGGCAGCATACCGGCCAAGTACAATACTCAAAGCATTTTTGGCGAGGAAGTCTGCCCCGATGTCCGAAGAGGCGGATATAATTACGATATCAAATAAAGCCACATCAGATTCAATGCGAGAAATGCCGGAACTGTTTGCCGCCCTAGCCCGGAGCAAGTTCCGCGGCGGTTTCAAATTACAACCCAAAGAACGAGCCTATCTGGAGGAAAAGACTCTGCCGGTGGTGTTGGATCATGGGCGGAAGTTTCTCGACGAGCGATTGGCCCCGGCTCATCCGCGCAACGACGGCCGGCAAACGCCGCTGCGCGGACATCCGGTGTTTGTCGCCCAACATGCCACTGCCACCTGCTGCCGCGGCTGCCTGGAAAAATGGCACCGCATTCCCCGCGATCAACCTTTATCCGATCGACAGATCGAATATATATTAGAGGTGATCCAACATTGGTTGACGTGCGAGCATGCCGGATAAAAATCGCTGATGGACAAGAGGACGCAACCTCTGTCTATGGCACCACTGCTTTTAATACATTTCGTACGGGTTGTCCGGGGTAAAAAACCCTGGCGCGGACAACGGCCGCCGGCCCAATCACTACGGGCGCCGGCGCTACTACAGGCACGCCGTATGCTCCACAGGCATAAGGAGCGGGGGCCGCGGGCATGTACGACACGTACGGAGCGGGGGCGGCTACCGGCATGTACGATACGTATGGAGCTGGAGCGGCCACAACCGCAGGGGGGTATGCATATACGGGGACCCCAGGGTAATAGGCCTGCACTACGGTCGGCATAACATACCAGCCGGCAAATGAAGTGGAGCCAATAAGCAGCACGATTCCCAAAGCGATAATTAGCGTCTTCATGATGTGCAACCCTCCTAAAAAAATCTTATAACAGGGCAAATAGTTCATATTTAACATATTAGACTATCATATTAAATTTAGCTTGGAAACAGTTGGGTAGCAAGCACCCATAGACGAAGAATACAACCACAATGGTGGGTTAATACCTGCACATATTTAAAAATACCGCCTTACGGCCCGGCGGCCTGTTGTTGAGCTTGGTAAGCTGTCAAATTCTTCGATTCGACAACATCGCACATTAAGAAAGTCGCTCATACAATTTTTTTGTCAGGAAAAACACACGTCATTAATATCTTGGGCCGCGCAATATTAAAACATTTTTGCGCAAAATATAGTTGACAAACATTCCATCAAAACAATAGAATAGGTCTTTAGTGGGGGAAAGCACCAATCGCGGTTAGTTCCTCTGATTTGGTTATACAAATAAATTTAATTCCAAGTCCTTTTTCTAAAACGAGGCAGCGAATTATTAGTTGATCGCCTTTTGGCAAAAAAAATTCCAAAGGCATAACAACTAATTTCTTGAAGCATTCCGCATCGCTGCCGTCTGGCTTTTTACAGCTTCTTCACATCAACGTGTGAAGTCCTATTTGCTTGCGGCCGCAAAGCGGGCTGTAGTCAGGTTTTTCAGTTGTGTGCTCGTTAGTAGCGGTTGTGCGGCGCCAGCGGGTGGATTTTTCCCTGCTCGGAAGAGTTGGGAACATCCCAGGAAGATGGTCTTAAATTGTGGCAATATCGATAGACATTTGTTACAGAACTTTGGTTTTACAAAAAGAAAGGGTGAAAACATGCTGGAGAAATTGAATTATCAGTGGGCAGTAGTGTTAATCGCAATCGTGTCGGTCGCGCTGGTTTCCTCCGCAAACGCGCAAACGTTAGTGCATCGATATGATTTCAACACCACCAACGACTCGGTTGGCACTGCCAACGGCACGCTGGTTGGAACCGCCAGCCTTGCCGGCGGCGCATTGGTTACCGATGGCGGCAAAGGTACAGTGAATGGCACTTGGAGCGGGACCGGGCCAAGAATGACCTTGGATCCCAGTGCTGTTGCAGGCATCACGGGTGCATTTTCGATTGAAGACTGGTTCACCTGCACTACGGGGTGGCCGAAATATGATAGCTGTTACGCCCTCAGTGATGGCTCTGATCCTGGTAGCCAGAGTGCCAGCTACCTGCTCGCCGTCCCGGTTCGCGGTTACAATCCGTATCCATCTGGCGTTAACGTAGTTGGTGCAGGTGGCATCTCTCGTCCCGCAGTGGGTTGGGATCTGGGAATGGAGGGTATATATTTGGATACTCCCGGCGTCCACCAGACGGTGTTGACCTACGATGGCAACTCGTTTCGCTACTATGTGGATGGCGTTCTTTCAACTTTCGGCATCGGCGGAGGGCCGGTTTCCGATCCGGGATTTAATCTGTCCACTTTGCCTAATATCGGCATCAATGGCGGTTCCCCGTTTAATGATCCGAGCCTGACGGGTTCAACCTATGATTTCCGCATCTATTCGGGCGCGCTATCGGCTGACCAAGTGGCAACCAATTTTGCCGCCGGATCTGACGTGGTGGGGATTCCCGAGCCAGGCACAATCGCGCTATTGGTGGTGGGCATATTCGGCCTGCTATGGGTCCGTTTCCGTAAAAACTAGATTACTGACTTTCCGGGGTTGATTCCCCGATGGAAATAAGCGGTTCAAACCGCAGGGCTTGTTAAGATCATTAATTGGTTTTAACAAGCCCTTTTTCGTTCCCTAGTGAATAAATTCATTCGCGACCGCGAGACCAACCTGAAATCGGCGCCAGGCTGATACATCTCCGTAGCACGTCAATCAAGGAATCGATGAAGGAAATTGTTTGTCGTCTCGCAATGGCAATGCAATAAGGCGGGCAGTAAATTGTCCGCGCCTAATCATGCGCTGCCCACATCTATCATTTACAATCTGCTCTCTCCAGGTTTCGGCGTCACCTGCACGTTGACGTCCACCTCCAGCGGTTTCGCATTGGGATAATCCGTCTCGATAATGATCTTGCCGGTAATCTTGCCCGAGGCATCCTTGGCGTCGAAGGTAACGGGCAGCAGATGAACGGGATTGGAACCTTCAGGCGGTTTGAAGTGGAAACGGGGGTCGCTTGTGCGAACGGCGGTAATGCGGAACGGCGTCTTGCCTTGAACTACCAGCGGCTTGGTTGCCGTTTGACCTGTCTCGATGACTCCCATAAACAGCGGCGAAGGCCGCACGCTAAGCGCTTGGGAAATTATTCCTTCGACGGCCACTGGAACCCGCGCCGCCCGAGGGTTGACATCGTTAGTCACCAAAATAAGCTGATTTTGGATATAACCGGCCGGGGCATTGGGTTTGAGCGTGACCGAGAGATTATATTTAACCTTCCCCCCCTCACGGGAGACCTCGGCAAGTTGGCATTCCAAGTAAGGATTGGGGTTTTCGACCTGCTCGATCCGCCAGTCGTCGCGCCCGGCATAACTGACCGATACATCTTGCTTCATCGCCGTGCCTTGGCCGACCGACCCGAATTGCACAATACCCGGCAGCACAACCACGTCTCTGCGAATATAGGCGTGGATGTGGACTTGAACCTCGGCTTCAAAAGGCAGGTCGAACTTTACCGTAATCGTGGTATCCTTGCGTCCGTAAAACTGCCGGGTATCGGTGTTGACCACGGCCGTTAGTTCGGCCTTATCCCATGTCTTCAAGGATTTTTTGTCGATTTTGGCCGAAGTGCATCCGCAATTCGACTCCACCGACTTAATATGGGCGTCTTCCTCGTATATGTTCTCGATGGTGAATTTATATTCAACCTTGGCGCCTGCGGCGACCACGCCAAAATCGTGCGATGTTTCGCTAAACATCGCTTTTGCCCAATCCTGCTCTTCCGCCTTACCACTCGACGCCGCACCGAGCAAAATAGATAGAGAAATCGCCAAAATAGGAATACGCATCAGGTTCTATCCTTAATTGTTGTTATATAAGAAGATACGCATTTACAGGTCTTTCATTAAACTGCCCATATTATCAAATAAAAAGGATACGCGAGCCACCCGCTGCCTGTCAAGTTGGCGTTGGATATATATAATTGTGGGTGTCTTGAGATAACCTGCTTAATAAATATGTCCATGTCACGCGAAAAAAGCCATCTGGCCTTTGCCCGGGCAAAACAGCTCATGCCGGGCGGGGTAAACAGCCCTGCCCGGGCGTTTGGCGGAGTTGGCGGGGAACCGATTTTTTTCGATCGCGGCGAAGGGGCCTATCTTTTCGACATCGACGGCAATCGTTATCTCGATTACGTGCTTTCCTGGGGCCCGATGATCCTCGGACACGCCCATCCACTGGTAGCCATGGCCATAGAAACAGCCTTGCGCAAGGGCACTAGTTTCGGAGCTCCGACCGAGGCCGAAAATGAGTTGGCCCAACGGATCATCGCGGCAGTGCCGTCCGTGGAGAAGATCAGGC
>JBEKZY010000022.1:0-27525 GCA_049509395.1 Thermoguttaceae bacterium | reverse complement strand
ATGGGGGTCACTCCAGTAACTCAGTTACAATATGAGACCTTGACCTGGAAAAATCCAAGCGAATTCAAGGGTACCGCAATCCCCATGCATAGAGTGTCCTGGCATGAGGCGATGGAATTTTGCAAGAGGCTATCATACGGGACTGGAAAAAAAGCGAGACTTCCCACGGAGGCTGAGTGGGAATATGCATGTCGGGCTGGGACCACGACACGGTTCAACTTTGGAGACGACCAGGAAGAACTCGGGGAATATGCTTGGCATTCACAGAACAACGATGGCGTACAAATCCATCCCGTTTGCCAGAAGAAACCTAACGGTTGGGGGCTGTATGACATGCACGGCAATGTTCACCAGTGGTGCTGGGATTGGTTCGATCTGTA
The DNA here is from genome assembly GCA_049509395.1 of Thermoguttaceae bacterium. Classification (GTDB taxonomy): domain Bacteria; phylum Planctomycetota; class Planctomycetia; order Pirellulales; family Thermoguttaceae; genus JBEKIK01. The sequence continues at coordinate 27,145 of JBEKZY010000022.1, read as the reverse complement.
CTCCGCATTCATCGTAACGGACCCGACCGGCCCACCTGAAGGCAATTGCCGGATTCTCCGCGGTGGTTGTGTACACCCGAGCAAATGCGGGTCGGCATACCGAGATGGCTTGCCCCCAGAATTTCACTTCCGAAACGTCGGGTTCCGTGTTGTGCTTGAGGCCGGATGATTTGAACAACAGGCGTGGAGCCCAGTCATCCTCCGCTTGCATTCCGGAGGTGTCCAACGTTGATCGTTCCGGTGTCGTGTGGTTGTCGCATTAAGTCATCCCCTTTCTCGGATTCCTGAAAAACGACCCTTTTTTCGGCCTACCTCTACGATCCCGTCAAACGGTGGCCGTGGGGAATCTAATTCTATGAAAGAGCTTCCTCCTGGTACTATAAACTCTGCCGCTGGCTGGCGGGTGCATTGCATATAGTGCTTGCGGCAGTTAGCATGATGTGAAGTCGACTCGTTGAAAGGCATGAAACATGCGTCAAAACTTACTATTCATTGCTTTGTTTCTGATCATCTTATTCATTCGTTGCGTAGCCTCAGCAGACGAGGAGGCAAAGCCTCTAATTTTGGAGGCGTCAGGCCTGGAGCGGCAGTTGCCGGAAAGATTGCTGGGTGCATCGGCGGAAGCGTTGATCGAGCACCTGATCGACGATCCGAACAAGGTAGCAACCCTTAAGGAAATGGATCTGGCTTTCGTGCGATTTCCCGGCGGCTCGCAAGCCAATTATTACAATTGGCGAACGGGACTCCTCGACATGACATTGACACCGCAAAGTTCGCAATATATGCGGTTCTGGGCGGAGATAGTTCCCAAGATTCGCAACAGCTTTCCAAACGGGGTTAAGATTGCTGAATATACTAAATTTGCCAAACAGGTCGGCGCCGAAGTCGTGTTAGTACCTAATCTGGAGACATCTAACATTGCCGAACAGATCGAATGGTTCCGACAGATGAAGGCTGCCGAGATTGTACCTAGCCATATCGAGTTGGGCAACGAGTTCTGGATCGCGATGGGATTCGATCCAGACGTGCTGAAGCGATGGCCCGATGAGCCGAGTTCGATGCAGATTATGAAGAATTATTGTGATGCCCTACGTCCCTACTTTCCGCCTGGTGCCCGTGTGGCAGTGCAGAGCGCAGCCAGCGTCTTCTGGCTTCGCGGCAACCCGGTCCGTCTCACCGGACGGCGCCTGCGGCAATGGGATCTTGATCTGAAGCCTGCGCCATGGTTTGATGCTGTGACGATCCACCCCTATCCGCGCATAGACATGATAATGGGTGAACAAGGGGCTACCCAAGGCTGGCATCAACCGCAAGAGGCAATGAAGTTGTTTCAGGCCCTCCTGGCCCACTGTGATCAAGGTACAGACCGTGTTGTTGAGGATCTTGTGCAACGCTTGCCAGACAAGGAAATCTGGGTAACCGAGTGGAATACACGAGGTGCGGACTACCAGATCAAGGATGAGCCCTCTCCTGCCATGCACATCCAACTCGTCTCCCGGATGACGTTCGCTTTGCTGCGACATCGCGAAGTAACGATGTCGCTCTTCTTCACGTTGAACTTTCTGCGGCATGGCCCGGCAGGCGCCGTTTTCCAATTCAATGAACAAATAGGCTATCAACTGATGCCCCATGTGCTTGCGCTGCGATGGTTCAATGAGGCTGCCAACGGTGGAGCTACTTTCCAGAGATTCTTGGAACCAGGGGCTCGGCGTATATCGGGCGGCGGTGCGTTGGCCGAAAGCTATTTTGAAGTCGAAGCCGGGCTGTTCCGCAAGCCAAAGTCCATTACGCTCATCATTCAGAACTGCTCGGCTGAGGAGCGTGTATTCCAATTGCCGCGGATAATTTTAGAAAAAATCCCTTCCCAGGTTGAAACCCTATCCACGCCCGATCTGACAAGCACTTCGGCGAGTGTGACACCCATGAGTCAATCGGTCGAGGCAAGTGGGAAAGTCCGTATCCCGATCTATTCGATAACAAGGATCATATGGAAGTGAATTACAATTGGTTTATGTCGCCTTTTGGTGTTATAAATGATGGTTGAAAGTCCCCATGCATACTTTATCGCCTATTTTAGTGTTGAAAAGATATTTTGATATCATACCCTGCCGCTCGAAAGGATGCATGATGAAAGATTCCTTGGCGACCGCATTGCTCATTTTCCTGTTGGCTTCTATTGCGGCTCCTAGCCTCTGGGCCGGATACGACCCGCTCCTGACTATGAATGATAAGCCTGAGCAGAAGGATTTAATTGTCAAGGACGAGAAGCGGTCACGCGAGATTCCGATCAGGGTCTATCTACCAAAGGACAAGACTCCCGCTGCGGTCGTTCTGTTCAGCCACGGTTTGGGAGGGACGCGCGAAGGCTGCGCATATCTCGGCAACCACTGGGCCTTGCGGGGATATGTGGCCGTCTTCTTGCAGCACCCGGGAAGTGATGACTCGGTATGGAAAGACAAGCCCTTAGCCGAGCGGCTACCAGCGATGCAAAAAGCAGCGAACCTGGAAAATTTCCAACTTCGCGTACAAGATGTTACCGTCGTTCTCGATCAACTCGAACTTTGGAACAAAACCGGTTCTCACGATCTAGCGGGACGGTTGGACCTTCGGCGAATTGGAATGTCTGGTCATTCCTTCGGCGCGGTAACGACGCAGGCTGTTAGCGGCCAAGCCTTTCCCATCGGAAAAGGATTCCTAAGCTGTATAGACGCAGATTGCGCTGTTCAAAGAGTCGAGCACGAAACCCAACTTTAATTGATGAAACAATTTCGCAAAATACCGAAAGGAGCTTGTCATGCTTAAAGACATTTTAAGATTCGGAATCAGTCTGATTCTCTTTGCCTTCGCCATAAGTGCAGCCGCGCAAACTCAACCCATCACCGTCACGATTGACGCAAGCAAAACTCGCGCGCCGATCACGAAGTACGTATACGGGCAGTTCATCGAACATCTCGGCGGCATAATCAATAATGGCATTTGGGCCGAAATGCTGGACGACAGAAAATTCTACTATCCTATCGTCTCTGGGATGCAAACAACCAACGCCGTACCGGGTCGGCGTTGGCAACCGAGACGCTGGACTCCCATCGGCCCGGACGAGTTTGTGACGATGGACGCCGGCCATCCTTACGTAGGCGACCACACACCGTTGGTCAAACTGGATGAAAGCGCCGCGCGAGGAATCCAGCAAACGGGATTGGCCGTTCGCAAAGGCAGGAAATACGTGGGACAGGTGCTTCTCGCGTCTGATGGCGGGGCGAAAGTCGATGTCAGCCTGGTTTGGGGAACCGGCGCGGGTTCTCGTCAAACGATTGCTTTGAACGAGCCAGGCGCTGAGTATGATAAATTACCACTGGTCTTCACGGCGGAAGAAGACAGCGACAACGCGCGATTGGAAATCACAGGGATTGGAAAAGGGGTGTTTCACATCGGCGCGGTTTCACTGATGCCGGCGGACAACGTCCAGGGTTTTCGCCGCGAAGTGATTGCGGCGCTTAAGCAATTGCATTCGGGCGTTTATCGTTTTCCCGGCGGAAATTTCGTTTCCAATCACGAATGGCGCAACGCCATCGGCGAGCGCGACAAACGTCCGCCGAACATGGATTATGCATGGAACGCCGTTCAGCCGAATGACGTCGGCATGGATGAATTCATGATACTTTGCGGTCTGCTGGACGTCGAGCCTTACATCACGGTCAACTCCGGTTTCGGCGACGCCTACTCCGCCGCGCAACTGGTCGAGTATGCCAACGGCGCGCCGACCACGCCGATGGGCAAGGTTCGCGCGGATAACGGCCATCCGCATCCTTACGGCATCAAATGGTGGGGAATCGGCAACGAGATGTACGGCGATTGGCAACTGGGCGTCATGCCCCTCAATCAATATGAGATCAAACACAATTTATTCGCCAAGGCCATGCGGCAAGTCGATCCGACAATCAAGCTGATTGCTTCGGGAGCAATGCCTGACGAGATGACGGTCACGCTGCAAAACAAACGTATCACCGGCAAGGTTCTGACCGAGTACGGTTCGCCTGGAGATTGGACTGAAGGATTGCTGGCCAAATGTCTGGATAACATGGATCTGATCAGCGAGCACTGCTACTGCACCAACAACCAGCGTTTCGATCTAGAGCGCGGCGCATACGTGAACACGGAAGACTCGCTGGTGGAATGGGCGCGTCGTCCCGCCAATCGCGTCCGGGCGAAATACGAACACTACGAGGAATATTTGAACCGAATTCCGGCGTTCAAAGATAAGCCCGTCCCCATCAACCTCGACGAATGGTCTTATGCCCGAGGGATGCAGCCCAATACATATCGGCCGGTGCCGAGTTATGCCTGGGTGTTTCACGAAATGTTCCGTCATTCGGATATTTTCCAGATGGCGGCCTTTACCTTCGCAACCTCCTGTCTGAGCGCAAATCGCAGCGAAGCCGTGCTGAATCCCGTAGGTTTAATCTTCAAACTTTATCGCGATCACTTCGGAACGTTGCCGGTGGAAGTGACGGGCAATTCACCGCAGCCGCCGCCCAAATATGCGGTGGGCGGCGATCAACCAAAAGTCAATGCGGGCAGCGATACTTTTCCGCTCGACGTTGCTGCGGCGTTGAGCGATGACCGCAAGACGCTCACGGTTGCAGTCCTGAATCCGACCGACTCTGAGCAACGCCTCGACCTTGCCATTAAAGGCGTCGAGCTCACTGATAAAGGTCGGCTCTGGCGCATGGCACCATCCGATATAAATGCCACAATTGTAATTGGACAAAAGCCACAGGTCGAAATTGAGGAACACCAATTGGATGATGTACCGAACACGGCAACAATCGCTCCGATCAGCGTGAACATTTATGAGTTCACGGTGAGATAACATGAAGCGAAGCGCGTAGGATTTGGAGTGAATTATAAAAAAAATAAAACTCAATTAAAGCAACTCACTGACAGAAAAGCAGGTCTCGGCTTGCCGAGAAGGACAAGTAATCCTTGCCACGATACCCACACAAATAAATGCAACTATCATGAAAAGGCAAGTAGCTAGTATACGAGAAAATTATGCCATAACGATTGCCAACTCCGAAATTCCTGCCTGTCTCCCACAAAGCCATGCGTTATTTGACTCTCTTAAAACGACTATTTTTTCACCATCGGACAAGCATCAGCTAAATTGGTAGAATACAGGGAGATTTACTGTCTCGAAAAATCAACGTTTTTTGATAGAGCAAGACTTTTTGTTTCGAGCAGCCGTGGCAAGCTGCGAAGGGGGGCAGTTTCTGTAAGCAGCAGCGACTGTGCAGTAGATTCTCTCGAATGCAGACCCACGCAGAGATTGACACGGTGATGGCCATGTCTATCCTTTCCCAACAACGACAGACCTGGACACGCTTCATCAACGCTCTTTTCCCCGCCACGGAGGGATGCTATAATCAAGCCGGATTTCAGTTTTGACGCTTTTTTCATCTCACATCGCTTTTTGCCCGAGGAGAATCGAGATGCTCGATATCAAGAAGGGGCATCACACACACGGGATGCGGTTCGTCCAATCAACAACCTTTGTTTGCCTCTGCCTCATTTTTCCCATAGCCTCGGCGCTGAACGCACTTGCACAGGACGGCAAGCCACAGTCCAAGGCCGCTGTTCGCGAAGAGCGAGAAGGCGTAACTCGATCCATCGACGAGAACCTTGAAACGATGGCACCCATAGCATTGAGTAGTAGCAAAGAGCTTCCTCCCCTGCCCACGGCAGCCACATTTATTCAATGGGCGGTTCTCGAAAATGGATACGTGTATCCGTCTCGGTGCATGGCGTTGGGACGCTATCGGACTCGCATGGAATTTTCGGGTCTCCAGATCAGTATTTCTGGCCAGGGAAAGTCGGTCACCCTCAACCATGGAGAAAAAAAGGCCTACATCACCGAGAATGCGAAAGAGAATGAAATAGCGGATTTCTTCGGCCATCTTCAGAGACTTTTGACCGATCCACAATACTCGCCCGAGATGAAGCGAGAGATGCTTGGCGAAAGCGAAATCGACGGGCGACGAGCCATCGGGTGCCGATTCGTCGACGACCGCAGAATACTGACGATTTGGGTGGAACCGGACAGCCTCCTGCCGATGCAGGTCGAAGAGGTATCCTGGATGTTCCCCAAAACGAGGACGATCTATGCCAACTTTGTATTTAACGTGGATTTGGACAAGTTGCTGTTCAGCCTCGATCCGCCGGCTGACTACACCATCATCGTGCGCACTGTCCCGAAGGAGCCAATTCCGACCGCGGAGACCGACCTGATCGAGTTATTCCGCCAATATCGCGATAACGGCCAGCACACGTTTCCAGACACGGTGGACGCCAGAGCGGGCCATGAGTTGCTGCAGATTCGGAAGTCTAAACTGGGCAATCGGGTCACGCTGACCGAAAAGCAGCGGCAGGAGATGTTGGAATTCGCGGAGAAACTTAGCCGAGGGCCTCTGTTCGTCGCGGGACTGCGGACTGGGGCCAACGCCCATTACGCGGGCAAAGGCGTGAAGGTGGCCGCGACGGACACACCGATCTTCTGGTATCGCCCGGAGGGGAAGGAAAAGTATCGCGTGATCCGCACCGACCTGTCGGTTGTCGAGCTCGATTCTCCACCTCAGATTCCAGGCGTCCAGGCAATCGACGAGTGGGAAAAGGACGATCTCTCCTCCCGAAACCCATGGCCGAATCCCGGGGCACGGTACCACGAGCGAGCGTTTAAAGAGGGAGTGCAGGCGGGCGGCGAATTGAAGTACGTCGGTAATATTCCCGTGCTGTTCCTGCAGGGCACGCCGGAAGAGATGGGTCGGCAACAGGGGTTACTCCTCGCGGATGCCACGCGTCCGCTCATCGACGTTCCCAAGGGCTACGTAAGGGCGGCTGGATTCGACGCTGCCTGGCCGGCCATCGTCCTTCTCAGCAAAGTCGGACTTCAGAGAGCCCCGGAACAATATCGGCGGGAACTGGAGGCTGCGGCTCAAGCGGCTGCGTTGAGCGAGGAGGAACGAGATGCTTTGATCGTGGGAAATGCGATGATCGAGATGAAACCGTTTGGTGGATGCTCGTCACTCCTGGTCGAACCTGCACGAAGTGCAACCGGGGAGATGGTGTTCGGACGCAACCTGGATGGTCCACAACCCAGAGAAGTTGATCGTTTAGGGCTGGTAAAGATCTACCGCCCTGTCGAAAAACATGCCTTCGCATCGGTGGGCTTCCCAGGCCTTGGGGGCGTCCTCTCGGGAATCAACGATGTGGGACTGGCACTGGCCACGCACTCGGTCGGCGCATCCAGAGAGAATGAGCCTGCTTTCAATCCCCTTGGCACTCCGCTCTATTGTACGTTTCGCCGGATTCTCGAAGAATGCAGCAGCGTGAAGGAAGCTGAGGAACTCCTCCGGAAAAGCGAGGGGTACACCAAGTCCATTCTGTTGGCGGCTTGCGATACAGAGCGAGCCACGGTGTTCGAGATCACAACGAAAAAGATCGTGACTCGTGATCCCGAGGACCATCTTCTCATTTGTACAAATCACTATCGATCACCTGCGCTTTGCCTCTCGAAGGACTGCCCACGGTACGAGGCACTGGCGCGGTTGCGGCAACAGGACGCGCTGCTCACCTGCTCGGATGTGGCGGAGGCGATGCGTCTGGTTGGAAACGGCAATACGACCCAATCGATGATCTTTGAGCCAAAATCTCTGCATTTGCGCGTTGCACTGGGTTTCCTACCGCTATGGGAAGGCCCATTTGCAGAGATTGACCTCGCCACTCTCTTCCGGCACAAAGTTGCCAAATAGAAGCAATGACCACCAGTACGAGCAACTTCGCAGCGCCTACATTCGGTGCCCAAAGTGCCATCGGCTGGACTGATGCTCGCGTCGATTCTCGCCTACCAATCTCAAGAAGTCATACGAATTGCTGGACATACCGAATAACGCTTGCGAAGGTGGCGGATAGTTGGCGCCGTCTTCGCTCAGTCGAAAGGCGGCACAATCGGCACGCTACTTTCGCGGAGCGAAAGGCGACACTTAATTTACGTTCGGGCTATTTAAAATAATCAGGCTCGTTGCCCGGCTTCCACTTGATGTTGCAGCCGAGGCTCGGCTTTTGCTTTTCGGGAGCGGGTTTTCCTGTTAGCACTGCGTCTAGCGCGGCGCGGAGGTCGACACCAGTCACCGGCACGCCGCTGTCCGGCCGGCTGTCGTCAATCTGCCCCCGATAGAACAGCCGCCACTGCCGGTCGAAGACGTAGAAATCTGGCGTGCAGGCCGCGCGATAAGCCTTGGCAGTCTCCTGTGTTTCATCGTAAAGATATGGGAAGGTGTATCCCCGCGACTTGACTTCCTCGGCCATTTTGGTGGGAGCGTCTTCGGGAAAATTGGCCACGTCGTTGGCGTTGATACCCACTGCCGCCAGCCCCCGGGCCTGATATTCCTTCACCAACTTCGCCAAGCCTCCAGCCACGTGCTTGACGTACGGACAATGGTTGCAAATGAACATCACCAATAGTGCCGGGGCGTCGCGGAAATCGGCAAGCGACACGGTTTTGCCCGTAGTGTCCGGCAAGAAAAACTCCGGCGCGTTGATCCCCAAGGGCAACATCGTGCTGGCGGTCCGAACCATTATTATGTCCTCCCAGTTCTGTTAGCCCCCAGCGAGTCGCCGAAAGCAACTGGTGTCCCGAAGCTTCCCGACAGCCGGCGGCTTCGTGAAAAGGTCTTATACACAATTATATCCGTCGGGGTATCTCTAGCTACAGATTGTGCGGATATTTCGGAAATCGACCTTATATGAGATGATTCAATAAAGCAAGGTTTTACAACACTAAAAGAAGCATCCTGGACGAAAACAAAGCACCTTGGAGAGCACCATCGAAATGGCAAAAAAAGCCATTCACCAAAGAAACATCCCCCAGGCTAATTTCTTTTAACTCAAGAGCCATAAGCTCATTGTATTCAATGCCGATAGCTATTGTACTGTCAGAAATACATCCTCCTTTTCTGACAGAATGGCATCCACTGCTTTATATAATTGTCCGAAATGTTTTCCGAGCTGGGTAAGTGGGGTTATGTCAAAATCTGCTTCGGCATCTTTCCAGTTTGGATTTTGTATTATCGTCTGCAAAGCTGCGCGATGGGCTAGCGGATTAATAGTAGCCGGCGAATATGACAGTTTTTGGATTAAGGCCGTATGCACAGGCAATTCGTCGTGGAACGGAGCGCAGTCCATAGTTTTTGCTTCTATTATCCACATCACAGACCCAGACAAGGAATTATACCAACTGTTTTCTATGGTCCTGGGCAACGCAATGAGGTCGGTCCGTGAATAAATAGGCGATTGCGATAGGTCGTGTTTTATGGCAACATCGATTTGTCGAGACTGAATGAAGTCTGTTATAACCAGGGCTGTTTGCGCTGCGGCGACATCTGTCAAAGGCCCGGCTGTGGTTTCGACGATTGCATTAGTGACAGTATCTGCAGATACACATGCTGCCGAAGAATTGCCGGATGTTGAAATTGGCGTTACATCCACCGCTTCAATTGGTTTAGTAATTGGCACTGCATTTGGCGTTGCTGTCGTCGTTTCTACCAGTGCAGTAGTCGGCGCTGCAAGAACTGCGATATTGGCAAGCGAAGACGCCGTGACAGCTTCGGTGGTGGTCGAAGAAACCTTTGAAACCGAATCGATTGCCGCCTCTTGTGTGGCTGACGTGCTGGGTACTGTTTGGGAATTGGCAGAAGTAGTAAATGATGTTGCTTGGATTTCCTCTATATCACCGGCGGCCTGCGGCCCACCGGGCAGTGGAGCTATGGTTAGTACAGCACCCGCGCCGATAGTCAAGGTGCCTTGAGTAATGGACGTCACCGTCAAACTGCCGGAGGAGCTTACGACAGTTGTACCTGTGCCGCTGATAGTGCCCACAGTATGCGTGCCGTCGACTTGGAACGTGGCGGATGACGATGTACTTATCACCGAAGAGGTCGATATCTGGCCCGTGGAAGCCAATTCCAGAGTGCCGCCGTTAATGGTGGTCGCTCCGGTGTAGGTGTTAGTCCCCGACAGTGTCACGGTGCCAGTGCCGCTCTTCGTCAAGTCGGAGCCAGATAGGCTGGCGCTTACCGTGCCGTCGTTGAGTTGATAGGTGGCCGCAGTAACGCTCCCACCCGTGATGTTACCGCCGGTATCAAGCGTCACGTTTCCTCCAGCGTTGAATGTCCCGTTGTTGGAATCCACTTGAAGCGTGGCGCCGCCACTGACACTTGTGTTGGTTGTAATCGTAAGATTGGATCCGGCGGTCACATCCACCTGCCCGCTACCGCTGAGTGTCAAGGCATTGGCGGCCTGAGTAGAATTCACTTGGACAACACTGGGAGTATTGACGATTGCATTGACTCCACTGTCAGGATAATACAGCGTCGAGCTGGTGGGGGTCCATTGCGAATCAGTCCAGTTGCCGCTGGAAACACCATCCCAGGTCAGTGTGGCCGGGTTGACGGTAACGGAAACTATCGTTGGATCGGATGTCAGGTATCCGTTGTTAGCCTGGTAGACAAAGGCGTCTACGCCGACATAGCCGCTGTTGGGAGTATAGACAAACGAGCCGTCACTGTAGAACGAAAACGTCCCATGGGAGGGATTGGCTAGCAGTTCCGCTGTTAATGGATCGCTCTGTGGATCCGTGTCGTTGGCCAGTACGCCGGTGCCGTAAGCCGAGAGCGTTGTGCCCTGGGTGACCGAATAGTTGTCGGTCGCGGCTACTGGCGCCCCTATGTAATTGAAGTCGTCCCACACGTATGCCACCGAGGTGCCGCCCGGCGCAACCACTGTAACGCCGATTGTACCGATGGCGCCTGCCGGGCTAACCACTTGAATCTGGCTGTCCGAGTCGTAGATGATCCTGCCCGCACTGGTGCCGAAGTCCACTACGGTCGCGCCGTCCAGATTTGTGCCGGTAATCGTCACAATATCGCCGCCTGCGGCATTCCCCCATGTGGGGCTAATCCCCATGACGCTCGGCGGCGCGGCATAGGTGAATAGGTCGGCTGATGAGGTCGCCGACGTGCCGCCGGCCGTCGTTACCGTCACGTCCACCGCGCATTTTGTACCTGAACCATTCGGGGGAGCGACGGCAGAGATGGTTCCGTCCGGATTGACCGTAAAACTGGCCGGGCCGAAGCCGCCGAAATCGACCTCCGTGGCAATGGTCAGACCCGTACCAGAGATCAATACCGAGGAGCCTCCCGACAGTGTTCCCGCCGCGGGACTAATGCCCGATACGCTTGGCGCCGGCAGGTAGGTGAACTGGTCGGCCGATGAAACGGGTGATGTACCGCCTGGATTGACCACTGTCACGTCCACTGTGGAGACGCTGCCCGTGGGACTGACGGCAGAGATGGTTCCGTCCGAATAATTGTATGTGAAACTGGTCGCAGCAATACTGCCGAAACTGACCGCAGTTACGCTCCATAGATTCGTGCCGGAAATGGTTAATGCAGTCCCACCTGCCGTTGGACCGACCGATGTAGAAATCGCAGTGACGATAGGCGGCAGATAGTAGTTGAAAGCACTGGAATCGGTCGTGGTGCCGTAGGGCGTGTTCACGGTGATGTCCACCGGCCCCGGTGTATCGCCGGTCGCTTCCGGGCTGAGGACTACGAGCGAGTCCACGCCTTGGTCGTCCGTTTCGCCGACGATCGTGGCCGGATTAGACCCGAATCTCACTGCCGTGGCGCTGGCCAGGTCAGTGCCGCTAATTGTCACGCGGGTGCTGCCGTAGACCGAACCGATATTTGTATCCAAAGATGCAACGACGGGCGGCCCGACATAGCTAAACTGGTCGGCTGCTGAGGTTGCCGACGTGCCCACGAGGGTCGTCACCGTCACGTTCACTGTGCAGTCGCTAATTTCCATGGGTGCAACGGCCGAGATGGTTCCGTCCGGGTTGACCGTGAAACTGGCCGTGGCGCCGCCAAAATCGACAGCCGTGGCATAGCCCAGGTCCGTGCCGGCGATCGTTACCGATACACCTCCCGATAGACCGCTGGAAGTCGGACTCAAACCCAAAACAACAGGAGGCGGCACATACACGTAGGTGAATTGGTCGGCCGACGACGTGGCTGAGGTGCCTCCATCCGTGGTCACGGTCACATCGACCGTGCCGCTGCCCGCAGGAGCAACGGCCAGAATTTCTCCGCCGGAATAGGAGTAGCTGAAGCTCGTGGCTGCGATGCCGCCAAAGAAAACCCCAGTGGTAAAGGATAAGTCTGCGCCGGAAATCGCTACTGTGCTGCCGCCTACAGTGGGACCGGAGGCAGGACTGATGCCGGAAACGGTAGGAACCGGCAAGTAATCGAAAAGAACCGGTTTGTTCGTAGAAGTGCCCTCTGGCGATGTCACGCTAATGTACACCGGGCCCGCAGCACTTGGCGGGCTCGTGACCGTAATCGCCCCATAGCCTCCACCGTAATCGGTATAGGTAAAGTTTGTTACCGCAGTACTGCCGAAATTCACTGCCGTAGCATCCGACATATGGATGCCGCGGATCGTTATCGATGTTCCTCCTGTCAGTGGCCCATCCATGGTATTGTTTGCGGTATATGCATCGATGATGACGGGCCCTGGGACATACGTATATGGGGCAGCCGCTGAAGTCCCGAAGGACGTCTTGACCGTCAAGGACACCGTGCCCGGATCTTCATTGGGAACGGCGACAACGATTTCCGTTGCCGTGTCAACCAGGAAACTCGTTACCTTACTCGCACCGAAATCTACCTCCGTAGCCCCAGCCAGATTTGCGCCGTCAATGTCTATCTGCCAGCCGCTGTAGTCTGCGGGTCCAATGTTCCCTGGCCCGCCAGTCGGCCTTACCAAAGCTGAAATGTTTGGCACATCGCCGTAGGTGAACTGATCGGCCGGCACAATCGCCGAAGTGCCGCCCGCCGTGTTGACCGTCACGTCAACCATGCCTGCGGTTCCGATCGCCGGGCCTGTGACCACGATCTGGTTGTTCGTGTCGCTGTCAATCGTCGCTGCGATCGTGCCAAACTTCACCCACGAGGCGTTCGACAGATTGGAACCGGAAATGGTCACCGTTGGCCGCACCCCCGTGTCGCCTACTATTGGACTCAAGCCGGTGACCACAGGGACGGGTATGTAGTAGCTGAACTTGTCGGCGGACGAAGTGGTCGACCTTCCAACGGTTGTTACCACTGTCACGTCGGGCGAAGTGCCTACGGTACCGGGTGGGCTGGTGACTGTGATTTGCCCGGCGGTGTTTGTGCCTGAGACGATCGTGCCCGCGACGCTCCCGAAATCGACTTCCGTAGCGCCCGAAAGATTAGAACCCGTAATGATTACCGTGGTCCCGCCTGCCACTGTGCCCGACGAAGGGCTAATGCTGGAAACCACGGGCGGTGCTTCGTACGTAAAATGGTCTTGTGGTGTGGTTGCCGATTCCAGGCCCCAGGCCACGACCCTTACGTCCACCGGAGCCCCGGCGGACTCAGGCGGGCTGGTGGCTGTGATCTGCGTGTCCGAGTTGACGGTGATGAAGCTGGCCGGATGGGTATCGCCGAAGTATACCATCGTCGTGCCCAGGAAATAATTACCGCTGATCGTCACCGTTGTTCCGCCGCCGGTCGGGCCTGACGAGGGTGAAATGCTGTTTATGATGGGCGTCATATGTATGTAATTAAACTCGTCGGCGGTCGAGATAGTGGAACCGCCGCCGGTGGTAAACACTTGTATGTCGACAAGGCCTGCAGCGTGTGCTGGACTGGTTACCATGATTTGCGTGCCCGTGTCGCTGAGGATTGTGCCCGGTGTCCCGTAAAAACCGCCGAAACGGACCACGGGAGCGACACTGCTGAGGTTCGTGCCTTGGATAGTCACTACAGTGCCGCCCTCATAAGGACCGAATTGGGGAGAGACGGAGGTGATCGTGGGCGGCGCTAAATACGTATATTCGTCGTTGGTGACAATAGGCGAGGTTCCGCCGGGTGATTTGACCCTTACGTCCACGGTGCCGGCGGCCCCTGACGGGCTGGTTACCCAGAGTTGACTGCTTCCGCTGATCGTTATGTTGGTCCCCTTCGTGGTACCGAAGTCAACCTCCGTGACTTTGTCCAGGCCGGAACCGATAATCGACACCACAAGGCCGCCCGCCATTGAACTTACCTGCGGATAGATGGTGTTGATCACCGGCGCAACGGTGTACGTGTATTTGTCGCTGGTAGAGATGGCCGACGTGTCGCCCGGCGTTTTCACTGTCACGTCTACCGTGGCCGCCGCCTCGGCCGGCGGAGTCACGTCCAATTGCCAGACGTTCGATCCCTGACTCGGTGCAACCCAGCCGGTGAGTGTAGCCTGAACTTGGCCGAAGTAAACTGTGGGATTGAATTCCAAGGCGCCCTGATTGTTCAAGGCCCCCAGATCAGTGCCGGTGATGACCACCGTCGATCCATTGCTTAGAGGGCCGGCCTGGGGCGAAACGGAAGTCACCACGGGAGCGGCAAGATAATCGTACAAGTCGGCCGTTGTATCGGGCGACGGGACACCGTCCGCTGCGGTCACTACAACATCGACTTTGCCGGAACTGCCCGGCGGAGCGGTCGCGGTGATCGTTCCGTTCGTGTTAATTCTAAATTTGGCGGCCGGCGTATTGCCAAAGTCTACCTCATTAACGGTGTTCAGGAGCGTACCGGAAATCGTCACCACGGTGCCTCCCGCAAGCGGGCCGTCCACGGGACTGATGCTGGAAACTGTCGGGGGGGTCACATAGGTGAACTGGTCAGCCGACGTGATCGGCGATTTGTCGCCTAAATTGCTCACCCGCACGTCCACCGTCGCGCCGGATGTGCCACTGGGGACCATGACCTGCGCATAGTCCATAGCGGAAAATATGCGCACGGATTCGACCGTGGTGGCGTTATTGCCGAAGTAAACTACGCTGTTCATATCGATATCAACGCCGCAGATGGTAATCGATTCCCCTGCGTAACCGGACACGGGCGTGACGTACGCGATGGCCGGCTGTGCAGCGTAGTTAATGGGGGTTTCGCCAATTCTAATGCGCCGATTGTCATTCAGGCCGAGATCGTTCGCGCCGCCAAGGATGTCCACGCTGCCTGTGTCTGCCTCTTCATAATTGATCGTACCCTGGGATAGCCCGCTGATCTGGTCGCAGATAGTGTAAGGAGATAGGAATGGTGAATCCGAACCGGGCGTGAATGCCGTGGCCGTGGCCGTGCGGTACGCACTGCTGGCCGAGTCGTCGATCGTGACCGCCAGGTCGCCCTTGTCGGCGCTCGAGTCCTCCACGTTTTGCATGTAGATATTGCCCACGATGTTCCAGGCGCCCGCCGTGCTGTCGCCGATCGTGACGGACGTGGGGGCATCGACATACAGATCGGTCTGAACGCCGGTTTCTAGCACGTTGATCTTATTCCCCGACACGGCGTCGGTATAAAGACTCACGCTGCTTACAGCGGAGGAGTCGTATTGGATACTGCCCGGTTCGATCCCGTCGATATAATAGGAGATCGGGGTGCCGATGACTTTCCCCAAGGTGGCAGTTTGCGCGTAGAGGTCGCCTGTGTCATCGACGATTAATGTTGTGTCGCCGGGCAGATTATGGATCGTCACATTTCCCAATATGCCCCTAACGCCTGATGAGGGCGCGTTCAGGTAACCGATGAGGACCTGGGACGGACCGTCGCCGTTAATGGTAATTGGAGTTGCCGCCCAGGCTGTCCCAATTTGGACGATGTTGGTGGCGGGCCCGGTATTCAGCGTCACGCTCGTGAAGTTGGGGAGATAACCCACTGGATTGTTCCAGCTTGTACAATTTATGGCTCTCGGATCGGCATAACCAGTGTACGGGAGGACGCCGATGGTATAAATGGCGCCGGCCGAGACATCGTAGATGGTCAGCGCGGCAGTGCCGGGGGTGGGAGAATTGACAAACGTGAGCGATTGAACATTCGCGGGGACGTCGCTGTCGAAGTGGATGTTGTCGTTGCCGCTGCCGAGACTTACCGTGATATTGCTAATCGAGGAAGCCGCGTAATCTTGAACATAGACCGGGTTGGGGCTGATCCCCGGCACGGGGGTGCCAAGGGCCACGTGAACTTGCACATCCGGCCCAGCCATGCTCAGCGTGATGGTGTCATTGCCGCCGGCGTCACGCACCAGGAGATTCCCCTGGGAATCGAGCATGGAGTACATCGTTTCCACGCCCTGGGGAGCGGTCACGTCGTAGTTGTAAACATCGTGAAGAATGAGGAGGATATAGCTGGGGATCAGCCGGCGTTCCGATGGACCTATGCCGGCATTCATCAAATCTTGGACGCCCACGTAATTCTGCCCCTCCCACGTAAAGTTCGCATCGGTCCAAGCCGAGTGTATGGGCACGCCGGCATCGGAAGTCCCCGCATTATTGCTGGTCATCACGTGCGTGACGCTCGGCCCTTGGAAAACCCAGAAGTAGGCGGGCGGATTGGGGAAGGGGGTTTCGTGGTTGTAACTGCTCGTCGCATACAGGCTGTTGCTGCCGCAAAGGCCCATGGCATGGCATAACTCGTGCAAGACGACGGTTTGGAAATCCACCAGACCATTTGCGGGAGAACCACTCTGGGCCATGCCCGAGAAATCATTGACTATCGTGCCCTCGAATTCACTGTTGTCCGACGGTGTCGGGTCGAAGAAATACCCCGACCCGTGCCCGTCCCCCCCGGTTGCTATCGTGATGTTCGCGGCGGTAGGATATCCGGCGTCGAATGCGGTAATCGACGTGTTGCCGCCATATCCCCCCGGATCGCTCATGGAGATATTGACGGAGTAGGAATTGCCTCCGCCCGGTCGGTTGAAATTCTGGATCGCATTTTCCCAAGTGGAAATGGCGTCGCTCACGTCCAGCTTCGCGGTTGCCTCATTGGCGCCGAGATTGGCGAAACCATTGTTGGGATCATTTTCGTTGGCCCAGACAATCGTACACAGCAGGCGACGATCTTCGAGCGCTTCCAGCGCCAGCCGGGCCCGGTGCTGGTGTTCCGGTCGCCGCCTGGATTTCTTTTTGGAAGTCCCGTTGTTATGCCATAGTCGTCGGATCCAAGTGAGCGCCATTGTTGTGATCTCCTCGTGTAAAGGGCAGGGTTATGCCCGGTTAAGTGAACGAGACCTCTTTTAGGACTAGTCTGGCTGCGTGTCGTCCCCGGTGAACAGAGTTGCCCCCTTGGCATATGACCGCTGTAAGCAAGACTCCGCCGGACGCGAAAAGAACAAGCCGGCTTGCCGCCTGTCGGCGGGAGACCTTTGCCAGGGCTTCGCCACGACGTAACACGGATTTGCTTGACTTGGCCATGAACTTGCTCCGCTTAAAGAGCAGTTACAGCGATGCAACGGGGCTCGTTGTTGCTTCCTAACCTTTCAAGCCTAGCGCACGTCGAAGAATTAAATTAAACACGATAGGCGTGATTTTACACTACCCGCATGAAAAGAAAACATTTTTACCCCCCACCCCCCCCCAATAAATCCCACTATTTCTGGTGATACAATTATGAAATCTAATGTTACGATGGAGTCCGCGGGCCTTTGTGCACTTTTAATAATAGTCATTGTCAGACGACCAAACCACCATGACTCAAGCGGCCCACAGGGCCACGGCTTTTTGCGGCAGCAGACTGGGGTAAGAACTGCTGTCGAGCCGTGCTCTACTACACGCGGCGAGCAACTCCAAAATGTTCCGCTTCTGTTACCGACAAGTTGCCACCACGCTGAGCATTTGCACGCCGAAACGTCAAGTAGGTATCGACATTCAAGTCGTTGTCTCATCAAGCCAACTGTTTCTTCGGAATCTTGAAAAACCACCATTTTTTTTCTTTCCGATATTCTACAACCATAGCAGAAATACTACCCTCTATCCGGAACTTTCCAAAGCTCCAGAGCATCCCATATTACGTATATTCACCTGTGATGTTGCACCTGTGATATGGAGCCAGAAAGATGAAAACTGGCAATCTGGTTGGCTATGCGCGCGTAAGTACGGACGATCAGGATTTAAGCCTGCAGCTAGATGCATTAGAAAAACACGGCATAACTAAGGACCGCATCTTCACCGATAAGATTTCCGGTGCAAAATGCAACCGGCCAGGATTGAATCGTTGCTTGGATATGCTGAAAGACGGCGACACGCTGATTATTTGGCGGCTAGATCGGCTCTGACGGTCAATGCGGCATCTGGTGACACTCATCGAAGATCTTCGAGGGCGAGGAATTGGATTTAGGTTTTCGAGCGTTGTTTACACCCAAAGAACTCCGCTGGAAATTCCAGACCAAGCTCGAACAAGCGGCGGACCTGGTATTCTGGGCCGCCGGAATCTTGTTTGCCTCGGGAAAAAGCCTGTGAATCGTGGCCGATGGCTTTTACGCCAAACGTCCCTTTCTCAAGCCGGTTTTGAAACTGGGCGTAGTGATGATAAGCCGCCTGCGCAAGGACGCTTGTCTTTACAGTTTGCCGCCAAAGCCCAAAAAAGGGCGGCGTGGACGCGGCAGGCCGAAGAAGTACGGGAAGAAACACCTGAGCCTGGCCAAACGCGCGGCAGCCAAGCGTGGCTGGCGGACCATGGAATGCATCCAATATGGAAAAACAGTGAAGAAGAAATACAAAACATTCCTGGCCACGTACCGGGGGGCTACGGCATAATCCGCGTGGTTATCGTGCAAGAGGCGGCTGGTCCGCAATCCTTCTTCAGCACCGATCCGCAATCCACGGTCCAAGAGATATTGGAGGCATTTGCCGACCGGGCAGCCATAGAGCAGGACTTCCACGACATCAAGGAAGTCTAGGGGGTCGGCCAGCAACAAGTCCGCTACCTGTGGGCGAACATCGGTGCGTATCACCTGAATCTGTGGATGCATACTCTGGTGGAACTGTGGGCTTGGCGACGCTGGTACAATACGCTTTCCGACCGCAGCAATTCACCTTGGGATGATCCTCTGCGACGCCCTTCGCACGCCGACCGCCGCAATGCATTGCGCCGCAAGATCCTCTGTGCCGAATTTTCGGCCACTGCAAGTTGCCGACGCTTGCCGCGAAAAATCCGCGCACTCGTCAATCAACTGCTCGGTATTGCGTGTTAATGTGACCATTTTTTAGGAAAGTGCAGGCCAGTCAGAAGTATGCCGATTTTGAGCCGCAGATCAATCTATGGTTGACCTTATTTGAGATAGCATTATTGGTATTTATTCTTTGGCAATCTAAACGTAGATTTCAATTCGGTCTTCGGACATTGCTGAGTTTTGTGACCTTATTCGCAATTGTGTGTAGTTGGTTCGCGGTGAAGTTGCAGCAGGCGAAAAGGCAGAGGGAGGCTGTGGAGGCACTGCTCCAGTTGGGAGGCTATGTGGGCTATGATCATCCATTTTGGTATAATGTAGTTATTATGGAAACCGATTCTACGTTGCAACACTTGGTCAATGTAGGAGGTTGCCGTCATGCCCTGGGTTGAGTTGCTCATTCTCATGGCAGCCATCTATATTGTCGTTCTGGTGGTGTGGGGGGTGATCCAGTTCGTGCATTGGTTCATTGAGAATTTCTTTGAACCGAGACGAGACATACAACCCAAGAAGAAATTTAAACCAAAACCTGATTACACGGACTCTGCAAGTTTATCGCCCTCGATCCCTAACAGCAACAAAGTCGGCACTGAAGTCGGTCACACGGGAAAAGGGGCCCATGTAGCCCCACTCGCTACCTCCCGACCAACGGGTTTGTTAGAGTTTCTAAAGAGGCTTTTTAAGAGGAGAGATTTTGCGTACTGGGTTGGCTCTGCATTGGGAGAGACCGATCCAGACAAGAAGGTAACGTATTGTTCCAAGACTTTACGGTTGAATCCATCTTGTGAGCCTGCATGGGGGCTCAAGGCAAACTCCTTACTTGAGTTAAAAAGATACGAAGAGGCTATTCCATGCTTCGACAGAGTATTGGGAATGCGGCCCCATTCTTTGGCGTAGTACAAAAAGGGGCTATGCTGTTACCATCTAAGACGACACGAAGAGGCGATAAGGTGCTTCGACAAGGCCCTGGTTGCGTGTGCAGCCAAGGATCGCCAATTGTCTGAGGAAATATCTCGTTACAAAAAGCTCGCAAAGGAAGCAATGTTGTCAGAGGACTCGGAATACCATGCAACCACATAAAATCTGGATCGAACAATGCGAAGTGGCGGTAGCTATTGAAGCCGAATTCGGGACAGAAAAAGCCCTGAGCTATTTGATTGGGGAAAAGTTCATCACCTTCCTTGAAGCTGCTGAAACCAACGCCGACTTCCGAGCCGAAATTCCTGCCTTTGTTGCCGAAATCAAGACGATCTTCGAGCGTTGGCAACTGGCCGAGTATCTGGAAAAGGCTCGGCAAACTGAACCATTCGATCCCAGCGTTTACGAAGATGAAGAAACTGAAACCATTGAGATGGAACGGCAATTGGAACTTCGACAGTCAGCCGCCGTACTATTGCTGGTCGAACGAGCACGGGAGTGGTTGCTGGGTGAGGGCGAATAGGATTGCCGCTAACTTTTCAAATTGCAAAGTTGAAGTCTAAAAGTCTAAGGGAACAGGCACTTCACTCCTGCAATGGATGATTTTGTAAGAAGTCGCCTTTTTCCAATGCCCATCGGCACAGACTATTTCGACTTGGAAGTAGTGGTCTTTCCTGCACTCTGAGTATTGCCACCGCTGGGAAGATTTTGGCTTACCTGCCGTTCGTCATGCCGCAATTCGTGGCGATCCGTTTCCCGTTTCTGCTGATCGGTTTCGGTCTGCTTGCGGTCCTGGCGAAACTGCTGCCGGTCCTGCTGGAGTTGTTGGAGGTCTGTCTTCAACTGGGCGGTGTTGTTCGAGTTCAGATCGGCTTGAATTTTCTGCCAATCGGCCTGGAGTTTCTGGCGTGCCTGGGACTGTTGGCGATAATCATTGCTCAGGGCTTGGCGATCTTGGGCAATATTGCCTAATACTTGCTGGACCTGTTGCAGGTCTTGAAAGGAGTTGCTCTGTTGTCCTGACCCTGATGGAGACGATCCGGAATTCGATTGTTGTCCCGAGTTCTGTGTGCCATCGTTACGAAGCTCTTCGGCCAATTGTCGCTCGTCATGCCGCAACTCGTGGCGATCAGCTTCCTCTTTCTGCTGCTCGATTTTGGTTTGCTTGCGGTCCTGGCGAGACTGTTGCCGGTCCTGTTCTAATTGCTGAAGGTCTTTTTGCAACTGGGTTGTGTTGCCGTTGGCCAAGTCGTTGTTGATCGTTTTCCAGTCGGAATCAACTTTCTTGTGGTCTTGTTCCGATTTCTGGTGGTCGTTGTGCAGTGCCTTTTGATCTTGCGAAAGATTATGGTGGTCCTGCTTGACGTGATGGATATCCTTATTTACCGGATGAGATGGGTTCTTATCTCCAGCTTGGGCAAGTCCCGTAAAAGATATTATGAAAAACAATGCCGTTATTAGATGCTTGGTCATGGAAATGCTCCTTAGAATTAGGTTTTGCGTGGCTTAGGAATCGCCAGCCGTTAGCAAATGGCGTGGAAGGCAGATGAGAATATGCTTCCGCATTAAAAGCATAGCTTTTTCAGGTAAAGGGGGGAAAGACACGCCTGAAAAACAGATTGCCAATTGGGAATCGGCACTGCCTTACTCGCTACTACTGATACAGGTTGTCCTAGACTTCGCTATTATCAACCAACACGGGCAACATTTGAGGGTATCCACACCACTTACGAGGTGGGGACTCTACGGGAACACATCTTTGTTAAAATCGTTGTTGGGCAGAGCGGGATTTAAGACAACTATGCCTCAACTCCACACACTCATAATCTCACTCTTAATGATGGCAACAAGAAGTGGTTTCAATACGGGTTGATCATGAGAAAACAGGAAGACGATCATTTGCATCCGTTGAACCGAAGGTCGTTTCTTTGGGGCGGCACGCTATTCTTGGCAGGTTCCGCTCTCTTGTCGGGCCAATCCTTGCTTGCAGCGATTGAAGAAAAGCCCAAGCTGCGTCTGGGGTTGGTTACCGACCTGCACCACGCCGATAAGGAAGCGAGCGATAGCCGCTACTATCGAGAGACGTTGACCAAGTTTGCCGAAGTGGCGAAACGTTTCGACCAGGAGAAACCTGACATCATCATCTGCTTGGGCGACAGCATTGATTCGGCAGCATCCCTCGAAACCGAGAAGGGCTATCTTAGGCGAATCACCAAGGAGTTATCACGCCTTCCAGGCCAGCACCACTTCGTCTTGGGCAACCACTGCGTCGAAAACCTCACCAAGCCAGAGTTCCTGGGTATTGTCGGGCAGGAACGGTCCTACTACTCGTTCGACGCTGCGGGCTACCATTTCGTGATTCTCGACGCCTGCTTCACTAGCGATGAAAAACCGTATGGCCGGAAGAACTTCAAGTGGGCCGATGCCAAGATTACGTCTGCTGAATTAGAATGGCTACAAGCGGACATTCACCAATCGTCCCATAAGAGTATCGTGTGTATCCACCAATGCCTGGACTTGATCCCGCCTTTCGGCGTCAAGAATGGCCACGAGGTTCGCAAGGTGCTGCAAGAGTCCGGTAAGGTGCTGACCGTCCTGCAAGGCCACTATCACTGGGGCAACTACCAGGAGGTCGGCGGTTTGCACTATTGCACGATGTCGGCAGTCGTTGAAGGTAGCGGCCCGGAAAACAACTCCTATGCAATGCTGGACATCTTGCCAGGCGATGCGATTCGTATCACTGGCTTCCGCAAGCAGAAGAGCTACGGGTGACCACCCCAGTGTCACCAAACATCGCCATTAATGCTGAAACTCCGAGAGAGGCAATCGACATCGTCGAAATGGCAGCGTAAGTTGGTATTATTAGTGGAGTTATTGCTATTGCAGTCCCCTTAACTGCAAAAGTACAATTTGGGGCTGTAATCTAAGGATGTTCTAACTCAATAAGGAGATTTTCAAATGAAAAAAATCGCATTAGCTTTATTGATGCTGTCGCTGTTCTGCGTTGGTTGTGGACGCAGCCATGACGCCCGAGAGGCTCGGGACAAGACTCCCAAGTTCAACACCGATACAAATCAAGCCAGGAATGAAGTAATCGAGAAAGAAAGGGTAACCAACGACCTGGAGCCTGTCGAAAAGGTCCAAGTTGATCTTGATAGGGCGGGCGAGAAGGCCAAGGCCGATGTACAAGAAATAAAGGCTGACACCCAACGGGCAGAAGGCGAAGTAGTACATGAGGTGACCAAAGAGGCGAAAGAGGATGTTAAGGAGCTTAAAACCGACGCCAAAAGGACGGCGAACAAGTTAATAGACAACTTCTTACAGTAACGCAACATTGTTGCCAATTAAACGCCCTGCCTATTATCGAGCGATAGCAGGGCGTTTTTCGTTTTTTCTATTCCACTACCCCCACTAAAGCCAACCACAACATCAGGATGCCGCTGGCCAAACTCGGCCTGGACGATCTATCGCAATTCATTTGCCTTTATGAGGCATCAAGGTTGACAACGCCATGCTCGGCTGTGAAAATGCAGTAAAGTTCTACTGCACTTCGGCGGTCGAATACCTGTTGAGCAATTTTCTAAAACACAATAAAGGAGATGCGTATGAAATGTCCAGTCTGTAACAAAGAAATGATAAACGAGGATTTTGGTGGTGTAAATGTTGATGTTTGCGAAAACGGATGTAAGGGCATTTGGTTTAATCAGGGCAAACTTGGAATGCTTGACAAAAAGAATGAAGGACTGGGTAAAGCTCTTGAAGCAGCCCTTCGTTCTCCCCGGCACAACGACGGTAACAGGGGACCGATTAAATGTCCTAAATGCTCCATCCCTATGCACACCCACAAATTTGCGAGGGATCAAGAAGTAAATGTTGACGAGTGCTACAACTGTGGAGGCTTCTTTTTGGACTCCGGTGAACTTACAGAAATCCGCAATAACTACATGAGCGATGCTGAGGTTAATGCATACGCAGAAAAAATTGCTAATTGTGTTCCAGAGTATTCTCAGGCCATGAAAGACTTGGATGTAGAAAGGAAGCGATTGGAATCTATTCAGAACTTCACAAACATTCTGAAGGTGCATTATTGGCAGAAAACATTCAACTAAATTGGCCAGCCATTGCATGAAGCAGAAAGGAAAAATGAGACGAGAAGTTCGTAGCGTGACAGGATTCGCTCCAAATCCGTCATTTTTTATCGCACATCGGTTGCGTCCGATTCAGTGGTGTGCTTCACCGCCCCAGCAGCAAGGCTGCTTTTTAGGCATAGCTGTCGAGCAAGCCAATAAATTCCTGCTCCCAGGGCGATCCCGAGAATGTTTTCAATGGCGTCCATTACTCGGGCAGTACGATGGGGAACGAAGAGTTGCAGCGTTTCCGTGGTAATGCCATAAACCACCAGTAAAGCAATGAGGGGCAACCAGGGGCGTTTCGGCCAGCGAGTTGCATGAACCAGGATGCTCAGGACGGTGAAAAACATCAGGTGAATCCCAAATTTACCCCAAGGTAAGATTGGAACTTCCCGCAGACCGACTAGTGCGGCAGGGTTGGGAACCAGGAGCAAAATGGTGAGGAAAATCCAATAACAAAGGCAGGCGATTTGAATGACGATACGCACGATGAAACCTCACAGAGTTCTTGGGACTTTCCAATTATACGTTGTGTTGAGATATACGGCGAGTGACGTTGCACTTTGCGATAGCTGTTCTCAGGGATAAAAAGTTTTATAATCCGAATTTAACTCAAATGCTTTTTGCAGATCTTTTTTGGCCTCTTCAGGTTTCCCTAAACTAGCCTCGGCATATCCTCGGTTGCAAAATGCATTAGCATTTTTTGGATCGATTTCGATAGCCTGATTATAATCAGAGATGGCTTCAACAAACTGGATGAGATGATAATGGGCGGTTCCTCTCCCAACATATCCGTCAGGATTCTTCGGATCAAGTTCGATAGCTCTGGAATAGTCAGAGAGAGATTCCGTATAATGTCTTAATCGGCCATGTGTACTTCCCCGACCGATGTATGCCTCGACACATTTTGGATTGAGAGCAATGGCCTTGGAATAATCAGATATGGATTCTCGAAAATGACCTGATTGACCGTGAGCAGACCCCCGACCGACATACGCCTCAACGTATTTTGGATTCACTTCGATGGCTTTGGAGAAGTCAGCAATGGCTGTTGTATATTGACCCAAAGAAGCGTATTCATACCCTCTATCAACATATGCCAGAGCAGATTTTGGATTCAGAGCAATGGCTTTGGTATAGATAGAGATGGCTTCAGCGGATTGGCCTGATTTATGATTGATCCACCCCCGACTCAAATAGATAGCAGAAGTAATCCCTCTTTCATCCCAGATTTGAATTTTTTGATGTATTTTTAAGGGAATGTCTTTACTTTTGAGTTCCAAGTAATTGCCAATTTGGCTAAATGCTTCATCGAAGTTAAAGGCTTGACTGTCAATTCTCAACCTCAAATCGACCATCGTCACTTTACCATTTGTTAGGTCAACTAAACAAGCAACATGTCCTTTTATTGTTGTTTGATAATCAATAGCCGGTGTTGTTACATCGATTACTTTTACACTGAGTCCGATAGCTTTGCCTATTACAGAGAATAATTGGCAACACCCGAGACACTGAGCCCGTTTGTCTTTTACAACATTCGACAAATCATAATATTTAGAATCAGCGGTGGCATTAAGATTTATTTCTCTCCTGATCTTTCTACGGAGTTCTTGCACGACTTCTTGTTCTATATTGGCAACCTGATCAGCAGAGATCTTTTTCTCTCGAAAATCCTGTTTTACCTGGCTGAGTCTTTGCTTCCACTCAACGCAATTCCAATCACTCACCATTTTCACCAAGGCTTCACCTACTTCATCAGGATACTCCAATTCGTTGGCTGCTTGTTTGATACTTTTGGCAAGGGCGTCAGCGATAGTTTGAGCAGATGAAGAATTCTTGGAGGGTGGTTCTTCAAAAGTGGAAGCCTTCTCGGTGGAAAGTAGTAAGATCAACAGTACAACCAAGAAAGTAAAGAAGTTTACAGATCGTGGCTTGAGTAGAGACATGACCAATACTACTGGCAATACGGATTTCCTTGATGCAGATTAATCCCCAGTATTTTAGTCGATTTTGTCCTTACAATAAATAGGCATTCGAAGCAACTCCTCAACCCTCAACCCGTAAAACCGATGCCGTACCTGGTGCCAGGAGCAATTGGAGTTGGCATGAAGCATGGCCTCAACACAGGAGCTTGGAGGCACATAACCCACACCCCACTCTTCTCTCCTACGGCAACTCCTTGATGCGAATGTTTCGGAACTCCACCGGATCGGGCGGATTGGGCGATGTGGTGTGGCCGAGCCAACTGATGTAGCCCTTGGCGTTGTGCAGGCCGGGATGGTCGTGGTCGTCGATACTCCTTTCAATCTTGCTCAGGTCGGCATCGGTAATCACCGTGCCGTTGAGCGTAACCTTGATGTGAGGGCCGTCGGCAAGAATCTCTTCCTGGTTCCACTGGCCGATGGGCTTCAGGAAGCCTCGCTTCGCCGCCACCACGCCGTAGATCGAGCCGTGGACTTGCCACGGCTTGAGCCAACCCTTGTACATC
Organism: Thermoguttaceae bacterium; assembly: GCA_049509395.1. Classification (GTDB taxonomy): domain Bacteria; phylum Planctomycetota; class Planctomycetia; order Pirellulales; family Thermoguttaceae; genus JBEKIK01. The sequence continues at coordinate 487 of JBEKZY010000022.1, read as the reverse complement.
TCGTGTCCGTCGTCGAGGATCTGAATCTTCATGCCGTTAAAGGTCGGTTCGCCTTTCAGCGGCGAGCGAATCCCCACGCCATTGTTGCCGCCGGGCGGCAGCTTGAAGTCGAACCGCAGAATGAAGTTGGCATATTCCTTCATCGTAAAGAGGTTGACGCCGTGGCATACCATTACGCCGTCCTTGACGGCATAATGCTGCACATCGCCCTGCCAGCCCTGGAGCGTCTTGCCGTCGAATAGGCTAACGAAACCGTCGTTGATCTCTTCTGTCGTAACGCCCACGGTCTTGGCGTCCTGGGCAAAAAGCACACTGGCACCCAACAATGTCACGATCACAATCGAAGTGCAACACATGGGATGGCTCCCGCTTGGAGAAAGGGTAAGAACGAAAATGGTCACGATTCTTCGCTCCGTGGAAATTCGGCTATGCCTCTGTTGGATACGGGACACGACCTCAGCCAATTTTCTGACTTAGTTGCTAGCAC
>JBEKZY010000219.1:0-8485 GCA_049509395.1 Thermoguttaceae bacterium | reverse complement strand
TCAACATCCTGCCCGGCATCGTATCGCCCGCCGATATCCGCTACCTGAAAGATGTCTTTGCCGATTTCGGACTGGAGATGATACTTTTGCCCGATTATTCAGACACCCTGGACGGTCCGGCCTGGAGCGAATACCAGCAGATACCGCAGGGCGGCACTCCGGTTGAGTCGATCCGCCGCATGGGCAGCGCAAAGGCCACGATTGAATTCGGCGCGACTTGCGACACCGTGCAAACCGCCGGAATGTTGCTGGAAGAGCGGTTTGGCGTCCCGATATATAAAGTATCACCGCCGATCGGCGTGATCCAAACCGACCAACTATACGACGTGCTCGAAGAACTCAGCGGCCGGAAGGCGCCCGAAACCCACTGCGAAGAGCGCGGCCGGTTGGTCGATGCCTACGTCGACGCGCACAAATACGTTTTTGGCAAGCGTACCATAGTCTACGGCGAGCAAGATCTTGTCGTGGGCCTGGCCTCGTTGCTGGCCGAAATCGGCATGATTCCGGTCATGTGCGCATCCGGAGCGGAAACCGGCCGGCTGGCCGAACGCATCGCCGAAGTCGCCCCGGACTTGACGTCCGAGATTTCGGTATTGGAAGGAGCCGACTTCGCCGAGATCGAGGACCGCACTGCCGAACTTGCACCCGACATCATGATCGGCAACAGCAAGGGATATCGCCTGAGCCACAAACTGGGCATTCCCCTGATCCGCGTGGGGCTTCCGATCCACGACCGCATCGACGGGCCGCGCATCCTGCACGTCGGCTATCGCGGCGCACAACAGTTGTTAGACAGAATTGCCAATGCCTTGATCGAAAAGACCCAAGATTCATCGCCCGTGGGCTACAGCTATATGTAGGACAAACCATGACGCTGGACATTTCCCATCATCCCTGTTTCAACGACGCGGCCCGCGGCCGGTTCGGCCGGATTCATCTGCCTGTTGCGCCGCACTGCAATGTCCAGTGCAATTTTTGCCGGCGCGATTTCGATTGCGCCAACGAGAGCCGGCCCGGGGTGTCAAGCACAATCCTCTCGCCCCGGCAAGCCTTGTTCTATTTAGAGCGAGTATTGGAGAATGATGCGCAAACCAGCGTGGTGGGCATCGCAGGGCCGGGCGATCCCTTCGCAAACCAGCGCGAAACGATGGAGACGCTTCGCCTGGTTCGCAAACGCTTTCCAGAGATGATTCTGTGCGTAGCTTCCAACGGGCTGAACGTAGCGCCGTATGCCGATGAATTGGCTTCGTTAAACGTAAGCCACGTGACGCTAACGATCAACGCCGTCGATCCGGAAATTGGAGCAAAAATCTATGCCTGGGTTCGAGACGGAAAATCGGTATATCACGGCCAGATCGGAGCAAAATTCCTATGGGAGCGGCAATCCCGGGTCATTTCGGCTTTGAAGGAACGAGGCATTACAATCAAGATCAATACAATAGTTGTGCCGGGAGTTAATGATCATCACGTAGTTGAGATTGCCCGAAAAGTGGCCGAGCTTGGGGCGAATATTTCAAATTGCGTTCCGTTGTACCCGGTCGAAGAAACGCCGTTCGCAAGCATAGCCTCGCCGTCGCATCAGCAAATTGCGGCGATTAGAACAGAGGTTTCCAAGTATCTTCCGATCATGGCACACTGCACCCGTTGCCGCGCCGACGCCGTGGGGCTTCTTGGGGAGCCCATGTCGCTGGCAACGGCCGCGTGCTTGAGGCGATCCGCCGCCATGCCGATGAATCCATCCGACGAGCGTCCATATGTCGCGGCGGCCACGTCGGAAGGCGTGCTGGTAAATCAACATCTGGGCGAGGCCAAAGCACTTTCCATTTTCCAGCTTGAAGGCCGCAAAATACGACTGGTGGAAACCCGTTCGACTCCGCCGCCCGGCGGAGGAGAGCAACGATGGCTGGCGCTGGCCGACGCCATAAAAGACTGCCGGGCGGTGTTGACGGTAAGCGCAGGTGAAGCGCCGCGCTCGGCCCTTAACTCGAAGGGCATCAAAGTGGTGATGATGGAAGGACTCATCGAGGAAGGAGCTATTGCCGTACTGAACGGCGAGGAAATCCGCGCACCGTTAAGAAGACAACATCATTGCGGCGCCAGATGCTCGGGAACTGGAACTGGATGCATGTAAACAATATATCGTAGCGAGCGGAGATAAAGTTTTATAATCTTACTCAAATAGCAAAGGAGGTGACTGTCACTCACACGAGGTTCATTATCTCCGCTCGCTTTAATTTTATATCATTTTTTTAAGGATATGTCTTATGCACAAACCACAATATCATGTTTTTCTCTGCAATAGCTTCCGTTTAAACGGAGAACCCCAAGGCTACTGCAATAAAAAGGGGTCGGTGAATTTACTCCAGTATCTGCAGGACGAGATTACCGACCGGGGCCTGGACGCAATCGTTTCGATCACCAATTGCCTGAACGTCTGCGAAAAAGGGCCCATCGTCGTAGTGTATCCAAACGCCTGGTGGTTTTCCGAAGTCAACCAAGAAAAAATCGACGAGATCCTTGAAGCGATGGAAACAGGTCAACCGGCCGAAGCATTGCTTATGGCATGAATGTAGCAGGCACACGCCGTGTGCCTATTGTAGTGTGCGTGAAACGCACCATTTACCACAAATTGCGGTGCGTTTCACGCACTCTACAGAGATGTGTCTTCTAAGGAGCATTCGATGTGGTTAGTTGATACCACGCTTCGCGACGGCGAACAAGCGCCCGGCGTGGTTTTTTCACTCTACGATAAAGTAACCATAGCCCGGGCATTGGTCGAGGCCGGCGTGCGGGAACTCGAAATAGGCACGCCCGCCATGGGCGACGAAGAAATCGCCGCCATCCGCGCGGTCGTCCGACTAGGACTCCCATGTCGGCTGACCGTTTGGTGTCGGGCTAATGCCCATGATATTGAACAGGCACGCAAATCCGAAGCCGACGCAATCCACATCTCCTTGCCCATTTCGACTATTCAGCTTCGCGCCATGAAGAAAAATACCGCCTGGGTTATAGAGTCTATTGCCGCGCTTGTTGCACGCGCCCGGCGATACTTCACGTATGTGTCCTTGGGAGCCCAAGACGCTTCACGGGCCGAGCCTGCTTTCCTTATCCGTTGCGTCGAGGCGGCCCGACGGGCCGGCGCCGACCGCTTGCGCCTCGCCGATACCGTGGGCGTGTGGAATCCATTTCAGGTGTATACGGCAATCGTTGAGTTGCACCGTGCGGCGCCCAAGCTTCCCTTGGGTTTTCACGGGCACAATGACCTTGGAATGGCCGCTGCAAATACCATCGCTGCCGTCATGGCGGACGCCGATAGCGTGGATGTCACCGTGAACGGTCTCGGCGAACGAGCCGGAAACGCCGCGCTGGAAGAGGTTGTCATGGCGATAAAAGTCACACTGAATCGGCCTTGCGGCATCGATACCCGAAGCCTGGCCGATCTATCCGCCCTTGTCGAGCGAGCATCCGGGCGGATGCTGCCCGAGAGCAAACCCGTCACCGGCGCCGCGGCGTTCCGGCACGAGTCGGGAATCCACGTCAAGGCATTGCTTGCCGACCGGCGAACTTATGAACCCTTCCCGCCGGAATCGATTGGCCGCCGCGGACGTGAAATAGTATTGGGAAAACACTCGGGACGCGCCGCGGTTCGGCATGTCTTGCAAACCAACGGCATATCGGTCGAAGAGGCTCAAGCCGCCATGTTATTGCCATTGCTCCGGGCTGAATCCGAGCGATGTAAAAAATCCGCATCTCCGCATCAATATCTCAATATTTTATCTGCCGATTCCCATGCTTGGTAGATGCGAAATAATATGGCTCGTGACTTTTTCAAATGAGAATCTATAATAGTTTGTTATAGTGTCATCCGACGCGTATGCGGCAATGGATGACGGTTTATAGGTTTCTCACTTAAATAAAGGGCATTTATATGAAAATAAGCGCACGCAACGTATTAAAGGGAACAGTAAAAGAGATTCGTGAAGGCGCGGTAAACGACGAAGTCGTTATTGAAGTGGCGGGCGGTCAGGAAATCGTCTCGGTCATCACAAAGACCTCGGTGAAAAACCTTGGGCTCGCCAAAGGCAAACAAGCCTATGCTGTTATCAAGGCCAGCAGCGTGATGCTGGCGGTCGATTAATGTGGATAAGGTGATTGCCATGATGAAACATATTTATTTTGTCGGATGTGTTGTTTTTGCGGCTTTCATTGTTCTTGCGGATCGATGCGTGACAGTCGTCGCCCAGGACGGCAATGGGGCTGACAAAAAGACAATTGTGGTTTTCGCCGCCGCCAGCACGACCAGTGCAATAGATGAAATCAAACAACAGTTCGCCAAACAATCCGGCATCAACGTTCAGACCAGTTATGCGGCATCCGCTCCGCTCGCTCAACAAATCGTCAACGGTGCGGGCGCCGACATATTTATTTCCGCCGACACAAAATGGGCGGATTATCTGGCCGAAAAAAAACTTGTCGCTCAAAGACGCGACGCACTGGGCAACCGCCTGATAATCGTAGTTCCAAACGACTTGAAACCGGATATTAAAAAACCCGAAGATTTGATTATTAAGTCTATCGAACACATTGCCATCGGAGAGCCGGACTCCGTGCCGGCGGGAAAATACGCCAAACAGGCGCTGATTAAACTGGAACTCTGGGAGAAATTGAAGGAAAAAATCGTTCCGGCCCAGGATGTTCGTCAAGCCCTGACCTTCGTCGAAATCGGCGCCGCCGAAGCCGGAATCGTATACGCCACTGACGCCGCAATCAGCAAGAAAGTGAAAGTAGCGGTTGAAATTCCCGAAAATCTTACCGGACCAATTCGATACCCGTTTGTTCTCCTCGCACAAGGTAAAGGAAAACCCGAGGCGGAACTCTTTTTTCGCCATCTGAATTCGCCCGAGGCGATTAAGGTTTTCAAAAAATACGGTTTTATCATCCAGACGCAATAGTATGTAGAATATGCAAAGCCGCGACCATTGGTCGCGCACTCGTTATCACCAATGACGCCTCATGCCACAATAGCCTGGAATCGTTGAATGAACTCCTTACTGACGCCTGAGGAATGGTCCGCCTTGCGGCTTAGTTTTCAGGTAGGCATGTGCGCCGCGCTGGCCGGCCTTCCTCCGGCGATTGCCATGGGATATTTGCTGGCCAGGGGGAAATTTGTCGGCAAATGGTTTGTCGAGGTTATTGTAAATCTGCCGCTTGTGTTGCCGCCCGTGGTAACCGGCTATTTGCTGCTGATCTGCTTTGCGCCGCATGGGCCGTTGGGTTCGATGCTCCGAGACTGGTTGGGCATTAATATTGTATTCAACTGGTTGGGCGCGGCTTTAGCGTCGATGATAATGGCTTTCCCGCTAATGGTCCGTGCGATCCGCTTGGCCTTTCAAGCTGTTGACCCGCGCTTGGAAATGGCTTCCAGAACATTGGGGGCCGGACGCATGGCGACATTCTTCTCGATCAGCCTCCCATTGGCGCGCCGAGGCGTAGTAGCCGCGTGGGTTTTGGGATTTGCACGCAGCTTGGGTGAATTTGGGGCCACGATTATGGTCGCGGGAAATATCGAAGGCAAAACCCGCACTATTCCATTGGCAATTTACACTCTTTCCAATCAGCCAGGCGGCATGGAACAAGGTTGGCACCTGGTCGTGCTTTCAATTTTGCTGGCTTGCGGCGCCTTGGCTGTGAGTGAATTGCTCGAACGTAGGGGAACGCGAAATGTCTCTGCTTAGCTTTCGATGCCGCCACCGATATGCCGCCGGTTTCGAGTTGGATCTGGCCTTTGAGATCAACCATTTGTTCGCGGCTCTATTCGGCCCGTCCGGCAGCGGCAAAACAAGCGTGCTTTCGATTGTCGCCGGCTTGTTGCGCCCGCAAAATGGCAATATACACATTGCCGACCGCGTGGTGTATGACACTGTCGAGGCAGTTTGTCTGACTCCGGAGAATCGCAATATCGGTTTTGTGTTTCAGGATGCGCTCTTGTTTCCGCATCTCAGCGTCGAGCGAAATCTGCGATACGGACAACGACGCCGGGCAAAAAACAGCCGCAATATCGAGTTTTCACGTGTGGTGGATGTCCTGGAAATCGGATCGCTTCTAAAAAGACACCCATGCAACCTGTCCGGCGGCGAACGCCAACGCGTATCCTTGGGCAGGGCATTGTTGAGTAGTCCCGAACTCTTGCTAATGGACGAGCCGCTTGCCTCGCTCGACGATCCCCTCAAAGGCCGAGTCCTAACTTATCTGGAGCGTGCGGTGGCCGAATGGAATATACCCACTTTATTCGTTACACATAGCCAAGCCGAGGTTCGCCGCGCAGCCGCTTGGGTAGTTATCATCGACAAGGGCCGTCTTGTCTGTGCCGGACCGCCTGACGAGGCACTCGGTGAACCTACTCCCATGACCTGGACAAATTCAACGGGCCCGGTAAATCTTTTACGAATAGAACGGATTGAAAAATCCGATGGTATTATTAAAGCTTGCGTCAACGGCCAAAGCGTCTTTCTGCCAATCGCAAATCTGCCCTCCGCGTCTACATCATTCATTCAGTTCCGGCCTGCGGATGTAATTCTATCGCGACGAGATGTTTCAGGACTGAGTGTGCGCAACCACCTGCACGGCTGCGCCCGTCAAATAATTACTCTCGACGGTGCGGTTTTTGTGGCGATTGATATCGGACAGGTATTTTGGGCCAAAATTACCCAACAGGCCGCTACTGAACTAGAACTTAAAGTGGGTTGCAACTTAACATGTCTTCTAAAAGCCCACAGCCTCAGGCTCATTGATTAGGATCATCATGAAAAGCACTTTGGCCAGCCACGACCGACTATATTTCTTCGTATCGTTAATTCGGTACATTGGTTTTCGATTAGTTGAATTTTGAACTTATTTCCAAAACAACATTTCATGCGATACATGGCAGTTTCCGAAAGGCTGCGTCGATGATAACCGATATTTAATCCTTCCACGACTTGCGGCCTTTACGGCGAATCTTGCGGATAGCCTCGTCGTGAGGAAGTCGTGGACCGTTCACATTGCCATGCCGCGTGATTTTTGCATTGCGGCGGGGAGGAATAATCGGCCGAATCTTCGGGGTTTCCAATCCTTCCACCTTACACTGGTCATAGGCGCAAGGGCATGCGGCCGGATAGCAGATCTTAAACAATGCCGAAAAAGGGCATGCGGCCGGATAGCAGATCGTAAACAATGCCGAAAAAACGTGGAACTCACGGTAGGCACTCCTTGCGTAGTTTAACAACCAAAAAATCGATTTCGGTGAGAAGTATCTATACGCATGCCCCGGTCGCCACTCGGCAACACAAAATTTCTTGGCGTATTACAGGCGTAATGAATGCACCTATTTTTTAGCTTAGAAGGGCATTCAATACAGAGGGAAAAAGTTGTTTCTATGGGCGTCCTTATACCGTTAATGCGCCGGGCGGTTGGATTCACTAGAAGGAGATACATTCGGAGAATTTGACAATTTGACGCGGTAGGCGTTCAACCAATCTTCAATCTGCCTGGCCATCTCCGTTTGCCCCTGAGATCTGGCAAGTTCCAAGGCCTTCCGGGCTGCGGCAATGGCCTCGGAGGATTGCTGCATGCCAGCATAGGCCAACGCCAAATTGTTACAGATCGTGGTGCAGTCGGGTTTCAACCGCAGGGCTTGCCGGTAATGTTCGATTCCCTCTCGAAACCGGCCTGTTTGGACCAGTGCAAGACCCAGGTTGTTGTAGGCGTCGATGTAATCGGGTTCGAGCCGCAGCGCTTTCTGGTAGTGTTCGATCGCCTCTTGATACCGGCCCGTCGATTTAAGGGCGTTACCCAGGTTGTTGTGGGCCTCGCCGAAGTCGGGTTTCAGCCGTAGGGCCGCCTGAAAATGCTCGATCGCCTCCTGGAGCCGGCCTGTTTGAAGCAGTGCGTTGCCCAAGTTGTAGTGGGCCTCAGGGTAATCGGGTTTCAGCCGCAATGCCTGTTCGCAATGTTCGATTGCCTCCCCAGGCCGACCTATTTCAGTCAGTGCGGCGCCCAGGTTGTTGTGGGCCTCAGGGTAATCGGGTTTCAGCCGCAGGGCCTGCTCGTATTGATTAATCTCCTCCCACGGCCGACCTGTATTGAACAAGGCGAGACCCAGGCCGTTGTGGGCCATCCAGCATTCGGGATTTTTATTCAGTGTGTCTTGATACAACGTCATGGCATCACGGTATATCCCGCTTTGCCGCCAGGTCAGAAATGCGAGTACACCCGTCACCGCGACTGCAACGGCGGTCGTCATCCAGAGCTCTCTGTTTCGCGCCCGCCGGCGCCAAATGCTCCAGCCCGCCGCCGCCAGCGCAATCAGCCCGATAACTGCAATATGCTGATAATGGTCCGCAAAGAGCGAATATTTCATGAAGCCCACGTCGGTAAAACCCAGCACCGGCACAAGCGACACGCAGAAAAACCCCCAGGCAAACAGCAAGGGCCGACTCCAGCCTTT
>JBEKZY010000218.1:0-8497 GCA_049509395.1 Thermoguttaceae bacterium | reverse complement strand
CCGTATTGCGTTCTATCGCTACCCACACCTCGCCATAAGCGCCTGCGCCCAGGAATCGTTCCGGCTCATAGCCCGGCACCTGTGTGGGGGGATGGCCGCGCTTCAGGCTGATTTCGCGGGATAAAAGGCGTTCTTGGCTGTCCTGAATTTGTGTGGGATCAATGCTCATGCCATTTAGTATATCAAATAAAAGGCGCCAGGGGCGAGGGGATAGGGATTGGCGAAAATGACTAAGCACTAAGAACGAATGACCGGGATTTAATGAGAAAAGTGGGCAGTAAACCGCTCACCCCTGATTCAATATGATCCCCTGATTCTCTACCCATTGGGTTTTGATCTTGCCCGATGAGACCCGGAGCAGTAAAAGTCAACCCGGTTTGGTAAGTGTTGTGCTGGCATCGCTAGCATCTGCTCGAATGCAGGCCATTTTAAATACTTTTTTGCAATGTGACAACGATGACAAACTTTTCGCGATACTGCCGATTTTTCATAGCAATTGCCTGGCTGTTATTGGCGTCGACAGGCTTTGCTCAAACCAAGTCGGACAAGCCGCCGGCCGAGGGCATATCGGCTGAGATTATTCAAGGCCGCTTGAAACAGGTCGAAGATTCCCATGATTTGGACGAATCGGTCAAGGTAAAAATTCGGGAATACTATCAACAGGCGTTGCGGGAATTGGATTCCGCCCAAACCTGTCAAACCGGCGCGACGCGGTTTGAACAGATGGCGACGTCCGCTGCCGCCGATCTGGCCGCAACTAAAACGGAACTGGACCAGATGCCGGCCAAGCCTTCACTGGAAACGCCGGAAAACATCGCCTTGCCGCAAATCGATCAGTTGATCTCCAAGAAGCAGAGTGAATTGGACGAATATCGGGCGCGATTGGCCGAATTGGAAGCCGAGCCTAAGCGCCGAGCCAATCGCCGGGCTGAGATACCCAAGCTGGCTGGCGCGGCCAAGGATCGGCTTGCCCAGTTGGACGAGCAACTTCAAGCCCCAGCCCCGGCCGACGAAGCCGCAGCCTTGACCGGGCCGCGGCGTGTGCTGCTTCTATTGCAGCGTAAAGCGGTGGAGTGCGAGATACAGGCATTTGACAAGGAAATCGCGGCTTACGAGGCCACCGGCGAATTATTGCCCTTGCGCCGCGACTTGTCCGCTCGGCGCGTCGCATTGGCCGAGCAGGAAATCAAGGATTGGCAGGAGACGGCGAATCAGCGCCGCCAGCAAGAAGCGGAAAAACAATTACAGCAGGCCCGGCTTGACGCGGCCCGGGCGCATCCCGCGGTCGAGCGTCTGGCCCGCGAAAACGCCGCCTTGGCCGAAACCCGTAAGGAACTGGTGGAACACATCGCCGAGACCACCCGGCAATTCGAAAAGACCAATCAGCAATTGACCGGGCTGAAGGACCAGTTTAAAAAGGCCCGGGAAAAGGTCGAAGCCGGGGGTTTGACGAACGCCGTCGGTTTGCTGTTGCGCAAGCAGCGCGAGACATTGCCCAACGTCCGCGCGCATCGCCGCGAAATCATCGAGGGGCAGACAGCGATCAACGAGAATCAGTTGGCCTGGCTCGAATTGCAGGACCGCAGATCGGCCTTGGCCGATTTGGAGCAGCAGGTTCGCGCCACTCTGCTCAGTTTGGATTCTGGCCCAGAACAGATAGATACACGGGAGTTGGAAAGCGCGGTCCGCGACTCGCTGCAAACGGAAAAAAATTATCTGGACGACCTGATTAATGATCGTGATATTTACTTCCACAACCTGGTGAACCTGGACATCGCCGAAGGACAGTTGATTAAAGAGACCGAAGCCTTTGCCACGTACGTAGACGAGCGCGTGCTGTGGATCGCCAGCGCATCGGCCGTTAGCGCGGCGGACGTAACCCATGCAGGCAAGGTCTTGTGGAAGATAGTCGGGCCGGATGCTTGGAAAGAAATCGGCGGCGCCCTGGCCATGGATGCAGTGCAGAATCCGGCCGTTTACCTGCTGGCCGTCGGCCTTTTCGGACCTTTATTGTATTGCCGGAGGCGGATGCGAAATAAGGTCCAGAAAATTGGCGACCTTGCGGCGGCGGCAAACTGCTGCCGCATGACACCGACTATCGAAGCCTTATTCTTGACCTTGCTGATCGCGGCGATTTGGCCTGGGCTTATGGCCTATCTATCCTGGCGGATGACTGCGGCAATGGAAGCCTCGGAATTCTGCAAGGCCATCGGCGCGGGATTGGCAAGCACGGCGCTGGTGAATTTCGTCCTGGAACTGTTGCGCAGCACGTGCCGGCCGAAAGGATTGGGTGAGGCGCATTTGGGTTGGCCCGATCATAATCTGAAAGTCCTGCGGCATCATCTCAAATGGCTCAACGTGCTGGTTTTGCCGCTGGTGTTTATGGTTGCCACGCTCCATGCCTTGGAAAACGAGCGTTGGAACGATTCGCTGGGCCGGCTGTGTTTTATCGCCACGATGTTGCTTTCCGCTCTGTTTCTGCAGCGCATACTGCGGCCCGGCAAAGGCGTGTTCCAGGAATACCTGGCCTCCAGACCCGGCAGTTGGATGGATCGCTTGCGCTACGTCTGGTATCCCGCTGTTGTCTTTTTGCCCCTGTTTTTGGCCGGGTTGGCCGTGGCAGGATACTACTACACCAGCCAGCAGCTTGCCGCTCGAATGGTAATTTCATTTTATGTTTTCTTGGGCTTGATTCTGCTGGGATCGTTTTTACTGCGGTGGTTGCTGGTTAACCGGCGGAAGTTGGCCATGGCCACGGCACGGCGCCGCCGGGCGGCTTTGCAAATGCAAAACAGTTCGTCCGTCGAAGCCGCCGCCTTGCCGGCATCAGCCGCCTCGCCCGCAGGCGAACGCGATTTGGCCGCCATCAACATCCAAACCCGGCGACTGGTGGAACACTCCTTGGCCCTGGCGGGTTTATTCGCCATCTGGTTTATTTGGGCCGACGTGCTGCCGGCTCTGGGATTTTTAAACCGTGTGGAAGTCTGGAAAACCACCGTGGACGTGACCGAATCGGTGCTTGCCGCCGACGGCTCCACGACCACGCGCACGGCGGTTAAAATCGAGTCCGTGACTCTTGCCCACCTGGGCCTGGCAATCTTGGTGTTCGCCACGACCATTATTGCCGCCAAGAACATTCCCGGCTTGCTGGAAATGGCCCTTTTGCAGCACCTCCCGGTCGATACCGGGGTGCGCTATGCCGTGGCCACGGTCTCGCGGTATATAATCACTATTTTCGGCACGGTATTTACTTGTAACGCCGTGGGTCTGGGTTGGTCCAAAGTCCAATGGCTGCTGGCGGCCATCAGCGTGGGATTGGGCTTCGGCTTGCAGGAAATTTTCGCCAATTTCGTCTCCGGCTTGATTATCCTCATCGAACGCCCCATCCGCGTGGGCGACGTGATCACTATTAGCGACGTAACCGGCACGGTTTCGCGGATCCGCATGCGGGCGACCACAATCATCGATGCGGACCGCAAGGAACTGATCATTCCCAACAAAGACGTGATTACCGGCCGGGTGCTGAATTGGACACTGTCGGATAAGGTGAACCGCGTGCAGATAAAAGTGGGCATCGCCTATGGATCGAACACCCAACAGGCGTCCGAACTGCTGATGCGCGCGGCCCGCGAACATTCCCAGGTGCTGGACGATCCTTCGCCGGTGGTGACATTCGAGGCTTTCGGCAACAGCACTCTGGATTTCGTGTTGCGTTGTTTTTTGCCGAATCTGGAAAACCGCTCCCGCGTGGTTCACGAATTGCACATGGCCATCGACCGCGCATTCCGCAAAAACGGCATCGAAATCGCATTTCCCCAGCAGGACATCCACGTGCGGACCGTCGATTTTAATTTGACGCAATTGGCGCCGGCGGCCGGCGCGGCGCCGGGGCCATGGATTCCGCCCGGCCAAATACCAAATGTCAAAGCGGCGAAAAACGAGGCTGCATAAAAAAGCCTGTTCTCCCAATAGTAAATCATTACTATTGTTAAAAACAATCCGGAACGGCCCTCCTAATCAGGCCAATCTGCTCAATTTAATGCTTAGCGGTTTTCTGAATTACCGCAATTCCAACTTTTTTTTGACATGCTGCTTCGCTTAATCGTATAACTGCCCATAGATGCGCATTTCTTTAAATGAGGCTGAATATTGACAATCGCCGCATGTCATTAAAAAAACAGCAATAATAAATCGAACCTTTTAACATTTTCCAGCGTTCGATGAATAAAATACTTATGGACATGCGAAAATTTTTTATTTCCATGTTGGCGCCTTAGACATACCATAATAGAAGAATAACCCTTGAGGTGTATTAGCGTTGCAGAGGCCCATGACATCAATTTCGGATCAGAGAGGAGTAGTTTATGTTCTCGTTGCTTTACCGCCGTTCTACAAGTAAGTTGTCGAATAGGAGGAAAATAAACTGTCGAAAATGCATCTTTGAACCGTTGGAAACGCGGAGCATGCTCTCGGCCAGCGGCCTGCCCGACATCATGGCCAGTCCCCTGGCACAGGCAGCGCTCAATGTTTCGGCCCCCTATACGCCGGCCGAGATCCGCCAGGCATACGGTTTCAGCAACTTAAGTGCAAACGGCACGGGCCAGACCATCGCCATCGTCGACGCCTACGACGATCCCAACATCTTGAGCAATTTGAAAACCTTTGACGCGACCTACGGCCTGCCCGATCCGGTCTTTCAAAAGGTCAATCAAAACGGCAGCCAGACTCAATTGCCCTCTGCAAACAGTGATTGGGGGCTGGAAATCTCCCTGGACGTGGAATGGGCCCACGCCGTGGCGCCGGCCGCAAAGATTCTTTTGGTCGAGGCCAGTTCGAGTTCATTGAGCAATCTTTTAACCGCGGTCGACTATGCCTCCTCGGCGGCAAAAGTCGTTTCCATGAGCTGGGGCGCCAGCGAGTTTTCCAGCGAAACGTCTTTCGACAGCCACTTCTCCCCGCAATTGCACCCGGGTGTAACCTTCGTGGCTTCCTCGGGCGACTCGGGCGGCATGACCAATTGGCCGGCCGTTTCGCCTTATGTGCTGAGCGTGGGCGGAACGTCGCTTACCATTGTGTCCAGCACCAGCGGTGTTTATTCCTACGGCAGCGAATCTAGTTGGAACGGCAGCGGCGGCGGCTACAGCCAGTATGAAAAAGAACCTACTTGGCAGTATGCAGTACAAAGCACTGGGCGGCGCAGTTCACCCGACGTGGCCTTTGACGCCAATCCAAGCACCGGTTTCGTTGTTTACGACACCTACGGTTATCGGGGCTGGTATGCCATCGGCGGCACCAGCGCAGGCGCCCCGCAATGGGCCGGACTTATCGCCATCGTCAACCAGGTTAGGGCCGGCAATGGTTTGGCTTCGTTGACAAATACCGTGTCCAGTCTTTACACGCTCGATACACAGCAATCCTATTCCACCGATTTCCGCGATATCACTAGCGGCACGGCCGGGCGCAATCGAGCCGGCGCCGGCTACGACCTGGTTACCGGGTTGGGAAGCCCGCAAGTTCAAAACATCGTCTCCGCTTTGGGCGGTGCGTCGGCTTCCGTCACGGCCAATTCGGCCGCCTCTTCCAGCGGGACAGTATTATCGCTTAGGGACTTGTTGTCCGGACAGGCCACAATAAATGCGGAGATGGCTTTTACTGTAAATCCGCCGTCACCCTCCTTGGCGCCACTGGATTTGGCATCGGCGGCCAATGCCGATCTGCCGGCCGGAGCGATTTATTTACACAATGTGAACGGCACAGTCGGCTCGGGCATTTCTGCTGATATGCTGCTTTGGTCGAAAAATGCCGGAGCGGTTTCTTATGTCTCCAGTCCGCAATCGCCGGCCGATAAGTACGGGCTTAATGCGATCGGAACTTTCGGCGATGCGACTGGGACTTCTTTAAATGAAACGCCGGCTGGGCGTCAGACTTCGGTTGGCGCGATGTCAGGGACCATTTCCCTGGGATTAGTCGCCAGTCCGGTTCCACAGGCCGACCTGGCGGCGGGTATTTCCGTGCCCAATCGTCGATATGAAGCCGTTGATGCCTACATGGCCCAAAATTCCTTAGGGGATATTAAAGCCGATAAGGCCGGGATTCCCGCCCTTCCGGATTCCGAAAAGACCGACGTTACGCTCAGGGCTGAAGCCCTGGCGGCAATTGTTTTGATGTTCGGCCGCGGCCGTCTTGCGGATGCGAAAAGCCAGAGAAATACGGCCGATGACAATCGTTGGCGCGTGCTTTTTAGGTAAAATTGTATGTCTGGCATGTATCCCGAAGGGATTATAAATGGTAGCCCAAGGTTGCCGTGCAACGGTTACCTTGGGAGAGCGACCGAATTACCACCTCAACCCTGAAAGCATAGCGGCTGCGAAATCCCGTTGGGGTTTTATCTGTCTTCCAGCCTTTTCAAACAGGGTAGCCGCTGCGCGGCAACCCTGCTCTATCTTCTAAAAGCCCTTCGGGCTATTTGTGATTCTCCGCCCTACGATTCCTTGCTTGTAATAAAATGCCATGTGCCCGCGACAAACGATATTAATCCCGTTGTTGTAACGAAAACAATATACCAATATGGATAGGCTTTGCCGCTTGGCCAATCTAAATAAAAGGAGGTTATGCTAAGACCACTTATAATGAAGAGTGGGGGAAAGAGCCCAAATACGATGGCGGCTACAGGATTTGTCAACACGTCCGACAACAACCAGCAACAACCGAAAAAACAAAAGCCGGTTGCAAAAAAGAAAGCTTGCATAACTCGAATTTCATCCATTTCATCCCTAAACCTTGACATATCTAACCAGAAACTCAGAATACAAGAAATTGCATAGATCAATGTGAATGTTATAAAGCAAATTATCAGTTTGCTGGTCAATATCTTATTTCGCGTTATTCCCTGGTAGGCAAGAAATGCGGCCGAGCGGTCGGCGCGCTCGCAGGCAATAATGTTGCCGGCAACCAGTGCAATTGTGAGTTGCGATATCGCGGTGCTTGTAATCCAAGCAGAATTGAAATCGTACCCATGGATATAAGGATATATCAAAGGCATATATGGACCGATAATAAACATCATGCCTGCCAATAGGCATAATTCGCTTTGCCGCCAATCCTTCCACAGCAAGATTCTCATTTCCGCGATCATTTTTTGGCCCTCCGTCCTTTGACGTAGTCTTTGAAAAATTGGGTAAGGCCGATTTCTTCGACCTGGATGTTTTCCACGCTATTGGCCGCTTGCAGGCGGGCGATTGTGTCGGCGGTGAAATTGGTTACGGTCAACAGCCATTCCCGCCCGTCGATCTGTTGCCAGATGGTTCCATTTGGAACCGTAGTTGGCGCACTTCCGTCTTTGAATACCGCGCGAACACGGCGAGTAGTGGAAAGCAGGTCTTTTACCGGCGTATCGAGTTGCAACTGGCCGGCGAAGATCAATCCCACGCGGTCGGCTATCCGCTCCACGTCTTCAATGGCGTGACTGGAAAACAGCACCGTGCAATCGCGATCGCATATTGTCTTTAGCAATGAATCGACGAATTCCTCGCGTATTACAGCGTCCAGGCCCGAGGTGGGCTCGTCCAGTATCAGCACCTCCGGCTCGTAGGCCAACGCCAAAAGCAGCGATAATTTGGCAAGCATGCCCTTCGACAAATGCTTTACTTTCTTGGCCGGATCGAGTTCAAAGGCGTCCAGCAGTTCATTGCATAGTTTATAGTTCCAGGTGTCACGGAACGCGCGGCAAAACCGGATGACTTCATCTACCCGCATCCAACGATAGATAGTGTGCGTCTCCGGCACGTACCCCACTGCGCGCTGTATTTGATCGGACAGATCGGCTACGTTTAATCCGTTTATGCTTGCCCGGCCGGAGGTGATTTTTGTCAGGCCCATCAGCATTTTGATGAGTGTTGTTTTGCCTGCTCCGTTGGGCCCGATCAGCCCGAACACGCAGCCCTTGGGTATTTCCAAGTTGACGTGGTCCACGGCAACAAGACGGCAATAGTGCTTGGTGAGGTTTTCGGCCTTAATCATGGTTTAACGCCTTATCCACGAGATTTCGTATTTGATCTTCAGAAAGGCCGGCCTCGCGTGCAATGCGGAATGCCCGATCCAGGAGCAGGAAGCAAGTCTGTTCGCTGTTGGTTTGGGCACGGCCGATGCCCGATTCGGCCACGTACATGCCCGAGCCTTTTCGGGCCTGGACAAGCCCCTCCTTTTGCAGGTCCTCGTAAGCGTGTTGGACGGTATGCGGGTTGACGCCCAATTTCATGCCCAGGACGCGTTTGGAGGGCAAGGCCTCGTCAATGCGATAGATTCCGGCGGCAATGCAACTCCGCAGATAATCGGCTATCTGCTTGAAAACAGGCATCTGGCTGGCGGGGTCGATACGCATCGTTTTAGCCTACTGATCTACTGGTATAGATCAATATACCACTTTGATCGGTTTAGTCAAGAGGAAATTTTGAAAAAAAATGCCGGATTTTAATAAAAACAGAGCCGGATCGTGTCG
>JBEKZY010000217.1:0-8507 GCA_049509395.1 Thermoguttaceae bacterium | reverse complement strand
ATAACGGCATGGGCGGGGCCGGAGTGGGTAACTTTTCCATCCTCCCCATTCGCATCGCCGATACCAGCCTAAATGCCCTGGATTCCTCGATAGCCAACGGAATTCGCATGGCCGCCGACAACGGAGCAAAAGTAATCAACATCTCCTACAATGCCAACGATTACTCGCTGCTCGATTCGGCCGCGGCTTATGCCCGATCTAAAGGAGCACTAACTTTCATAGCCGCGGGCAATTCCAATTCATACCGCTCGATTCCCGACTATTCGAACTTGATCTTTGTCGCCGGAACGAATGAAAGCGATCAGCGCTGGTCGCAGTGGGTAACCGATAGTAACGGCATACAAACGCTTGTGGGCAGTTCCTACGGCAATTTCGTGGATCTATCCGCGCCGGCCAGCAACATATTACTGGCCGATCCGACCACGATTCACGGCTATGGATTGAATAGCGGGACCAGTTTTGCCGCCCCCCTGGCGGCCGGGGCCGCCGCTTTGGCCTGGTCCATCGACCCGAGTCTGACGCCCGACCAGGTCGAACAAATGCTCGAATCGACGGCCGTGGACCTGGGCGACCCGGGCAGAGATCAGATTTACGGTTGGGGAAGGATCGATATCGGCGCAGTGGCCGAAGCGGCATATCTCGCCACAGTGCCCGAACCGGCCGCCTGGTTGCTGCTGGTATCCGCCGGAATCGTGGTATCTTTGAGGAAACGCAGACTTTAGGCGCCAGGCCCCCAGGCCGGAGGAAAAGTTCCGGCTTGAATTCTAGGACTGGAGGCGTTAAAAGGGATACTGTAGACTTAAGGCTGAAACTTGATATATTACCGCTGAAAACTGAAAACTGGCTGCTGATAACCGCCCATGCCCGAAGAACGCGTACCCATGACCCGCATCGGCTACGACAAGCTCAAGGCCGAAATCGATCATCTTCATAGCGTTGAACTGCCCAAGATCCTGGAGCGGCTGGCCAATGCCCGGGCCGAAGGCGACTTGAACGAAAACGCCGAATATCATGGGGCCCATGAAAGCCGGATGCTGATGGAAGCCCGCATAAATGCCTTGCGTGACAAGCTTTCCAGGGCCCTTTTGATCGATCCTTCCCAATTCCCCACCGATGCCGTGGCCTTCGGTTGCAAGGTAACCGTTAAAGATCTGAGCTTCGGCGATACCGAGGAATTCACCCTTGTCGGCGCGGGTGAAGAAGACTACGACCAGGGCAAAATTTTGATCACCAGTCCCTTGGCGCAGGGTTTGGTGGGCAAGAAGATCGGCGATCGGGTGGAAATACCCGTGCCCCAAGGGGTGTTGAAGTTCGAGATTCTCGAAATCCGCTTCGATTGAGGATAGGGGACAGGGTTCGGGCAGGGATCTCGCGAAACCGCCAGCGATTTCATACCTCATCCAGCATAAACCGGGCAATAAATTGCCCGGCCCTCATTGTCCACTGACCGCTATCCACTTTATCTCTCATCTCTCATCCCTTCATCTTTACCGGCCTGCAAGCTGTGCCAGCATAGGTAAAGCTGTATTGCAGGTTTTCCGGGCCGCACAGTAGAATTCCGGCCTCCAAACCAGTTTTACCCACGAAAACAGGGCGGGCCATGATCAACGATCCCGTTAGCGCCCCAGCCGATTCTCCATCCTGCCGGGCGGTGCGTCGATTGATATCGCGCGGCGTGCAATGGGCCGTGACGCATTGTCCCCGCCCGGTCCGCAATCATTTCGATTTACACCGCTCGTTTTATGCGGGCTTATTGCCGACCCGGATAAAGCAATATCTGAAATCAACGGCTAGACAAGCCGGCTTTGACGTTTCGCTCCACCGCCGCTTGGACTATTTTTTATCAAATCAAGCGGAGAATAATTCCTCGGGACGGGTGTTTCTGATTTTTTCCAGCGTAACCTTCAGCGAATCGGAAGGGCAGCGCCCCACGCGACTTGCCCGCGAGTTGGCCCGACGCGGCATTCCCGTGATCTTTGCCTACTGGCGTTGGAAGGCGTCCGCGCCGGTTGAGCAGTCGGGGAATCCGGGCGTTTTTTGCCTTCCCATCGATGAATTCCAGAAAGATTACGAAAACCTGCTCGGCCACCAGCGGTTAAATTCGCTTCAGCGGGTTTTCATGATGGAGTTTCCGCATCCCTGCCTGTTTGAAATCGTCAACTATGCCAACGTCCGCGGCTGGAGAACCGCGTACGATGTTATCGACGATTGGGAGGAATTTCACAAGCGAGGTCAAGCCGTTTGGTACGATCGCGACTTGGAAACTTATTTGCTGCAAAACGCCGACGTGGCCACGATAACGCAAAACAACCTGCTAAAAAAAATGAGCGACATGGGAGCGGAGCGATTCGCCCTGCTGCCAAACGCCTTCGAAGATTGGGGAGAACCGGGTAAAAACTCCCCTCCACCGATGCGAAAGGGTCAAATCTCCATCGGATACTTCGGGCATTTGACTTCCTCATGGTTCGATTGGCCGCTGGTTGTATCCCTGGCCAAACGCCGGCCCGATTGGACGTTTCATATTATCGGCTATGGATTGGATAAACGCATCGCATCGCTTGATAACTTGATTTTTTTAGGCAGAGTGGAACATTGCGATTTACCGGCTTTCGCCAAAAATTGGGACGCGGCCATGATTCCTTTTCAGGCATCGAAGCTTTCCGCGGCGGTAGATCCAATCAAGATTTATGAATACATATCACTGCGACTGCCCGCTGTAGTAACCGGAATGCCGCATCTGGCTTCATATCCGGGTGTTTTCACGGCAAACGACGGCGCGGAATTCGAAGCGGCCCTGGAAAAGGCCGCGAAAACAAAAATCGACGCAACCACGGCGGAGACCTTTCTTAGCGCCAACCGCTGGTCGAACCGGATAGACGCCTTACTGAAAATATTGGATGAAGGGGAATATTGGAACGCGAGCTCATTGGCCCTGACAAAAGACGAATTAATCGCGAATCAAGCCTAGACCTGATCGCATAAATAATGTTAATAAAAATTGACATTCGGGAAGCATAAACGAACGTGAAAATCGCATTTTGTTATAAATACTGCACGATGGGCGGATGCGAAACCGTGCTCAGCACCCGCATGCACGAGCTTCAATCGCTGGGAGTGGATGCCCATATATTTTTTTACGAAGGCGGCGAGGGTGAAAAATTATTCGAAGACTTGGGCGATCGGGTGAGTATATGCCAAAAGTCCGCGGACTTGGAAAAAAAGCTTCTCGCCCTGCAACCAGATTTTCTTCTCAGTCTTGATACGCCTCAAATCGGCAAACACCTTGACCGCCGTCTATCAAAAATAAAGTACGTATACGAAGTGCACACCCCGTATCCCGACGGCCTGAAACGGTTGAAACATCAGAGTTGGCGCGGAGTATCGGCAATACTGACCCCCACGCACTCCCACCGCGAACTTATATTATCGCTGCTTGGCGGAAAGATCGATTGTCCGGTCGAGGTGGTGCCGAATCCGCTGCGGTCCGACTTTAGCGTCTATCCGGAAACGCCCGCATATCCCCGTCCAATCGTGATTTGGGTGGGACGCCTCGATCCGCATAAAAACTGGCGGATGTTTATCGATATCTGCCAAAATCTGAAAACGTCGGGCGCCGACTTGGAATATTGGCTTGTAGGCACCAACAAGATTTCGCCGTTACAGAAAGCCCAGCTATGGGAACAAATAAAAAAGGCGAAATTGGCAAGCCGCTTTCGCTGGCTGCCTTTTGTGCAATATGAAAAAATGGATCGGTTATTAAGCTTTGCGGCTGCTTCGAGGGGATGCCTGGTCTACACCTCGCATTTGGAATCATTCGGCATGGCGGCGGCCGAGGCCATGGCCAATTCCTGCCCCGTCGTTGTGCCCGACGTGGGCGGATTCCACGATTTCGTGATCAACGGCGAGACGGGTTACCGTTATCCGCCGGGAAACACACGGGCCGCGGTGAATTATATTCTCCAGTCGATTCAGGATGCGCCCGCCCGGTCGAAAATCGTGACTGCCGGATATCAACGAGTACAAGACAAATACTCCGCCCGAATAGCCGTGCTCAAATTGATCGACACCCTGCAAAACCTGGCGAAAAATCCGCTTACACACTGACATATAGTTACAGGAAGCAATGTCCGTGAAAAAATTGAAAGTCTTGCTTACGTTCGGCACCCGGCCGGAGGCGATTAAAATGGCGCCTGTGATTCACTGCTGCCGGAACAGCCGACAAATCGAGAGTATCGTTTGCGTGACCGGGCAACATCGCCAAATGCTCGATCAGGTAGTCGATTATTTCGGCATCCATATCGACCGGGATTTAGAGCTAATGGCGCCCGATCAAACGCTTGCCGACTTGACATCTCGATGCCTGACCGGCCTGGATGCGGTGATTTCCGAATATCGGCCCGATTGCATTGTTGCACAGGGCGATACCACCACCGTCATGGCGGCTTCGTTGACGGCGTTCTATCGCCGAATCCCCTTTGTGCACGTGGAAGCCGGATTGCGCACCGGCAACCTTCAAGCTCCCTGGCCGGAAGAACTGAATCGCCGTATTACAGGCATGGTAACCGCTTTGCACTGCGCGCCTACCGCCCGGGCAGCCGAAAACTTGCTCAGCGAAGGGGTGAGGGCCGATTCAGTTGCCGTTACGGGAAATACCGTAATCGACGCCCTTATGTGGGCCGTTAATCGCCAGCGCAATCAACGCGCTCCCTGGCGGGAAAAATACGCCGCTCTGGGCAGGCATCGCATGGTGCTCATTACCGGCCACCGGCGCGAAAATTTCGGCAACGGCATGGAACAGATTTGCCGTGCTATTTCAACTTTGGCGGAACGTTTTCCAGACGTGGAATTCGTCTATCCCGTGCATCTAAATCCCAACGTGCGCGAACCCGTGGGCCGGCATTTGGCAAATTGCGGGAATATTCACCTCCGCGATCCAGCGCCATACCCGGAGTTCGTATGGCTTATGGATCGATCAACACTGATCCTTACCGATTCCGGGGGCGTGCAGGAAGAAGCGCCTTCGCTAAAAAAGCCCGTGTTAGTAATGAGGGAAACCACCGAACGGCCCGAAGCCATACAATCCGGAGCCGCCGAACTGGTTGGAACCGACGTTCGTAAAATTGTGGATAAGGTTAGTATATTACTCACCGATCCTGCCGAATACGCTTCGCGACAGATCGCCGTAAACCCTTATGGCGACGGACATTCAGCTCAGCGAATCGTCGAACTTATTCTCCGCCAAGACTGGCAAAGCAAGACATCGGTCTACGAAGGATCTGACATAGGGCCTCAAAAAACAGTTTTGCCATGCAAAACCCATCGTGCAGCATAATTGGGTAAATTACGCAATATAATCTTTATGGGAAATATAAGGCCGTCATCAGTACTCGATTAGAAGTCTTCATGGCAAAGCAATGCCACCGTTTTTTGTCTTTGTTGGCATTGATCGTTTTAAGCATGCCGGTGTATACTTTGGCCCCCTAAGCAAGCTATATAAAAGAGTGGTAATCTTGGCTTTGTCCTGTCAAGGATGACATGGTCGAATTGCAGGGAGGCGTATCAGTGACCGGCTATCTATCCGACATTTGGCGACTAAGACATTTTTGGGCGGCATTGGTGCGCATCGATTTACGAAACCGCTACCGCCGCTCGATGATCGGCATAGGCTGGTCGCTTCTGCACCCCATCGCCATGACGGTTATCTTTTGCGTGGTATTCAGCCAGATTTGGCATAGAGATTGGAGAGAATACGGCCCTTATGTGTTAACCGGCCTGATATTCTGGAATTTCATTACAGCGGGGATGAGCCAGGGTTGTCAATGTTTTTTCCAAGGCGAATCGTACATCCGCCAGCACCCGGCGCCATTGGCCATCTATCCGCTGAGGACTGCCTTGGGGGCCGGCATTCACTTTATATTCGGCCTTTGTGTTTTATTGACGTTAGTATGGATGGTCAATGGATTCGGTAATCTTCCATTTTTATTGAGTCTTGTGCCAACGTTGATGCTTATGTTCATCTTCTGCTGGGCATTGGCGATTTGCATGGGAGTGCTCAACGTGCTTTTTCAGGATTGCCAGCACTTGATCGAAGTGCTGCTGCAAATTCTCTTTTATTTGACGCCGATCATGTATAATACTGATGATCTGCTTTTAAAGGGGAAGTTGCTGCGGATTTTCAATTTGAATCCCTTGGCTATCATGTTAAGAATGCTGCGGGAGCCGGTCCTCAAGGGCCAACTGCCGTCATTACATACATATGAGTTAGGGATATCAGTGGCGGCCCTCGCCACAGTGGCCGCCATTATTACCCTTATGCGTTTCGAGCGGCGAATAATTTTCTATCTCTAGCGTAACGGAGCGATCGTAGATGCGATTGGTTGAACTGGAAGATGTAGGATTGCTTTTCCACGTGCGGCGTCTCGGCCGCATTAGTCTGAAAGAATATTTGCTTCAAGGTTGGTTTCGGCAATCGAAAAAGAACAGCTTCGAAGTCCAGGCCCTCGAACACATCGACTTAACAATCGAAGAAGGCGATCGCCTGGGTATTATCGGGCATAACGGAGCAGGCAAAAGCACCCTGCTGAAGCTCCTGGCAGGCATTTATCCGCCTACCACCGGAAAGCGCAGAGTTTGGGGTCACATTAGTTCGCTCTTCGACATCGCCTTGGGATTCGAACTGGAGGCCAGCGGCTGGGATAACATCTCATACCGGGGATATTTGCAAGGTGAAACCCCAAAATCGATCCGCGCTAAAATGCAGTCGATTGCGGACTTCAGTGAATTGGGCGATTTTTTGGACATGCCCGTGCGCTATTATTCGACGGGCATGATGGTCCGCCTGGCCTTTTCAATCGCCACGGCCATCGAACCGGAAATTCTTATTATCGACGAAGTCCTCTCAGCAGGGGATATCGCATTTCAACACAAAGCACGGGACAGAATGCGGAATCTGATAACCAGCGCCCGGGCGGTTGTTGTGGTCAGCCACGACCTGGCCTCGTTATCCATGCTTTGCGATAAAGTATTATGGCTCGACCATGGCCGGATTCACATGACTGGAACGACAAAAGAAGTCATTGCAGCCTACAAGCAGCAACAATCCGCGGATATCGCACAACTGCAAGCAGCATAAAATATATAGCCCCGGGTGAATATACCCGGGCGACAAACGGTTAACGAACATTATGCGGTTAATCTATTTCTCCCCTATTCCGGCGAACACATATGCCCAACGGCCGCACTTCACCGTGCAAGCCTGGCTGGAACTCGGCGCCGAGTCGGTCTTGTGGGTCGATCCATACCCTTGCCGTTTGCCGCGCTGGAACGATTTCAGGCTGATGGGTGGACTAAACCATCAGAACACGTCGCTCGACAGTCGCGTTGATGTACTCCGTGTGCCGGCCCTGCCGATCGAGCCTTTGCCGGGCGGTTCGTGGATAAACCGCCGCTTTTTATGGCGGGGCGTATGGCAAAAAATGATGGATTTTGTCCATGATCCGCGAAAGACCATCATCGGCATTGGCCGGCCGTGCGCACTGGCGCTTGCGGGCTTGGAAAAATTGCCTCACCGGGCAAGTTTTTACGATGCCATGGACAACTTTCCCGAGTTCCATCGCGGCCTTTCACGGCAGGCAGTTCAATATTACGAAGAAACAATCGCCTCCAAAGTCGACTTGGTGACGGCATCGTCCAGTTATCTTGCCGCCAAATTTATTAATCACGGATTAAACGTCAAAAAAGTGCCAAACGCCTATCGGATGGCAACGCTGCCGCCTTGGCAACCGGTCAACCACCGCGATTTAGTACTGGGGTATATAGGATGCTTGGGGAGCTGGTTTGACTGGCCTTTGGTCCTTCAGCTCGCACGTCGGTTACCCCACGCCCGCTTGGAACTGATCGGTCCCCGGCACGCTTCACCGCCTGGCAATTTGCCTTCCAATATATGCATGTTCCCGCCATGCAAACAAAGCGAGGCGTCGACCCATTTGGCCAGATTTTCGGCCGGACTGATTCCCTTTCGGAACAACTCGCTTACGGCAGGCGTCGATCCAATCAAATATTACGAGTACCGTGCCGCCGGATTGCCAGTGCTTAGCACCAGTTTTGGCGAAATGGCCTTGCGCAAGGCCGAAGACGGAGTGTATTTTTTAGATCAAGCAAACGATTTATCGTTGCTCGTCGACAGGGCTCTGCGGCACCGCGAAAACCGCACGGCAATGACCTGTTTCCGACGCGATCACGATTGGAGAGAACGTTTTATTACAGCTTCGCCATTCAACAGTTTGATAAACCCTTTTGTCGGACAACGGGCGGCATAATCGATTTACATCATCGATAATCGAGACATTCCAGTGTGTAAAGCTATTGTGGATACAAAGTGAGGGAGATCTCCGTAATGTCGGTTAATGTATCAGCAGTCTGTACCGACAGTCGTTCGACTATCCAGAACGACAGCCCAATAATGACTAGGGGTATAAGCGTCTCGCCTGCTCAGGCAACCGACCACC
>JBEKZY010000216.1:0-8520 GCA_049509395.1 Thermoguttaceae bacterium | reverse complement strand
ATTGTTGAGCGGATCGTGATCGAGCTGGTGTATGAAGCGGTCGTAGTCGACATTAACGCGAGTGTTTCCCCGGTAATAGTTTAATCCTGCTTTTGAGGTTTCGTTGTCAGTCCCGGTGCCATAAACGTTGAGTGTTTGCCGGCCGTCGCTGGAAAGACCGTCGAAGTCCCAGAAAGGCGACGGATTAAGATCCTGGTATTCCCCGGTCTTCGCGGGCGAGCCTTGATTCCACATCGCCCACCAACCGAATCGCGCGTCATACGCAGAGTAGCCTGGTGCCTGGCACAATAACACCGGGTTGCCGTCGGTGCGTGCGCCGATGTCGGAAAACGCCTGTCCTTCAGGCGCCTGGTTGCATGGCTGGGTCTCCTGGTCTTCGGCTGCCCAGCCCCACAAGGGAAGCGAAACAGCCACAATAACGGCGAATAATGGTTGCCGCCGCGTCATAAGTCCCCCCAGTGACATTCAGCAAATTTATTGGTATGGGTTGGAAGTCATCTTATCTAGTAAAGAACGCGCCCGCTTGTGCTGTGCTATTCCCGCGTTGAGTGATTCGATCTGTGCCGTGGATCTCCCCGTGGCACTGGGTGCAATTGGTATATAACGGTGCGCGGAGCGTACTATCGGTATCAATCCGCAGACTCGCGTTTCCTTGTGGTGGCGACGGCGGGTGCACTCCGTAATGGCCCGGGTGGCACCGCAGGCATAGGAATGTTGCCGGCTGGCGGAGCAAATTGTTGGCCACCGTTCCGTGAGGCTCATGGCAAATAGCGCAGTTCTCGCGAACCGGCGGGTGTTCGAAGGCAAACGGCCCCTGCTTATCGGCATGGCACTTGTAGCATACCAAATTAATGGTCGCTTCCTTGAGGTTGCCTGTTTCCTGACCGTGCGGGTCGTGGCAGTCGGAGCACACCATCTTTCCTTCCTTGATGGGGTGGTGCGAAGGCAGGGCATTCAAACCATATATTTTCGGATGGCATTTGTAGCACGCCTCCGGTTGCTGCACCGACATCGCCAACCGCTTGGGACGCTCGACCTCATAATGGTTGATATTCACGATCTGGGGCACGCAGGCCTTGGGATGCGGATTGTGGCAATCAGTACAGCACACTCCGTTTATGTTATGTGTTGAGGATAGGTACGCCATGGTAGGCGCATGACTGGTATGGCATTGCAAGCAAAGATCCTTCCGGCTTGATTCCAAGATCTGGCCGTGGGGATTATGGCAGGTTGTGCAATTAAATCCGTTGGGACCGCAGATCTGGTGTGGGCCGGCTATTTGCTCGAGTTCGCGCATGTCGCAATGGCACCGGTAGCAAATGTTCGGAGCAATGGCGCCAAGGTTATTGGAAGTACCGCAAAGCGAGGGCAAATTCTTCGTAGGCTTTACGTACCCTTGGCTGGAATCTTGCATGGAGGCGTACGACGTGCCGCGGAAATCGGTCTGAATACTTGGAGGCCCGGGTAATTCCTGGCTTTGCCCGGGTTCGCTGGTCGGCGGGGTTCCCAGTGGAACATTGTAGTGACCGCGATGGCAATCGACGCAAGTCACGCCGCAATGGGCATGTTTCGAGCAACGCCATTGCGCTCCGGCGGCACATTGATTTTGCTCGTGGCACTTCAAGCAAGCCTCGGCCCGGGCAATCGGATCGCCTTTCTTGAAACTGAAGATCAGCCCCGGCTCCTTGCCTCTGGTTTCCACGTGGCGGCTGGCCGGCCCGTGACAGGATTCACAAGAATCGCCGCGGTGCACGTTATTGGCGAATGATTTTACATATACCTCGTGGCACTGCATACAGATTTCGTCGTCGTTGACATATTCCGCGCCTTCGAGGACGGGCACTTGTCCTTTGACCTGCTGGTAGCATACTTGCACAAAGGCATTATTTCCCCTGGGCCAGCCTGGATCCAAATTCGGCTCTGTACGCCGGGTCACCTCGTGCGGTGACTTGCAAGATGTACTTGCCAAAGCCGCAAGACTTAAAAGAAAAATCCCAAAAACAATAGGCCCAATCGAGCGCTTCCTGCGGTTCACGGTGAACACCGTTTCGCCTCCTTGCGTTTTGGGTCGAACAATTTAGTAAAGATGGTATAGCGGGAATTTATAACATTTCACAAGCAAAGCGGTAATTTAGATTAAGTTTTCCGAGTGCTTAAAATTTACCTATCAATGGAATAGCAATTCTCCTCTAGATTGCGTCTTATGATAGCAGCCCAACTCTTGTGCAAATACGTTATTTTGGGAAAATAGGTTATTATGGTTTACTTCGATATAGACGTATCTGGCAGTTGAACTTTTTTATAATTGATTTGGTAATTTCTAGGGGGGATTGCTTATTGATCCGAATTGCTGCGGAACTCAGAAATGGTAAGAGTGAAATTCTATCGTATCTAGCGATTGTAATGATTTAAGTTCTTAAGCAGATTACGTTGCCGTGGAAGAGTTTAATGAGTCTCAGAACGTGTCTCTAAATATCAAATAACCGTCCCCTCTCCCAACCAACCTTCGGTCAGCGCCCGGAGAGGACTAGGGTTATCAGATTGATAGCCCAGGGCGAAGCGTAGCGCAGCCCTGGGTCATCGTGTACCGCCAACCCTCAAAGCCTTAAAGCCGCCAAGCGGCGTTCAACACAAAGCCGCGAAGCGGCGTACTATGATAGCCCAGGGCGGAGCGTAGCGCAGCCCTGGGTCATCGGTATCGCCAACACCCAAAGCCCCGCAGGGGCGTACTATGATAGCCCAGGGCGGAGCGTAGCGCAGCCCTGGGTCATCGGTACCGCCAACACCCAAAGCCCCGCAGGGGCGACACAAACCCCTGCCGCCCGTCCGGGGCTTCCATGGAAAAATCGCCTTCTTCCCAGGGATTTACGCCCCCGGCTACATTCTCCAGCCGCTCCGCGGCTTAAATCTAACCGCCGATCGCCGACGTTTGCGCTCAATACCGCTTGCGGTTTCGCGATGCCCAACAAATCCTTATCAACTCCTAACTCCGTACTATCCATTAACTCTCTAGCCCCCAAATTAACGCAATCTGGCTAAATCAATATTGTGTCAGAATTATCAGGGAATTACCATATATGGAATCACCCGTTCTCGGAATTGGCACTTGCATACTTATCGAGTTAGCCCCAAAATGAATACCAAGGTTGCCGATAATAATTCTATCCCCTTTTCCATCCATAATGGCTAGGTTTATTCCAATTTGTCGATTGATGCGGAGAGAGGCATATGGCTGATCTTGGTGGCTTTCCTGTTGCCATCGATTTGTTCTCCGGTGCCGGTGGTCTTTCTGAAGGACTGCTAGCCGCAGGAATAAACGTTGCGGTTGCCGTTGAAAACCATCCACATCCCGCCCTGACGCATGCGTTCAATCATCCGGGAACAACCGTCTTTTGTGGTGACATCCGTGAACTGTCTCTTAAGACTCTGAAGAACCATTTAGAGAGGCGCACTGGGCAGACTAAGGTAGACTTGGTTGCCGGTGGCCCGCCCTGCCAGGGATTCAGCCCGGCTGGCAAGCAAAATAGGAACGATCCCAGGAATAGGCTATTTGAAGAATTCCTGCGTGTTGTCCAGGAGTTCAAACCGCGAATGTTTCTGTTTGAAAACGTGCCCGGCTTCACACAACTATATGAGGGTAGCGCGATTCACAAGATATTGGACGCATTTTGGAATCTTGGCTATAGGATGCACGCGATTGACAACGACGCGGAGTATTACCCGGAAGATTATCCGACCCTGAATGCCGTTTGGTATGGCGTGCCACAACGCCGCCGCCGGTTCCTTCTGGTGGGATGGCGAGATGGCACGCTGGAACGTCCTTTTTCTTGGCCAGCACCTACACACGGGAATAGCCAAGAAGTGGTTGGCATTTTTCACAAGCAATACCAAGGCATTCGATTGCCGTGCCCGACTGTTGAGGATGCAATCGGCGATCTGGCCTTTCTATCAGGTGGATTTGAATGTCATTCATATCAGGCCCCTCCGTCAAGCGAATACCAGTGTCAACGTCGCCTACGCTCCGGCACATTGTTCAATCATTTGGCAACGAAGCATCACAAAGCCACAGTAGACATGTTTCGGCGACTCGTCCCAGGAAAGACGATTCGCTCGATCCCCGAGGAATACCGTTCGGGTAAACAGCGGATGCGTCGCCTAACGCCAAACGATGCATCCTCAGCTATCTTGGCGTTGCCTGATGACTACATTCACTATCAACGGCACCGCATACTCACCGTGCGGGAAATGGCCCGTCTTCAATCCTTTGATGACGACTATGTTTTCCTTGGCAAGCGGACAACCTCTGACCTTAATCGGCGAGTCGACGTACCTCAGTATACCCAAGTCGGAAACGCTGTCCCTCCCATTCTCGCAAAGGCCTTAGGCGTGGCCATAATTCGTGCCCTAGGTGGACGATTGCGGGATCTCCGAATGGTGAATCTGCGGCAGAAACGGCATAATTGGATATGTGGCAGTTCTGGTTTTCATGGGTACACGCTCGCCCCTCTGGCAGAGGGCCAAATTGCGCTGTATGATGCAACAGGGAAACCGATGCCTTTACCGATTTCTGAACACGCGATTCCCGCGAGTCGACAGGTATCCGTCGTTGATTGGATGAAATCCGCACGCCGGGTGCCAAGTTGAAATTGGTTACCACGAACGGAAAGCATTAACGGAAACGCAACCTTCATCAAGGCAACTGAAATGCCCGACGTCAAGTTTCGTGTCAGTTCCGGGCTCAAGACAATCATTGGTCGAGATCTGATTACCGATGATTTCGTCGCCGTTTTCGAACTCGTGAAAAACGCATTCGATGCACATGCAAAACGCGTCGACATCATTTTTGAAAACTTGGGGTCTGAAGATGCTCGCCTGATTATTCGTGATAATGGAAAGGGAATGAACAAGGCCGATCTGAAGAAGAAATGGCTGTTCGTTGCGTACTCGGCAAAAAAAGATGGAAAGGAAGACGACTACCGCGAACGAATCCGTTCATCGAGAATCTACACTGGGGCTAAAGGTATAGGTAGATTTTCGTGTGACAAACTCGGTCGGGGTCTCAAGCTCCTGACCAAGAAGGGTGCAACTGAAAAAACCTACTGTGTTACCGTTGATTGGGATAAGTTCGAGGAAGATGCACAAAAAGAGTTCACCAACATCCCCGTCTCTCTTGCCGCCAGTCGAAAAAGCATGCCAAATCTCACGAATGGCACCGTGCTTGTAATAACAGGTCTGCGTGAGTCATGGGATCGCGACAAGCTGCTTCGCTTGAAACGATCGCTCGAAAAACTGATCAACCCGAATCAAGGGAATGACTCTCAATCCTTCTCCGTACATTTGCATGCCAAAGACGAACTTTCGCAGGATAAGAAAGTTCCTAAGGATGAGAAATGGAATCGCGTTAATGGCAGGATAAAGAATTTCCTGTTTGAGGCGTTGGCGATCAAGTCAACCGTTATCCGCGTGACTATTCCTGAAGATGGAAAGAATCTAACAACGCGCTTGGAAGATCGAGGAAAGTTCATCTATAGCGTTGTCGAGGAAAATAAGTTCAATCTTCATGGGATTGACATTCATCTATTCGCACTGAACCAGTCCGCAAAGAACACTTTCACCAGACATATGGGCATCCCGTCTGTACAGTTCGGGTCGGTGTTCCTATTCAAGAATGGCTTTCGCATTTATCCCTTCGGTGAAGAGGGAGAGGATTCTTGGGGCATTGACCGCAGAAAGCAACAAGGAACGCAACGGTTTCTTGGCACACGCGACCTGATTGGGCGTTTTGAAATCAATGGCGACAATCCATCGTTCCAGGAGGCGAGCAGCCGAGATGGTGGACTCATAAAGACGCCCCAAGTCGGCCAATTACGTGAGCTATTTGTCGACTATGCATTGAAGCGACTGGAACGATTTGCTGTAGACATAATTAAGTACGGAAATAAGGAACTGCCGGAAGGTGAATATCACAGTAAAGCCCTCGAATTGATCCTGCAATTGACCAAGTCAAAAACTATCACTAAGGTTGACTACAACCCAAAGATCCTTGATATTCTGCAGGAAGCGTCGGAGAAGAGCCTGCAAACCGTGGTCACGCAATTCCGTGAGCTTGCCGAGAAATCGGGAAATCCTCAGTTGGAACGCGACGCCAAGAGAGCCGAACGCAGAATCCGAGAACTTGAAACGGCAAGGGAAGAAGCTGAGGAAGAAACAGCGAAGGCGGAAGCCAAGAGAAAGAAAGCTGAAGCAGAGGCCGAAGAGCAAGCCAATAGAGCAGCGAAGGCCGAACAAACTGCTCGCAAGGCCAAAAAGAAGGTTTCTCAAGTTGAATCGCAGAATCTGTTTTTGAAATCCCTTGTTTCTGCGGACACCGAGAACCTTGTTGGGCTTCATCATCATATCGGTATCGCAGCAGGGACTATTCAAAACTATATTAAGTCGATGACCGCTAGGATTCGATCTGGAAAACCCGTTTCTGCGGAGATGTTTCTGAGCACTCTTGAAAAAATTTCACTTCAGGCCAGTCAAATAAATGCATCTTCACAGTTTGCAACAAAGGCAAATTTTGCTATGGATGCTGCCAAGATCGAGAAAGATTTCGTCGAATTTGTCAGGGAATACATCATGAATGTCTGCAAGGGGGTCATATTAACGCATCAGGACCGTGAAATGGCGTTTGAATGGAAGTCAGATCCAAATACGATATGGACACGCAGGTTTCGCCCCTTTGAAGTCGCGGTTTTGCTTGATAATCTGATTAGCAACTCAAAGAAGGCAGATGCCAAGAAGGTTAGCATATCTGCCTCAGAAAACAGTAATGGATGTCTAGAAATCCGGATCCGTGATGACGGAAAGGGAATTCCCACTAGCGTCGGCGATAAGGTCTTTGATTTAGGTTATACGACCACCAATGGGTCTGGTTTTGGACTATATCATGCTGCGATTATTGCCAAGGACCTCGGCGGGGCGCTGCGGTTGAATGCGGAATGTCGCACAGGCGCAGAGTTCATCTGGGAGATTTCAAAATGAACACAAGCTATCGAATTGTCTGGGTTGATGACTCGCCTGAATGGGTTGAATCGGTGAAAGAAGATGTCGTCGAGTATCTGATGCAGTCGGGTTGCGACCCGGTTATCACGGTTTTGGAAAATGGCGATGACTTGTTGGCGCAATGTAGAGCAGCAGATGTTGACCTAATCATCATCGACTACAAGCTTCATGGTAAAAACGGGGATGCGATTATTTCGGAAGTCCGTGGCACGGGCAACTTCACGCATATTGTTTTCTACTCGCAATCACCATTGAATAGAGATAATTTCTCTGTCATGGATGGTGTATTCCTTTGTCAACGAACTGAAGCCGTGGAGAAAATACAGCGGACCATAGACCTAACGCTTCACAAGCTCCGAGATATCGGCATTGTACGTGGATTAGTCATAACCGAAGCAATCGATTTGGAGGTCATGATTGAAGAATTGGTCATATCTGAATTTGAGGAAAAGGGGGGACTGCTTCGAGAGAGAATCGTTGACAAATCATATCTCGACTTTGAGACGAAGTTGAAAGTCCTTCGTTCAGCATTGGATGCACGAATCAATATTTGTGAACCCCCAGATCTGAAGCAGAAGTTGGAGGACGCCGGCCAAGTACTGAAAAAACTCTCCGACGAGGTGGGAGGCCCACACAATATACTGGCCCATTCCCACCCCGATATCGTGGATGGAAAGATGGTACTCAAGGGCGTCAGCAAACGAATAAAACAAATCACATTCGACTCCAGTTGGCTTGCCGATTTGCGTGCTACTCTTCGAAAGCATCGCGAGAACCTTCATGCACTTGAGGAGCTTCTCTACCACACTCCCAATTAGAACAAAGCCGGCATGAGAAATGTGAGCGAAAGCTTTCGATATCGGAATAATCGGTCACATCGATCGACCAACGCTCATGGCACACATCGAAAGCCGCCAGCCGGGTTTTTCTTAGACATCATCATGATGATTCGTTTCAAACACCGGCCCGGATCACGTGCAAGTTTGCATTCCCATAGTCTAATAACGGACCATCCTTTTTTGCGAAGATTACGGGCAACACGTTTATCTCTCAGTCGATTGCCAAGAATTTTATTTCGCCAGTAAGCAACGTTTTGTTTCCGCGTGGTATTGTTATCACAATTATGACCATGCCAGAAACATCCATCAACGAATAACGCGATTTTTAGCTTTGGCCAAATGAAGTCAGGTCTACCGGTAAGCTTCGCATGGCGGCGCCAACCCGTGATTCGGTGTAATCGTAATAAGCGAAGGAGTTTTTCTTCGGTACTTTTATTGCCAGTGCTGCGTATTCGTGACATTAATTCGGATCGCGTTAATCCGCCAAAGGGTGTGTTTTCAGAAGTTAATTTTTGTTTCTGCAAAAACATTGAGACTTTAGGTAAATATGAATGAAAATTATTTTGAGAATATTTAAAGCTTTTTCGTATCTTTAATGCAGTTTGCCAGTAGTGTGTTTCCAATGATTGTATAT
>JBEKZY010000215.1:0-8562 GCA_049509395.1 Thermoguttaceae bacterium | reverse complement strand
CTTTAATTCTTCATGACTTTGCGTCTTTGCGAGAAATTTAATTCAACTCGGTCCTGCCACGCCTTCATCTAGGAGCTGATTCATCAGTTCCCGGTTCGTTAGAGGCCGAGTGATAGTTGGTTTCCCATCAATAGATCCCGTCTCCCTCGGCTGCCATGAATCCACCCCTTTTGCCAGGATTTGGCGGAGCAATGCCGCATTGGAATATGGTGATTCCGCTTCGCTGATTCTGCGATTTTCACCGCCCGATAGGAAAGCAGGATCGAGATATGTGAGATATTTGCGAGGTTGTTCGGCATAATCGCTCGAATCCGTTGTTTCTTGGCTTTCGATTGCCGGCGCTGATTGCCGGGTCGAAGTTTGAACAATATTCTCAACGCTGCCCGAACCCGGCCTGGATATAAGCATTACAAAAAAAGTGGCCGCCACAACCGACATCCCTGCAAACGCCGCCGGCCATGCCCAATTTCTCCTGCCCCGGGCGCCGCTGCTGGCTTGTCCAGCAGTGATGTGGGCGTGGCTGGCAGACACTGATTGCTGCCCGGCTAGGAACATCAGCCGCTCCCGGTCGAGCCGGTCGGTTCTGGGGAGCAATGCGGCCAAGGCCGCCTCGAATGATTTTATTTCGTCTTGTTTTTCTTCTGCTGACATTCCACACCCAACCTTTCTCGCAAAATATTCAATCCGGCCTGATACCAGCGGTGCACCGTGCTTGTCGATGAACCAGTCAACTGGGCGATTTCGTCGAACGACAATCCGCCCCATAGCCTGGCGACTATTGTTTCGCGCTCTTCGATGGGCAATTGCCGCATCGCACGGGCGGCCTCGGCCGCATCCAAACGGTCGTCCAGCGTTATGTGAAACCAGGGCTCGCTCCTGCCGGCCGCCGTTGTTTCACGCCGCGTTCTCCGCCGGGAACTGCGCGAGGCATTAATCGCTCCGTTTCGCACCACCCGATATAGCCAGCCTGCCAAATTGTCGGGCAATGCCGGCCGCCGGACCAGGGCCAAAAACGCCTCTTGCACCACGTCCTCGGGAGTATCGCACCACTGCTGGGCATAAAGCACAAGCGCCGCGCCGTGCTCGTCCAAAAGCCGCGTCAAAATTTCCGGACCTATGCCAGCCATGTTCCCCGTCTCGCTCGGCCGTATGCAATATAGACACCGCGGGGCAGAATTTTTCCCAAGATTTCAGTATAATCCGCAGCGGCGGAAATAGACAGAATCATGCATTATCCACACCACGGAGGCGCGGAGCACGCGGAGATAAGAAATTTGAACAACATCAATTACATGAAGAATATGATGCTTATTGAGTTTAAAGTAATAAATGTCACATTTAATAGCCGGCGGCTAACAGCCGCCGGCAGGATTTCGCGAATTTTCCCGCTGTTAGTGACATTATTAATCTTAGACTCGATAGCCCTTGAGCTCGCTCCGGGATTTTGTTCTACAAATGCAAAGGCATGACACGGCATTATTTAACTACAACATTCGATCTTCTTGCCACTTCTCCGTGACCTCCGTGACCTCCGTGTTGAGTCGACCTGCGTGTCGCTTATTTCGGCGCCAGCGTGCAAATCATCCGCCGGCCGTGATGTATGGGTATCGATTCGACTTTGGATACGTCGTCCAACTTGGCAAGGATCTCGTCGATCACCTTGCGGCCTTCTTCAATGTGCGCCAACTCCCGCCCGCGAAACATCACGCTCACGATGACTTTGTCTTTGTGTTCCAGAAACTCCCGGGCCTTGCCGATCTTCACGTTCAAATCGTGATCGCCCGTCTTGGGCCGCACCCTGATTTCCTTGATCTTCATCTGGTGGCTGTGGCTTTTGTGTTGCCGTTTCTTCTGCTGGTACTTGAATTTGCCGAAGTCCATGATGCGGCAAACCGGGGGACGTTCGTTTGGCGCCACCTCCACCAGGTCGAGATCGGCCGAGCGGGCCTGTTCCATGGCCTTGTCGGTGGACATTATTCCCAACTGGCTTCCGTCCGCAGCTATGACGCGGACCGAACTGACGCGGATTTGTTCGTTGATTCGCTGCTTGACATCGCCTGTAATCTTCCATTTTCCCATACGCACTTTACTCCAAGAGTTATCGGTTTTTGGTTAACTGTTTACATTTATCACTGTTCAATTTGCAATTGCCAATTTGCAATAATAATTATGCTCGCAAAACGCGATCAAACTACATACAAAGACTCTATCCTCTAATTTCTATCCCCTGACTCCCACCCCCTGCCCTTTGGCCACCTGGCGGATGGTTTTGTCGCGGATCTCGGTTTTTAATTTGTCCATGGCCTTATCGACGGGCATGGGCCCCAGGTCGCCTTCCAGCCGGTCGCGGACCGAGACTTTGCCTTCCTCGGCCTCCCTGCCGCCTATGATATACATATAAGGGATCAATTCCAACTGCGCATCGCGGATTTTCGCGCCGATTTTTTCCGCCCGATAGTCGCCGCTCACTCTTAGCCCGGCTTGCGACAACCGCTCTTGGACCTTGTGCCCATACTCTTCCACTTTTTGGCTCACCACCATCACTCGAACCTGCTCGGGCGCCAGCCACAATGGGAATGCCCCGGCAAAATGCTCGATCAACATGCCCACGAATCGTTCAAACGAACCAAACGGCGCCCGATGGATCATCACCGGCTGGTGCGGTGTGTTGTCTGCTCCGATGTACTCCAAGGCAAAGCGTTGGGCGCTGGGCAGGTTATAATCCAGTTGCACGGTGCCCAGTTGCCATTCGCGGCCGATGCAGTCGGCCACAACGAAATCGGCCTTGGGACCGTAAAACGCCGCTTCCCCACGTTCCACTCGCACGTTCGACAAGCCCATCTCCCGGCACACCTCTTCCAGCGAGTCCTCGGCCCTCTGCCAAATTTCCGGAGTGCCCACGTACTTGTCGCTGGCCGGATCGCGAAATCCCAGCCGGACGCGATAATCGGCAAGCCCTAGCGTTTTCAGAACCAGTTGCGTCATGTCCATGCAGCCGCGAAACTCGCCGGCCACCTGGTCCTCGGTGCAGAAAATATGGGCGTCGTCCTGCGTAAATCCCCGCACCCGGGTCATCCCGTTCAGTTCCCCCGACATCTCAAACCGGTGCACCGTCCCGAACTCGGCCAAGCGCAAAGGCAACTCGCGATAACTTCGCGGCTTGGATTTGTAAATCGTAATATGGTGCGGGCAGTTCATGGGCCGAAGCAGGTAACGATCGCCGTCGGCCATTTCGATGGGCGGGAATTGCGAGTCCTTATAATATGGATAATGGCCCGAGGTCTCGTATAAATGAACGTTGCCTATCACCGGCGTATAAACCGGCTGATAATGGCGCTTAATCAATTCGTCATAAATAAAGTTTTCCAACTCGCGGCGAACTATCGCCCCCTTGGGCAACCAAAAAACCAGCCCCGAACCCACGGCCGGATCGATCATGAACAGTTCCAACTGCCGCCCTAACACGCGGTGATCGCGGCGCTTGGCTTCCTCGACTTTGCGGATATATTCGTCAAGTTCCTCGCGGCTGAACCAGGCCGTGCCGTATATCCTCTGCAACTGCTGACGCGAGGCGTCGCCCTTCCAATACGCCCCGGCCACGGAAAGGAGTTTGAAGGCCCCAATCGCACCCGGACCGGGTACGTGTGGTCCCCGGCATAAATCGATGAATTCGCCTTGCCGGTAAAAAGAGACAGCCGCCTCGTCTTTCAGTCCGTCTTCGATGTGCTCGACCTTCAGCGCCTGCCCTAGGTCCGTGCAAAACTGGACCGCTTCTCGCCGGTCCATTTCTACTCGCTCGAAGGCTTCGTCCTCCTTGACGATTTTTGCCATCTCGGCCTCGATCCGCGGAAAATCCTCTTCCGAAAAAGCGTGCTCCGTTTGAAAATCATAGTAAAAGCCGTTTTCAATCGTCGGACCGAACGCCAATTGCACCCCGGGAAACAACCGCATTACCGCCCGGGCCATCACGTGCGCGCACGAATGGCGCATGATTTCCAACGCTTCAGGATCCTTTTTAGTAATAAGCCGCAGCGAGATTTGCCCTTCCTCGGGCAAAGTCTGATCGGCCCCCATTAGACGGCCGTCCACCTGGGCGGCCAACGTCGCTTTGGCCAATCGGGGACCGATATCGGCGGCGATATCCAGCGGACGAACGCGACGCGAATATTCCAAAATACTTCCGTCGGGCAGATTTACTTTCAGCATAATCTCCTGCGTGATTGGATTGGATTATTGGCCATCGAGCGGGATGTCGTTACAAAGGACACCACAGCGCTATCCGGCAAAGGCACGTTGCCCCTCAAGTATAGGATTCATACTAATTGTATCAAGAGTGAAACGCTATTGCAGCGAAAGATTTTGTGACAACAGCCCCTTTCCCCTCCGGAATAGCTTGAATCATGTCTCCTCTCCCTCCGCGAGAGCCCGAATCATGTCCCCTCTCCCTCCGGGAGAGCCCGAATCATGTCCCCTCTCCCTCCGGGAGAGGGTTAGGGTGAGGGGGTTTTCTTTGATCCACGGTTTTCTCACCGCATGGAAAGAATCTTGATATTGAATATTACACCTGTACGAGGGGTGCATTATTTGATAACCGGTTACTCGGTTGACTGTTCAAGAATCGGATGTCACAATTATCAATTCGGCTCTTAGCGATAAAAGCCGCTTGGCCGAAAAAATCGGGCGTTTAGCTCAGTTGGTTAGAGCGCCAGCTCGACAAGCTGGAGGTCACAGGTTCGAGCCCCGTAATGCCCACTGTTAATTTTAACCTTTAAAACGGGGGTAAAACCAATGGAAGAAACACAACAACTAATGGCGGCGGTTCTCGATACATGGCTCAATTGGGAGGTTAAGCAAGGCAAGGATCGGCAAAATGTAATTGCGGCCATGCAGGCTGCGCTTTCTAAACTTGCCGAACCAGGGCCTAAAAAGACTGACAAGACATCAGATTGCCAAGAGGTTATTTCTGGATTGAATATACCTTGCGCCTACCCGTCCAAGCCCATTCCGCCGTTGGGGAAGGCTTGGTAAAAAAATTGAAAAAACGGAAATCCCGGATGGTCCCCACCGCCAGACGGTACAGGTTAGTTTTATAACCAAGTTTCAACATTCGGATCGGTGTTTATCATTTTACGATTACGTCAACACCGACAATACAATACTTATAGTTGATGCCATGCTCCGGGCCGATTTCGTCAAATATACTAATCTTGCCCGTTACAGTAACAGGCTGTTTCTTTTTTAGTGTTGCAACCGCATCACTTGTAAAACGCAACAGGATTATATTTTTTCCGCACCCTACCTCGACTTTGTAGGTTTTTTTGTCTTTAGAAATACGCTCTGGCACAACATCCAGCACTACGCCGGAAAGTTTGAAGGGATGCCCCAACAATTCTTTTTTAACTTCTTGCCGCCTTGTTTCTACTGCTTCCTGACGACTTGCCGAAGTATCGTCCTGGCTGACTGAGACATGAAGCCTTTTCATTTGAGATGTTATCGCATCCAGATCAAGAAATTTTTGCGCATCATCGGCCGCAATGGCTAAACTGACCGCAAAAAGAACAAGAACTATACCGATTGTAGAAGCTGATTTCATGGCACACCTCCAAAACTATCTTACATAGAAGGCGCAATCTTCGCAAGATGCCTGATTTGTGGCTTATTTAGCGGGAAAATGCACGCCAGCTCGACAAGATGGAGGTCACAGGTTCGAGTCTCGTAGCGCCCACTCCAAAAAGCCCGTTGAACACGGTTGTCAGCGGGCTTCTACTCTTGAAAGGGCAAACACTTACGCAGACCGCCCCGCTCTCCCCGATTTTTGCGATTCACTTGCAATCTTGTCTACAATTGACTGCAATATTCTCGAATCGGCAGCAGTTGGTGCAAGCGTTGCTGCAAGTGGCAAAGGGCTTGAATCATCGGTCCCCGTTGCACTTAGGACGTTCACGGCCGATTGCCCGTAATTCCCCAAGGTGAGCGCCGGCAGCGACTCCACAGCACCGGCCACGTCCAACAACTTCGGATCAGTGTGGGTGTTCATAGTCGAGATCCTCGTCGATGCCGCCGCTGGAACAGCCCGCATGGCCGTCGCCCAGCCGGTCGGCGCTAAAACTGTAGAGAACCTCGATTACAAGGTTCCTGAAGCCGGCAAAACAGGTCCCATCGCCTGGCAAATGCACAACGCTGGCATATTTGACGAGTATAAGGACGTATGGATTGAAACCAATCCAAAAGTTAATGACCTGATCACTACAAAATAATAAAATATCGGCGAATGAATCAGGGACGCCGCTGGTTATCGCGAAGGTCGCTTGGGACAATGCACCCCGTGTCGGCGCCACAAAGAGCCGAGTCGAACCTTCGGGGCGCTCTGCCCTCAATTGATGCCCTTGTTATGCGACTTTTGCCAATCAATGGAATGTTTTTAGGGGGGGGATAGTTGATTAAAATAGGGAAAATGGTAGGATAGTTGTTTGTCTCTGACTTCTTTAGTCACCTAGCCAAGAGGCAGCGCAGCACCCAATTCCCCCAAGCAATCCACGATCTGAAAAAGTGCCGTGTATTTGGGTGCAATCTTAACTCGGCTCCTACAATAGAGCTAATCTCTATATTGCCGTGTAGGAGATTCTTTACGCAAATCTCAGTTTGACAAGGTTTTTTTGAGAAAGAATATAATCCGATGCTTGTGAATCGGTTAAACCTAAGATTTACCCATCCTTCTAAAGACACCATGTAAGAGGCAGCGTAGCACCATAATATAAATCAACGCCCGAATCCTTCAGGACTAGGGCGGGTGCATTCCCTTGTTGTCTAGATTCTGGAAACCAGTCTCCCTCAATTTTGTGGTGGTGATTCCCTTCCTGAATCTTGGCTGTAACAGCTCAATACGCCTGCCGCGCAGTGAAGGAAGAACACAATGTACACAAAATTAGATTCGATCGTTGTATTGTTATATCTAATAAAGGGAGGTTTTGCCGTGTTTCGTTATTGGACAATAGTGCTGGGAATGCTGTGTCTGATGTTTTCTTTCCTCGGCCCACTCCTGTCGGCCCGTGCGGACATTAAGCCGACCGGCGATGTGTCTCCCTCCAACCCATCCACTTGGAATAGTTCTACGTATGGTTACATTGGAGAATCTGCCTACGGCGCCCTGACAGTTGATGGCGGCAGCGATCTTGTTTCTTATGTTGGTGGGATTGGGCTCAATTCCTATGCGACGGGCATCATGACGATCAACGGTCTTGGCTCGACGTGGACCACTTCGGATCTCTATGTCAGCACTCGGGGCGTCGGGACGCTTTCGATCGCCAATGGCGGAAGTGTCAGCAGCAATTGGGCTTACGTTGGTGGGACTTTAGGTGTGGCCACAGTCGATGGCACTAATTCGACATGGACCAATAGTGGCCAACTTAATGTTGGTATCTGGAGTGGCAGCGGGACGCTCTTTATTAAGAACGGCGGTATTGTCAACAGTTACAGAAGTTACCTCTCCTTTAATTCCGGCAATAACAGCGCGATGGGCGTGGCTATCGTGGAGGGCGCCGGCTCGACATGGACCACTCAGGAAAACTTCTTTATTGGTTCTGCCGGAAGCGGGACGCTCTCGATCGCCGGAGGAGGCTCAGTTGCGGCGGCAAATCTTTCCATCTATAGCACGTCGCTCTTAAACGTCGATGTCGGTCGCGGCAGTTTACTTAAGATCAACAGTGACTATGG
Organism: Thermoguttaceae bacterium; assembly: GCA_049509395.1. Classification (GTDB taxonomy): domain Bacteria; phylum Planctomycetota; class Planctomycetia; order Pirellulales; family Thermoguttaceae; genus JBEKIK01. The sequence continues at coordinate 849 of JBEKZY010000215.1, read as the reverse complement.
CACAATCATCAATAACGGCATGATTCGCATCCTCGCCGGGGCGGGTGTTCCTGTGGATGACAGCATCCGGTACTCTCCAATTTCCGCAGGTTCGTGGGGCGGAATGGGCACATATCAAGCCGTCGGCGGAACATGGAACGCAACCGGCCATACATTCACCGCCTCTAGCGTCACCTCGGGCACATCCGGTTCGGCGATATCCCTGAATCTGGCATCGGTCCAACGGACATTGTTCGACGACAATGGCCCTGGCAAAACCAACTGGGAAGTTGGCGCGAGTTTTGTTGCGGCCCCAAACGCGATGAACATGACGTTTACGGCTACGGCCATGAGCAATACTACGCTTGACCTTCTCAGAACCATGTTGCCGACGAACAAATCGGTCTTGAGCGGCTGGGAGTTTTCGACGACTAATTACGCGGTGAATTCGAGTAATCCCGTCTATCTCTCGTTTAAGGTTGGCGCAGGCTATTCAGCGGACGAACTCGATCTATGGCACTACGACGGGAGCTATTGGATGAAGTATGTGCCGGCAGATTTGACGTACGATGGCGCGTACGCAAGTTTCACTGCTGCCAGCTTTAGCGGCTATGCCATGACGGCCGTACCCGAGCCGGGTATTTTCGCTTTACTGGCCACCGGTCTGATCGGCTTGCTGGCTTACACTTGGCGGCGACGGAAGCGTGGTGCATAAAGGCAGAAAAACAATCGCACAGCTTGCCAGGATCAGTTGGTTATCCAGTCGTCGGGCACACCCTCCCCGATGATCTATGAATCGCCGTATCATACCGCATAATCCAGTGGTTTACTGCCAGTCTTCAGTTACTGCCCGGGGATGAGTTGTTGAGA
>JBEKZY010000214.1:0-8568 GCA_049509395.1 Thermoguttaceae bacterium | reverse complement strand
TGTCGCTTTTAACCTCAAGGATCATGTTGGTGCCAAAAGTGGATACTTTTCCAGGCACTTGACTCATTGTTAATTCACGAAGCCTTTCTCCCGCTTCGGGAGTGGCAACAAACAATTCGGCTTTCTTGGGATCTTTAGTCCAACCCTCCGAACTCCAATAATTATGATCATCGTCCATGACACACAGTCTAGGAGCGTAGGGAGTTCCAAGATAAGCACAAGTCAAAGTTTTAGGCATTAGGCCACCTTTCGTTTTTTACGAGGTTTAATATTGAGTAGATAATCTACTACCTTTCCGAATGGCTTAATCTTGAGGCATCAAACACCCTCTCATCAGTCTCAGATGTGTTAGGTTGATGAGACTGGGTATGTATTCGGTGTCAGCCAGTCATGTGCGACTTTAGTGGAATGTTCGGTGGCTCAACAAAGCAAAAAGCCCAGCCCGCTTTGGTTGAAGCCAATGAACTTCGCCTATAGGCGGCAGGTGCCCGAGTCATGAGGAATGGCTTGCAATGAAGGAAAAGTGGATAAAGTAATGAAAATGCCTCTGGATGGGGTAGGAATCCAGAGGCGAAAGAGTGTGAGGTTTCCCTCACTGCCCCTTATTTTACTTTGGCGTATTTTCTTGTCAAATTACCCTTCCAGGTAATCCCAAATCCCGTCAAACGACAGGTATTATTTTCAACAGATGTTAAAATATAGATGCCATGGACATTAGTTGTATCCTTCCCAACTTGTTTGTCGGTCCTAGCCCGCAGAGTCCTCGGGATATTGACCAACTCAAACGGGATTATAAGATCTCGGCGTTGCTCAATGTTCAGACGGACGACGATATGGCCGATTGGGGAATTGATTTGGCCACTCTTGAAACTTACTATCATAAATTGAAGATCGAGATTTGGCGGATTCCAGTGCAAGATTTCGATCCTGATGATTTGCGGAGTAAGTTGCCAGAATGCGTCGAAGCTTTAGATGATCTCCTACAACTGGGACACAAGGTTTACGTTCATTGCAGCATGGGAGTCAATCGTTCCCCAACTATTGTGATTGCCTACCTCACCTGGATTAAAGGATGGGATTTGGAGGAAGCATACGATCACGTTACCCGAATCCGATCTTGTGATCCTTATGTGGAGGCGATAAGGTTGGCGGGGGAGGAGAGGGGATGAAATTCATTGATTGTTTTTGAAGTCCCCTGTTGCTTCAAAACCTATTGTTGGCACTAAACTTGGCACTAAATTGGGATAATCTGGGGCAAATCAGGGCGTTTTGGGGGCAATTTCTGGGGCATGCAAAGATGGAAGAAAGATAAGCCCTATAAGGAGTTAGACAAGATTACCCGAATTATTCCACGGCATACTCGCCGGAAGCGGTGATTCCCGCAGGAAAACTACCAACGTATGTGCCCGTGAACACGGGGGGAAAATTACCCGTGCGATTTTCGATTAACTCGACCATGCCGGTCGTCCAATTGGCGGCGGACATCGAATTTATAGCAACCATCGCCGTGCCGTTCCATCGAGTCGTGCGGTCCGATCCAAGGATCAAGGCCCAAATAGTCTTGCCAGTAGCCGAGTATTTTAAGTTGAGTTCGCCGGACATTATTTCACCCTCATAATCAGACATTTAGTACCTGCCGCTACCAGCACATTACCAGAAGGACCATCCGGTGGAGTATAATTATTGACGATGTCAGATGACTCAGACACATAATCGTCAATTGTGCTATCGGGGTAAATCGCAGTATCGAGGAGCCATCTATCGCAGTTGAAATATAGATATGCCGGAGCCGGCGTGTTTCGGCTGTAATATGGATGCTCGTTGAGAGTGCCGGCAAGAAAGTACTCGCCAGAATAATTGCATGCATCAACGCTCGCCGATGCGATGTAATCGGGACAGAGGTTAGGAATTGCGTGTCCGTTGTAGGGACTTTCGGAGTCGTTTATAGTCTGCCCTCTGCATTCGACCCAACCCGACGGCAAGGCGGGCGTGTTCGCATCACCTTTAAGCCAGGCAACTATGGCGCCGATGGGCGCAAGAATGGGAATAGGGGATATCGGAATTCCACCAGGCATGTTTAGCGATCCTTTCACTTATTTAGCCCCCTGTGATCACACCGGGGGTTTGCCGGGCATTCCCGCCCGGCATTGTGCAGGCCGGGTATTCTTACCCGGCTATTCTTCTATTGTCGAAGCGGCGGTTAAATTGCCGCCCCAACTGATTTAGCCAACCTCCGGCCCGGCCGATTCAATTCCGACCGTTGTTGGCGCGGCGGTTGAACCGCCGCGCCAACCGGGCGAATAATCCCGACTCGTTTTACGAGCCGCCGCTTCCCCCTACCGCGCCGGTGCTCTTTACAATGTAGCGCGGATTGATCACAGCCGCCGCGCCGCGTTCGCTGGCCTTGTAACGGACCACGATGTCCTGGCTGAACTCGGCCTCGCCGTGCACCGGCGAGCGGGTTACAGTGATGGGCCAATTCTCCATGTAGGCAAAGGCCTTTTTGAAGTCGCCGATAAACCACCACTTTTTCGCCGCCGCGGCCGTCTGCCCGGAAGCAATGATGCGGCGATAAGCCAGCCGACTTTCATCCACGCGGTAACGCCCCAGCGGATTGGCCGCCGTTGTGGCAATCTCTTCGCCGGCTGTGGTGTAAGTGATCTCCGCCGCGTTGAACACGCGATGGGCCGCATGGCGATAGGCAGGCATGACCAGCACGGTCGTGGCCTGAATCAACACCGGCTCGCCCGTGTTGGGATCCAGGATGTCGGCAAAAAGTTGTTCGGCGGCGTCCACGTCGGTCCAATCCAGCAGTTCCTGATCCGATACGTTGATCCACGAGCCGTCCGGCGCCGTGCCCATGCCGGTGCTGCTGTAAGTGTTGTAGCTTGCGCCCTTCCACTTGTAGTTGTTCGTAGCGCCGATCACCAGGTCGACGAGCCGCTTTTCCTTGTTCAGGCCGAGCACTTCGCCGACTTCCGCCGCCCGCTGAAGAATGAGATGGGTGCGGTCGAAAAAGATCGCCTCCTTGGTCACCGGCACGATGAATCCCCGCTTTGTGGTTTGCGGCGTATCGATGTAATCCTCGCCGAAACCCAAGTTGGTGTACGGCATGCCTGGAGCGACCTCGGCGGCTTCGTTGCTCACGCGCCCGATGCCGGGGATCCGCTCGCCGTCGAGCCGGGTGGGAACCGTGCCGACAAGCTTGGACACCACAAACGCCTCTTGCTCGTAAGCCTCGAGGATCTTCGACCGGATTACCTGCCCGGTGATATTCGAGAAGGCCGTCACGTCCACGGCCTCGCCGGCTTCCAACAGCGCCGCGCCCCCGTTGCGGGGATCCATTTGCCGCACTCGCTCGCTGCTCAACGTGGCCTCGGCAAGTTCACGAATGCTGAAATCCTCGGGCTGTAACTGGCCTTGCTCCAGGGCCTCCTGCAAATGCCTCACGGTCTTGTCCGGACCGCTGAGGTCGTACATCTGTTTCAGTTCACGATACTTTATCGCTCTCACGATTTAGTTCTCCTTGTAGGTAGTTGTCGGTTGTCAGTTTGCAGTTTTCAGTGCTGCATTCTGCATTCTGCATGCTGAATTCTGCATTCTGAATTTCCCTATTTAAACTCCGCCGGTCATGACCGTGGAGCGAACGTCGACCAGTACGCTGGTCACGGCGGCGGCTTCGCGCTTGGCAACCCAGCCGATGGCCCGATTGGCTTGGGCGACTGGAACCAGTTGTTGATTTACGAGTGCCGTGCCGGCGGTGTTTTCGTTTGCGCCCATCAGGTTGCCCAACTCGAACGTCCCGCTGGGACAATCGAGTTCGAACACTCCGGTGGTGGCCACGCGTATCGGAGCGGTTTCGCCCGCCCGGCTCCGCTGCATGGCTACGCCCAGGAACTTGGTAACAAACAGTTCCTGATTGGCTTCTTTCGTATTTTGGTCCGCCTGGCTCGAAGCAGGCCTGGCATCGTCGGTTTCCTGGTAAACCAGGTCGCCGATCTCGATCACTGTCGCCGCATCAACCGCCGCGATCACGGGATTCGTGTCCCCATATCGCCAACGCATCTTGTCGGTCATCGTTTTTCTCCGTTTTTTTAAAGTAAGTTTTCAGGTCTTGGTTTTCAGTTTTCAGTTCTCGGTTGTCAGTTATCAATTCTCACTTGTTTTGATCGCAAAACCGCAAGCGATTTCATTCATCCCTCATCCTTCATGTAATCGCTTCGACAAATGATCGGACATCCATTTCCGTGGGGCTAAGCACTATATTCTGGTCGCGCGAGCACGGCTTTCCTAACGTCTCGAAGAGTGCGCCATGCCCGCCATTTTTGCCGATCGCGCCGCGGCCGGCGGAATTGCACCAATTGCTCCCCGATTCCAGCAGACTTTGCTCCGCCTCCGCGCCTTCCAAAGTCCGCACCAGCCGAGCCCGCTCTTCGATCAATTCCCGGATGGCTTCCTCGTTTTCCGCTTCCAGCAACAATTCCAAAAACTGCTCGCTGACTATAGTCTTGTCCTTTGGATTATTACTTTCCGGATCGGGAAAATTGAATTCCCGCAGAAGCAGCCGCACGGTTGCCTGCTTTTGATGCGCCGCCTCCAAAGCCGCAAGCCGCTCCACCTCAGCCTTAAGCCGCCGTTGCTCTTCCAGGGCTTCGCGGCAGATTTCTTCGACCAGTTCGGGAAAATTTTGTTTCAATACTTCCGCCGTAAGTGCCCGCTCTTTATCGATCGAGATATTATTATCTTCGCCGGGCGAGTTTTGGGCGGCGGATTCAAACAAACTGCGGGTCGTGGCCGGATCAGCCACCAAATCTACGCTTTGCACCCGGGTAATCGCCTCTACCACGATCCGCTCGCCCTGGCGCACGGTTCGCGCTTCGACATTGTGCGAAAATCCCACGTTTTCCGGGGCGTGTTCGGCGTCCCAGATAAGCTGCTCGGCCAAGGCGTGCTTGGGATTAAAATAAAAATCGGCAAACAAGCCTTCGCCCGGCCGTGCATTGACGTTGCGAATCGTCCCCATGCGATCTTGATAATCGCGCGGCGCGCCCGGATTGCCCTTGGGATGGTTCACGTTAACCTTGGCGTCCTCGTAAAGCCGAGCGGCTTGGGCGAGCGCCTCGGGCAAATAGCTGCGCCGGTTGCGCGACTCAAGTCCGAGAATCTTCACCCCGCGAATCACGCCTTCTACCCGATCGACGCGCATCCGCACGCCGCGCGAATCGCAATATTCTTGAAGCCTTTCGGTCATCGCTGGTCCTTTCATTTATAAGTTATCAGTTAATAGTTCTCAGTTTTCCGTTTACAGTAATCACAATGTTACAGGTGTTTTTTTAATTTTGTTTAGCCGCGACCCGAAGGGGAGCGATGGAATTACATGTGATTTTATATACCAATTCATCGATACCCTTGTTTCTAAGTTTTCAGCCATCAGCATTCAGCAGTCAGCCGTCATCTGGGGATTAAGTCGTTGTTCAAAAGTTCTGAACCCTGAACCCCGAACCCTGAATCCTGCTCCAGCCTACCTCTGTTCGCATCTGCCCATTGCCCACTAACTACTATTTTTCAATCTGTTCCACCCTGCGGCGGATATGCTGGATCGTTCCGTCCTGTACGCTCACTTCCACAGCCGCGGTGCCGAAAAAACCCCGCTTGAGCGTCGCGGCCAACATTTCGGCCAGGGCCTGTTGAAGCTGGGCCACCTTCTTCGCGTTGCTCGTTGTGACTGCGGTTGTCATGATGGACCTATGTATATAATCTGCTGCAAATGATTTCAAGATTTCTTTTTGGCCACCCCCACAAATCATTAATCCCTAATCCCCAATCCCCTTGTAAGACGACTTTTAAAGTCGTCCTACTAGTCCCCAATCCCTTTTTTCTCGATCAATTGCCGCTCGTGCTCCGGGTCCAAACCGTTGCGCATGGCCATGGTCGCAACCGACATCGCGCCGTTGCGGACCAGGATCTGATCGGCCTGCGCTTCTTTGAGCCTATCGCGCACGGCAAGCGTGGGCGCAATGCCGCGAATATCCACGTCCGCAATCGCTTCGGCCGGCAACCGGCCCGCCTCGACCGCGTGAAAAACCACTCGCCGCATCACGTCCACGTCGTCTTCCAGCATTTCGTGCTGCAATCGCTCGAACATCTTTACCGCCGGACCTTCGGCCACCATCGTCGATGAGTAATTGGCGTTTGAGGCGTCGCTCGACAGCATGAACTCGGGCATGACCAGGCGGCTGGCAATGGCCCTAAGCTCGGCCTGCAACACGGCCACGTAACGCCCGGCGTCGATGCCGGATGCCGGAAATTCGTATTCCGTGCCCGACAGGGCGTCCAGAATCGTCCCCGGCGCAAATCGCCTGAAGTGGCTGGTCCGGCCCGTGGCCTGGCTGGTCACGCTCAGGTCGGCCTGGTTCGCCACGAATTGCTCCAGTCCCGCGTTTGTCGCGGCCGAGTGCTTGCGGATAATGGCGATCGCCGATTGAATTTCCGATACCACGCTCATGTTCCTGAGCAGTTTTTCCGCGCGGCGGAGATTCTTCCGCACCGGGTAGAATAGCGGCAGACCCCGCTTCACGTTGGCATCGACGTTCGCCTTGCGATGCTGGATCGCCTCGGCGTCGATCCACCGGCCGTCGATCCAGTAGCCCACTACGGTTTCTACGTCGGCCGTGTCGGTCACGACGCCGAAACTGGCCGACGGGTCGCCGACGCGATCGGCAGGGGCCGCAACCTGGTCCGGCTCGACGAACCGCACCCGGGTCGTGCCGTCCGGCGCGGGAAATAACCGCAAAAAGCACTCCCCGTCGCGGTCTTTGCGGCGGACGATCTCCTGCTGCCGCTGGCGCCAATGGTTGATGCAGGCGAACTCGTCGAGGACCGCCTGCACCCCGCTTAATAAGGATTCCGGCACAGAGCGGCCTTTTCGCGCCACGGCACGGTACACGTGCCCGCTGCCTACGATATAACTAATGCGGTTCTCATGGCCGTTAATGGCGAATTCATTGCCCGCCGCCAGGGCCCGGCATTGCCCGCGGATTTCGGCCAGTTGCTGTTCGTCGGTAAAGGGAATTCCCGAACTCACGCCCGGCGCCATCGTCCCGCCAAGCGCATTCCAACGCGTGCCGTCCACGTCGTAAAGCGCGTCGGCCGGATCGACAAAACTGTCCCACAGCTCGTCGAAGGCCTCCGCTAACCGCCGCTCCAAGTGCATCAGCCGGGAATTATTCCTGGGAAAATCACTTTTGTTATTATTGGTAACAGTATCAACATTTTGCATAATGCAAGCTCCTTTTCAACTGCCGTTCCTAGGCAGAGCCTGGGAACGAGGATTTTTTATATTGGCGAAACCGCAAGAGGTTTTATTGTTTCATTCATTGTTCAACATTAAGCATTTCATTCATCCTTCATCCTTCATCCCTCATCCTTTGCTTCATCCCACCGGCAGACGATTGCCCAATCCGTCCTTGGCGCCCCGGCCGGCGAGCAGTTCCGCCGCCAGGCGAAGGGCCATTTCGGCCGCGTCCGGACCGTCGTCGTGATCGCCGATGGGAAACTCCTGGAGTTGTTCGACCAACAACCGCGTACCCGGACTGTCGCTCTTGAACTTCAACCGCCGGCTGGAAAGATACGGACCCAGGCGGCGGATGCGTACCAATTTGTTCGTGCGATTTTCCACCGGCCAAGGCCGAGCGCCTAAAATGCCTTGCCGCCGGAATTCCGCCTCGAATTCGCCGGAGAGCAGGTCTTGAAACTGGTTGGCCTCCACGCCGAAAATGTCCGGCCGGAATTGGCGGAACAACTCCACCCCGTCGGCCACGATTTGCGGCGTCGCCCGGCGCTTCAGATCCGCTTCGATATACACTATTCCTTGCCGATCCACTCCCAGCATCACCAGGGCCGAGAAATCGCCCCGCCGGGCGTCGCCGCCCTTGCTCGGGTCCAACGCCAAACTTTTTACAACCAACCGCCCCGGCCAATCGTCGAACCAGATCGACTCGTCGAAGTACGACTCCGGCCATTCGCACAAGTCGGGGTTGATCGGCGAGTTCTGCTTCTCGCGCTCGAACGCCGTGCGCCCCCCCTCCGCCCGCATGCACATCAGCGAGTATAGGTCTTCCTCCTCCGGCCACAGAACCTTTGCCCCCAGGTCCATTTCCTCGCGATGCTTTTCGTAAAATTTTCGAGCGGCCGTTTTATAATGCGGATTGGCGATGTCCACGTACATGGATTCCCATTCCTGCCACAGCGACGTGTTCTCCGGCCAGCGCACCACGGCCTTGAAGATTCGCGACGTCCAGCCCGGCGTTTCGTGCAACTGCATGGCCAGGGCCTCGCGGTGCAGCGCGGTGGCCAGGTTTACCACGTTCGTTCGCGTGGTGCCGGCCTTCATCAACATGCCGTGGAACCAATCGCGCGAATGCCCGCGCTGGACGGCCGAAAGAATATGTCCGTCATTTTGTAGATCATCGCAAATAATCAGCGTGGGCCGATTCTCTCTGCGCCGCCGCCCGCGAATCCTCTGCCCGGTGCCGAATGCCTCAATTACCACGCCGTTTCGCAGCACAA
>JBEKZY010000213.1:0-8704 GCA_049509395.1 Thermoguttaceae bacterium | reverse complement strand
CCAGTTTGCAGGCCGTGGCGCGAAACCATTGCGGCATTCCGTTCTCGCCGGTTAATTCGATCTCTTCGGAACGAGCCCCCGCGATTTTCCGGTGCCTTACGGATGCCAACAAATCGATCAGCTTCTGGCAACGCACTATTTTGTCCAAGGCCCGGGTTTCGATCTTTTCCGCGTCAAAATGAAATATCTCTTCCGCGCTGTGATTGGCCAGCACCAACTCGTCGTATTCATCAATAGCCAAGATAGGGTCGGCCAAGCCCTCAAATATATTTTTGATCTGCTCGGCCCGCGTTACGGCGCGAAGGCAGTGAACCTCCTGAGCGGTACGGGCGTGTTCCAAGTCCTCCGCCCGCCGCTTGTAGTCAAGTATGGTGTTTCGAATCTGTTCCGCAAAATTGCTCATTGGATGATCCGCGGGCAAGGCAGGTATGTTGTCATTGGATCCGGGATGCATATGACAGAGGCACATCGCTTCGATATGCCGCTGGAATTGTTGTTGTTGCCTTTTTTGCCGCAAAAACCGGTGCACAAGCAGTCCACAACAACAGATTAATCCCGCGCACGTCAAACCCGCAAATAACATCAGCGATGCCGCATGAAATTCCAATGTCCATAACCAGGCCAATGTCAGTCCACCGACAATGGCGATTGCCGCGAAGACTGCCGGTTTGTAGGAATTCAAGTTACTCATGCCGTGTGATAAAACTTGTAAATTATTTGAGACCATACGGGATTTCAAACCCCGGTTTTATTAATATATTTATTCCATTTATGGAAAATCAAAAACTAATGTCACACACAATAGCCGGCGGCTTACAGCCGCCGGTGGGATTTCGCTTATATTCCGATGATCGTTTACCCCAGTGATATTGTTAATCTGAGACTCAATGGCCGCGATCCGCCGGAAAGCGGATTATTTATGCGCGGACTTTTCCCAGTAGGGGATGATCGCCGGCAGAACGTCGGACGCGAGGCTTATACTTGCATTAACGACGCACGGTATAGCGGGGGTCGAGGGCTCGTGCCTGTTGAAAATGGGCATCTGCCGACTCGGCCTGCCCAAGTTTCGCCAGCGTGCATCCCATCAAAAAATAGGATAAAGCGCTCGACTTGTCCAACGAAAGTGCTTGTTGCAATGCAACTTGTGAAGATTGGAAGTCGCCCAACCGGTAGTAGGCCACGCCCAACATGCGATAAATCGCCGCCGATTTGGAGAAATGTTTGGCAGCCGGCACAAGCAGTTCTACGGCCATTTCCGGATGGTTTGTTCGTAATGCCGCGCCTGCCGCAACAATCGTTATTTGCGGATTATTCGGCTGGTACGCCGCCGCTTTATGGAAGGCAATCCGGGCCGCGTCGATCGAGCCGTCCGATAACGCCCGCTGCCCTTCGCTTAGCAATTCTTCCGCCGAAACCGCAGATTCGGCATGTGCATAAGAATCAGTAAAACCGGCGTCTATTTTCATTTTATCGGCGGCCTCGGTCATCGGCGTCGCAAGCGATGGAGTTTCCGCGGCGGGCTGCCTGACTGCGGGCGTGGCCAAAAACGGCCCCTGTACCTGTGATGATGAAGAAACATTTTTGTCTGAATTCAAAGGCGCCTGGTAAGCCGTCGGAATGACGGCATTTGAACACGCTTCGTCAGGACCGTCGGAATCTCTGGCATTCTTATAACATAATGCATACATTTCGTTTTCCGGTTCGGCCCGGGCAGCCTGCTCGTAATATGATATTGCGCCGGTTGATTGACCGATGGCATCCAGCACCAATCCTTTGGTATACAGCGATCGGGCATTACCGGGTTGCAGGCGGATCGCCTCGTCCACCTGTTTTAGCGCATCCTGCGGGCGTTTATCGAGAAGATTTACTTCCGCCATTAGAAGTTGGGCATCGATATGGCGGGGATTGCGGGCCAGTAATGTATCCAAACCCTCTCGGCAGCCTTTGGAATCGTTCTGCTCCCATCGCGCCAAAGCGGCTTCATAAGCGGCCTGGTCCCGGTGCGCTTCAAAATTCCGTATAACTTCCTCATTGCGCCGCTGCCGCTTTTCGGCGCCGCCGTCCCCGAATATCGACTTGGCAATGGGCAAACTTGCGCACCCGGTCGACAATGCAAGCATTACCGCTGTAACAAAAATCAGAACCGGCAGTTTTTCTCGCATCTGGACTGAATACTTCATTTTATGGATTCTAAGTCAAGTCAACCTATCTCAATTTTTATTCCAAACAATCGATTCATGGAAGTTTTTTCGGACGCGGGATGTCCTCGTGAGTGCCCGGCATTCCGCGATCGTACGGGTGCAACGGAATGGGTTGCGACACGGTCGGCCGTTCCAGATCGTCTATCAGCCAATCGGCCACGGCATCGCCGTCCAAGGGATTTCGGGCGGCAATATCGCTGACCGGCCGCTCGGCACCCAGCGTATGTTCGCCTTCTTTCTTGCCCAGCCAGATGTCGCTGCGCAAATCGATGGCGGCCCGATTGACCGGATCGAATTGCACCGCCATTTCAGCGAATCGCAAGGCCTTCTTTTGATCGCCGTCGGCCCAGGCGGCTTGCGCCAGCCGGAAATAGCGCCGGGCAATCGAGCGCTTGCCGAAGGGGCTCATTTTGTCGGCATATGTGCCGTGGCGGCGATAGTATTCGCAGGCCGCTTTTTCACCCTCCTGGCACGTGCCGGGCTCATACACGATTCTCGGCGTAATCAGCACCAGCACCTCGTAACGCTCGATCGTTTCATCGGTGTTGCGAAAACAGACGCCGATTACCGGCAAACTTCCAAAAAACGGAACTTGCGTCGTGTTGGCTACCAATTGGTCGCGCATCAGCCCCCCGATAATCACTGTGCAACCGTCTTTAACCATCACGTTGGTGGTGACCTGGGTGATGGTTTTGTTGGGCAGCGTGACGCCGTTTTGCGTCGTCACGTCGCCGTCGGATAATTCAGGATGGATTTCCATGCGTATCACGCCGTCGCTCGATGCGAACGGGCGCAGGCGCAATTGGGCCCCAAGATCCAGGAATTGCACGGCGTATGTGGTGCTTGTCTCAGTGACCGTGGAACTCAGATATCCCTTTTGTTCGCCTATTTGAATGTCGGCCCGATGCTTGTTCAGCACCATCAGCCGCGGATTTGCAATGACGTTCGTGTCGCCCACGGTTTCCAGGGCGTTGAGGAACGCGCCCAGGCTGGTGTCGAGGAAGCCGAATTTCAATCCGCCTTCATCGAATGTGAAATTAGCCAATGCATCGGCGGGCGTTCCGATTCCAAACTTGATGTTGGGATTGTCGCGAAGAAGTTGAAAGTTGACGCCGAATTTATCATTGTCCTTTAAATGCACGCTCATAATCATCGCCTCGATGGAAACCTGGAGCGGACGCACGTCGACGTCTTCCACCATTTGATCGATTTGCGCGAGCACGGCTTCGTAGTCTCGGACCACGACCACGTCATTGCCGGCATACTTGTTGCCGCCCGCGCTGGCGTCGTTGGCGGCGATGCCCACCTCGGATGGAGTCGAAACGCTGATTGCACCGATTTTTTCCGACAAAAGCGGCGTGATCAGCGTCTTCAATTCCGCGGCCGTGATGTAATTGGGCTGGTAAACTCGCGTGCCGATTTTATCCAGTGCCTGCTCCAAATTGTTGAAATCTTCGGGCGTGCCGACAAACACGTAATTTCCTTCCCGCTTGGCCACGTAACCCGTCGATTTGAGTATCGCATCCAACGCGCTGTCGAGATCCACTCCATTCAGCGTGGCGGATACTTTGCCTTCCACGTTCTTGCTTGCCAATATGTTCAAATTGCCTTGTTCGCTGAGCAGATCCAACACCTTGTGAATGTCTTCGTCGTAGATGTGGATCCGCAGTTTGCCGTCGCCCTCGCCCTTGATTGTTGATTTAACAGGAGACCGAGATGCCTGGCTTGGGGCGGGTGAAGATGTCGTTTTATCCGCCGCTTTTGCCGGAGTCGCCAAACGATCCTGCAAAAATTTCATGACGCCTGGCAAGCCCGGCTTGCCCGGTGACGTTTCCCCCGGCTCCGGCGGAGGAGGCGGCGTATACTCTTGTGCCGCAAGCGGATACGGTTGAGCCATAACCGGACCCCTGGGCTCTGACGGGGGCGGAAGCGTAACCACGCAGTCACGTGGCGATTCCGCTTGGCCGGAAATTGACTCTTTCGCTGTCTTGGCCGCCTCTTGTTTCGCCGCGGCGGTCTTTTCCGCCGCCGACAAGTTAGAGCCTATCCCAGAAGTCTCCTCTCCCTTTGGAAGAGGGTTAGGGTAAGGGCTGAATTGCAGTGAATTAGTGCCTCTAATTTCTTGCTGTGATTGAAGTTCTGTGTTTTGGGAAAGGCTCTTAATATCACTTGATTTTTCAGGATCATTAGCGGGGGTTGAACAAGTCCCCACTATAACCGCCCATCCCACGCCGACGGCGGCGCAAATTACAAGCAAGCCGAATCGACGAAAGGTTTTCATGTGTCTTCCGTGACGCCAAAAGAAAAGTAATACTTCGATTGCAAAACGAAAAAACTTGTTCGCAAAATGACATCTACTTAAGTAGTGATATCACACGCAAACAAATATCTTTCTTGTCAGCGCCCCGTTTCTTGTTTCTCGATGGTTCCTAAAACCATGCGACCGGATGTTCCTGGCTCCGGGATACTTAATTCGAAACTTTCTCCTTCCAGTTCTAAAACCACTTTGCGATCGTGAATTTCGGTAAGAACGAATTTGTAGTTTCGCCCTTCTTTTACCGCTTCGATCGTCTGTCCCTGGTTATATGTTCTGCCGCCGATCCTGGCTATTCCGCCATTTGGTCCGATGATTGTGCTCGTAAGCGCCATGCCCAGGCTTGCCGGCGACACGGGCGGCGCTTTTGCTTCTGCCTCCTCTTTGGTTTCATCGGTGGCCTCTTTCGATCCCTGGAATGGATCTCTATCGATAGTTAGTTGTTGTGCGGGACGAGTCCGCGGGTCGTTGTTCATCCACTTCAACACTTCTTTCCAGGAATACTGTAAAGGTTTGTTCTCCTTGTTGGCACTTAAGTTATTCGCGGAATTTGTTTGTCCCGGAGACATGTTTACCGCGACTTGAGTTCCGGACGATTTTGGGCCTTCTTCGCTTTTGTTTAACCATCCTAAAACATGTGGTATCCAAATAAATAGACCAACAACCATCATTATTCCTAGAACAATAGCCTTCTTTGGATGAGCGGCTATTTCATGTTTGATTTGTTTGCTTATTTTTTGTATATTCACTGTTTTATCAGCAGACCTGGTGCCAGACGCCCAATGGTCATGCTCCCCCGTATATCGGTTATTTGCTAATGTCAGCGTAATTGGAAATCTTTGGATTATCGGAAAAGACGACTAAATCTATTTCGCACAATATATTTCCTCCATTTTGCCCAGGTTTGTTAAATTGGAGCGAATCTATCCAGATTGTCTGGGGCAGACTCTCCAAGGAACGAATGAATTCATGTATTTGGGCAAAAGTTCCCGTGCAAGTCATGTGAATGGGAATTTGCCTGATCAGGCCTAGTTCGACCAACATCTGCGGTTCAAACCGTGTGGTGGCTGTTCCCGCCCGATTGCTTAAATCATTTATATTCCCATACAGCACCGGCAGGCGATGAACCATTAAGGCAGTACGCTGCCAATTATCGATGTACGTCCTCGCATCGAGAAGCTCTTGTTGGGCGGCGGCCAATGCGGCGGATACCCCGTCGGCATTGCTGATGTAAAGTTGCCTGGATTCTATTTCAGTACGCAACTGGGTTATAACGTTTCGGCCCGGGAAAAAAACAAATACTATGTGAATCACGGCTATGGCGACCAACGGTATAGTCACCAGCCAACTGCCGCGATTGAGTTTGATTTCAGTAGCATGCATATTCGTTGCCTGCATTAATTGTTTTTTTGTTCTCTATGTTATTCATTCGCGGTTCTAGCGGTAAGCTCATTGAACATCATCGGCGGCGTAGAAGAAGTTTTTGCCGGACTTTGCGGGGGCGGCGCCTTTTGCTCATCGATGGGGCTGCCCGGTTGACCGTAGCCGGGTTTTACAACAAGCTTGGCGTGGAATTGAATCGCCGCTCCCGAAGTCTCGCCAACGCTGGTCACCGAACCCAATTCCGCCTTGGCGAACAACGAGTTCGATTGCATTTCATCTAAATAATGGTGTAGCGCGGCACTATTGGCGGTAGCGCCCGTAAGAATTATGACTATTAGTTTGCCCTCGGACTGGCTTTGCAAGGTTTGCATGTCGCGCTCGGCCGGCGATATATTTTTTTGTTGATCGCTGGAGTTCCCCACGACTACCACAGGACGTCGGTCGGATGCCGCGGCTGAATTCTCCGCCTCACGAGTTATTTGCAGTTGTTGCAACGTTATTTCTTCAGGCAGCCTGGATAATAAAGCCGAGAGCAACTGGCTCTTCGGCCAGGGGTGACGCAAGTAGGTAATCAACTCGGCTTCGCATTCCTTCCTCTTCAGTTGAGCTTTGACGTCGGCGAGTTGCCGCTCTTGCCCCAAGGCCATTTCATAGGCGGGAGTCAGATCGGCCAGTTGTCTTTCCACAAACCGGCGGTGAACGTTTTGACTGATCGTTAAAAGTGCGACTAATCCCAAAAACGACGTTACCACGATAATCTGCCAGGGTTTCGCCTGGCGATAGGCGTTTTTTTGGTGATATTGGATCGGCAAAAAGTCTATGTCAATCATCTTTTATATTCCCTGGGGAATTCAATGATAATGGGATTCTCGCAATGCCAATCCGGCGGCCACGTCCCACTGGGCAAGGCGCTCGCCGGGCAGCGATTTCTCGAAGCTCCGCAGGGGATTGCCCAGTTCGCAAGGCAGATCCAGGCGGGCGCCAAGCCATTCGACAAGCCCGTCGTTGGCTTCCCCGCCGCCGATTAGGCACTGCTGCAGCGTTTCGCTGCGGAAAGTCACGCTATAGTAACGCATGCAAAGTGAAAGTTCATGTACCAGACGGTCCAAAATGGGCCTGATCGATTCGGTAATGCCCCGGGCGACTTCCGCATCGCTTTGTTCGGTGCGCCCGTCGCCGTTGCGGCTGCGCAAGGACGCCGCGTCGGCGGGCGATAACTTCAAATGTTTCGACACGGCGTCATCTAGCAGGCGGCCGCCGATGTCCAGATACTTGATGAAAACAGCCTCCATCCCGCAAGCTATCACCACCAACGTGTTCGATGCGCCTATATTCACAAACATGATTCGCCGTTTTTGATCTTCATCGCGGCGCAGTTGCCGGGAATAGGACCGCAATAGGGCCAGCGGTTCGGGGTCCACGGCCACGGGTTGCAGGCCGGCGTGTTCGGCCACCTGCACAATCCTTTCCATCACCGGTTTATGGCATGCCATCAGGATCACTTCCCTGCGGACGGAATCGCCCTGGCGGATAGTGTCGGCGTCAAGGTAGCGAATTTCCGCCTCTTCCCTGCTGTAAGGCAGGCGCCCGGCGGCTTCAAAATGCACGATCTTCGTCAATTCGTCTCCCGAGGCCTGGGCTACACGGATGTTTTGCACAAAAAGGTTGCTCGCTCCCAGTGAAAATACGGCTTCCCGGCCGCGAAAACGCCGGCCTTCCATGACGCGGCGCAGCGACTCCACGATCCGCTCGTCCTGGCGATCCTGGTTTAATGCCGGCTCGGCCGGCAGGTCCCAGCGCGCGGAATCCCACACCTGCGTCAAAGCAGCGTCAAATTGCATCAGCTTTATCGACTTGCTGCCGATATCGACGCCGATCGGGCCGCACCGTTTTTTCGTGATCCACGATACCATTTCGGAATATCCTTTATATTCAAGCGGTCGGGAAACCGACCACCCCCTCTTTTTTTTGAGTGATTCTATGGCGGTCCGGTAACCGAATAGTTCCCAATTTGACTTAAGCCGATTACCGGATCAACCGTGATCGTGATGTATAGCGTATTTGATCCGCTCCCGGAGGCCAGCCAGACTGTGGTGCCGGCCGTGCGGGTGGTGGCCCCCAGCGGAGTGAACTCAAGGTCGCTGATCCGTTGGTTGGTGCCAGCCACGGTAACGGCCGTTATTTGCACGGTTGGACCCATGTGGGGAAATTCATCCAGATCCACTACGTGCTGGGTCGGGGTATCGCTGGGCGACCTGAACGACGTTACCGGCAATTGATTCAAAGACGTATTCGAGCCGCTGTGCTGCAACGTGAAACGATTTTGCGTAGTATCGAAAGTGAATTTGTACTTGTCATTATTAGCCATCGCCAGGCTGCGGCCGTAAGCCAGCTCGGTGCTTACGATTTGGGCCGCCGACCGCAATTCGTCCAGAATGTTCGGATTGCTTCTAGGCAACACGGCGCCTATCAAAATACATATTACCGCCATCACTATCAGCAGTTCGAGCAGCGTGAAACCGGCTTTTTTCCAACGGTAATATATCATGGCGGCATTTTTGGCAGTTCATTTTTTCCACGGCCCGAGCGTTTTAGCCTGGGATTAAGTATAAATGACATTCAAAGCTCATTGCGGATCATGCGCTTTACAATTTGAGAAACAGCTTCCATTCATGTTTTTACTTCTTCGGCGGAACTACGATCACTCGCAACTCGCCCGAACGCAGCAAGGCGTTTTGTTCTTTGAGCTGGTCGCGGATTTCCGTCAATACTTTGATCGTATCCATCCGTTGTTCCACCGAGTTGG
>JBEKZY010000212.1:0-11940 GCA_049509395.1 Thermoguttaceae bacterium | reverse complement strand
GCGCCCGACGAAGAATTCCTAAAGCGTTTGCGCGAACAAACGGTCCAGGAATTTTCCGCCCAAAATCCAAAGAATAATTTCCTTGCACAAAGGAGACATCGCATGTTCATTTTTGCCCTGCGCGGTTTGGTGGCTTCGGCCGCCACGGTGGCCGCCGCGGCTGTGATATTCTTCACTGTCCTTTCACCCGGCACCACTGCCGTTTCGGCCGATAAGGTGCTCTCAAGCGTCAATCGGGCCGATAGCCTGCACCTGAGCGTCGCCCGCGACGGCAAAACCAGCGAAATCTGGACCCGAAAGCCCGATAAATTACGCTGGAACAATCCGGACGGGACATACAAAATCGCCCATGGAAAACAGCTCTGGCTGATAGATGAAAAAATCAATCGGGCAAATTTGGCGGTTTCTCCGTATTTTCTCGGCGGGGAAGGGGCATCAGGCGGCTTGGATGTCTTGTCACTTTTAGAACTTCCTCGCCCACAACGGCCGGAAGCTCTGCAATTCGAGCGTTCATCCCAGCCCGTTAAACTCGACGGCAAGGATTGCGAGGATTATCAACTCGATCTACCGGCGGAACAGGGGAAAATCCATATCCAGGCACTAGTCGATGCCGGCACGCAATGCCTGCGAACACTGGAGGCAACGACCATACTTGACGGTCGCTTGACACCTGTCGCCAAACTAACTGTCCTGGCAACCGATCAGCCCGCGCCTGAAGATATCTTCATCGTCGGCGATGCCCTCACCGAAGATGGACGCATCGGAAAAATAAGCGACGTGCAAGGGATCGTGGGCCTTAAGCCGGTGATGGCCAATCGTTGGACACCGGTCGCCGCCCGCCTGGTTCTCAAGCCGGGCGATTGGATCCGCACCGATCCCCGCGGGGCCAACGCCGTGGCTTTACGCCTGGTCAAGCAGACCGATGTAACGCTCGGTCCAGGTTCGTTGGCGGAGCTTGTTAGACCCAACCAGATCCGCTTATTTGACGGCGAGATAAAAGTCTACGCCGAGGATAAATCTCCTTTGGAAATTCTCGGGCCGGATGAGCAAAAAATCATGGTTCAAGGCCGGCAAGTTTTCCGGCTCGATAAACAAAAACTCGTCAGGCTCGACAAGGACCCGCTTTGGTTAAAGGGGTTTGAAGGCGCGGAGGCCGTGGAATCGATCGGCTCTTTGATCGCCAAGGTCGACGGCCGCGACGTGCCGCTGACGGTCGGTTATCACACGGTTTCCGTCGACATCCGCGACCAGATCGCCCGCACAGTGATCGAGGAATCCTTCGTCAACCATACGCCTACGCGCCTGGAGGGTGTGTTTCAGTTCCCATTGCCGCAAGATGCATCGATCTCCGGGTTCGGCATGTGGATCGGTAGCGAGTTGGTCGAGGCCGACGTGGTCGAAAAGCAGCGCGCCCGGGAAATTTACGAAACAATCCTGCGCGAAAGGCGCGATCCCGGGCTTTTGGAATGGTCGGGTGGAAACATCTTTAAGGCCCGAGTGTTCCCCATCGAGCCCAACAGCGAAAAACGCATCAAAATCACTTATACCCAGGTGCTGCCGCTAAAGGGAAACCGATATCATTATAGTTATCCGCTGCAAAGCGAGATGCTCAAGCAGCATCCTTTGCGGGAGTTGGCCATCGACGTGACGCTCAACTCCGTTGTGCCGATAAAGAGCATAACTTCGCCCACGCACACCGTGCGATCGGAAAAAACCGAGCATTCGGCCCGCGTGGAATTCACCGCCCGGGAGTACACGCCGACCCGCGATTTCGAGGTCGTGGTGGAAACCGAGGGCCGGCAATCGGACGTGGTGATGATCCCGCATCGCCGCGGCGACGACGGGTATTTCATGCTCCACTTGACGCCACCGGCGGACGACGGCCAGTGGCAGCGGGAAACCCTGCCCGACGGCGAGCCCATGAGCCTGCTGGTGCTGGCCGATACATCGGCATCAATAGATGCGCCCAGCCGCGCGGCTCAGGCCGAATTCCTTGCCGCGCTCCTTAGCGCATTGACGCCCAAGGACTCGTTCAACGTGGCCGGTTGCGACGTGGATTGCGACTGGGTCTTTGAAAAGCCCATGTCGGCCGACGAGAAGAACGTCGCCGCGGCCCGCGAATATTTGGCCAATCGGACCTCGCTGGGCTGGACCGACTTGGACAAGGCCTTTGCCTCGGCCTTGGAACAGGCCGGGCCGAAAACGCAGGTGATTTACATCGGCGACGGCATTCCCACCGCCCGCGACTCCGATCCGGTCGACTTCGGCAAACGCCTGCGCCGCCTATACGAAGGCAAGACGGCGACCTTTCATGCAGTGACTGTCAGCAGCAGTTTCGAGCCGGTGGTTGTCAAGACTATCGCTTCGCTGGGCGGGGGATCGCTCAGGCAAATCACCGGCGAACATTCTCCGCATCGGGCGGCAGCCGAATTGCTTCAGGAACTGGCCCGGCCGGGATTGAAAAATCTCAAAATCGAATTCAAAGGGCTGCGCACGGCACGAGTTTATCCGGAGGAATTGCCCAATATTTCCGCCGGCTTGCAGCAGATCGTCCTGGGCCGTTATCTGCCTGAGGGCGGCGATCAACAGGGTGAAGTGATTGTGACGGGAACGCTTAGCGGCAAAGCGGTGCGCTTCAGCAGCAAGGTTTCGCTCAAAGACGCCGAGCAGGGAAATTCGTTCATTCCCCGGATTTGGGCGCGGATGCACCTCGACGCATTGCTCGAACAAGGCGCGTCTCCGGCAATCAAGGACGAGATTATCGCCCTTTCTGAAGAATATCACATCATCACGCCCTATACCTCGCTTTTGGTGCTGGAAAGCGACGCCGATCGCGAGCGATTCAAAGTCAAACGCGGATTTCAGATGCGCGACGGGGAAAAATTCTTTGCCCAAGGCCGCGACAATGCCAATTACGAACTGGTCCAGCAGCAAATGAAACTCGCCGGCAATTGGCGGATCGGACTGCGCAGCGCGGTGCTCGGCCAATTGGCCGCCCTGGGACGCCGGACGCCGCAAGGACAAACATCCGGGCAGGTATCGCGCCGAATGGCCGGAATTGGAGGCGGAGGCGGATTTGGAGGCGGTTGGGATGATTCAGGAATTATCAATAGCCCTATGCCGGCTTCCAGTCCTATATATCTTGGCGTTCAAGCTTTAACTGGGGGAACACTGGATTTAAATGGCACCGAACTTGAAGAACCCATTTTAACAAGAGGAGAGGACAAAGAGAAGTATGACTTCGGAGGAACTGCGATCAATGGCCAGTTTGAACCAGCCTCGGGCGACATCTTGGATGCTGGATTTGGAAAAAGATCAAGAGAGTTGGCCCGGGAAGAGCCGTTTTTAGCAGCCGATATGCCTGATCAAGGGATGGCATTTGCCTCCGCGGGCGAATTTAAAGCTGGTTTTGGATTTATAGGACTCAGTGACTATGCCGGAGATTTTCAGAGCGACCGCTTTTTTTCAAGTGGTGGTAGAGCATACGACGGAAATCTAAGCTTTAACTGGCGAAATCGTTTCGGCCCCTGGTCTGGTAAACCGGCGCAGGACGAGCAATGGTTTGCAAATCTTTTCCCCTATTTACCGCCCGCGGAGCGTAAGACAACGGTTAAGGAGCCGAAGACGCTATGGTCGGCCGAGGCCCGGGCGTTGGCTCAAAACCTGTTGCGAAACGATCAACTTGCCCTATTAAAGGGCGGATTGGAGATCGATCACAGTAGCGAATCGTTCGACGTGCGCTGGGGCGATGTCACGTCGCGATCGGAAAATCTGTCGCTGGTTTCGCCTCAGAAATGGTTCGTCCGCAGCAAGGGCGGCGGGCAGCAAACCACGATCCAGTGGTGCAATGATAAGGAACGAGGCGTCTTTTCAAAAGCATTCCAACTCGGACGGGTCCGAAAGTCCACGCCGCTTGACGTAACCAAGCCGCCCTTGGACTTGGGGCTATATACGCTCAATTTGCTGGAAAAAAGCTATCCGCAATGTCAGGTCGAACTAAAACCACAAGGCGATAATCGCACCTTGCTGGTCATAAAATATCCCGCTAACCAGCGGAGCGAAACCGACCTGATGATCGACGCCCAGCGGCACGTGATTCTCTGGATCGAAGAGCGGTACGATGGCAAAACAACCAGTTCTACGAAGTGCGAGGATTTCATCGAAGCAGCCGGCGCATGGTGGGCGGGCCGTATTGAAACCTTCGACTCGGAAGGCCGGCGGACATCGCGGACCGTGCAACAATTCAAATCGCTTTCGCCCGAGGCCCTGGACCAGCAAGTCGCCCAAGAGTTGAGCGGGCGCGATCAAATCCAATTCCTGCACGAGCCACTGCCTAAACTTACCGACGCCAAGCAGGCGATAGCATCGGGCAAGGCAACCTTCGATGATCAAGTGCTCCTGCTGCTGCATTTCGCCCGAAGCCAACAATGGACCCGGGCCATGGAATACTTGGAACAGGCTGAAAAGGCGGCCGAAGGAAAACCCGGATTACGCTGGATTCGCAACGCTTTCTTAAATATCAGTCGCCGTCGAGAGGAGTTGAAACAACGCATTCTTGCCAAAGCCGCACAATTAGCGCAATCACCGGCAGCGAGCAATCAATTTACCGACGATCTATTTCTAGCCAACCATCTGCTCGGGCAATCGTCCGGCGTATTGGAGCCCAACGAAATGCTGGCCTTGCTCGATGCGATCAAGCCGGTCTTCCAGCGCCAGCCGCAATATTTGCTGGGCCTTAAACAGTGGAACCAGCAGCGGGCGAATTATTTGCAGCAGACCGGCCGGTCGGACGAGTGGCTGGCCCTCGAAAAGCAATTGGCCGAGGAATATCCGCACGACGCCAATTTGCAGCAGCAATACGCACAAAATCTGGCCAATTCGGGCGATTACGAATCGGCCTACGCCTGGATTGCCCGCGTGCTCACGGACCAGGCCCGATGGTTGCCCAACGAAGAAGAATCGCTGCGGGACTGTAACGCCCAATTGCTGGAGCGGGAGGGCCGATTTCCGGAGTTGGTCGATTATTTGGCCGGCTGGATGAAGCAAAATCCGCCGGGTACGTCGCCTTATCAAGAATATCTTAGCGCGTTGGTCAAGAGCGGCCAAATGAACGAAGCAGATGCCCTCATCGAACAATGGCTCAAGGAAGGCCAAGAGCAGGACCGCTTGTCGCCCCAAGCCGCCGCAAAACTCCAGGCGGCCGTCCAACAGGCCCTGGGGCAAGGATACAATCTTTACACCGACCGGATTGACGAACATTGGCAGGCGCCGCTGGCCGACGCCGCGCTTCGCTTCGCCAAAAGCGATTCGCAACAGGGCATGGCCGATAATATCATGAATAACTGGCGCTTCCAGCAAACCGACCAGTGCCGGCGCGTGCGCAAGGCGGCAGCCGAACTATTGAAATCGGACGCGGACAAACTCCCCGCCGACCAAATCCATCGCTACATATCCTGGATTATGCCCAACGATCCGGCCGTCGAGGCGGACGTATGGAAACGACTCGCCGCCGAGTTGCATAAACGCTGGGCGGCCCAGCCCGATGCGGCCATCAAGGCACAACTCGCCCAGTCGCTCCTTCAGGTCTTGTCTTCGCACGTCGGGGCCGAAGAGTATTTGGCCTTTCTACAGGAACAATTGGACAATGCGACAGAAGAAAACCGCACAACGTGCGCAGCCGCGCTGTTTAACGCCCTATTAACCCAGCCGTGGTTGGCAGAGCATGAAAACGAAGCGTTCTCGTTGCTGGATAAACTTTCCGACGCCGAAGAAGCATCCGAGCATCTGGCTGCTCAAGTTGCCGCGCTATATCGCCTGTCCGATCGCATGGTGCAAGCCCGCTTTGAAGCGAATATGGCCAAGATAGAGCATCAGGAAAAACTTACCCGCACGGAACTGGCAGCCAAGCGGGCGGATAATCTTCGATTGGCCCGCGAGGGATTTGCCGACCGGCTGAAGCAAGAGATGCAAAAACAATCCGGAGGGATTGTGCCGTGGATGAATATCGAACAGCTTTATCTCGACGTGGTTTTGGACCGTAACTTGGACCGCGCCGCTGAGGAATGTTGGGAGTTTCTCGGACCGAGACCCAAGCAAACCTCCACGGAGGACGAAACGGCGGCCGCTTTGGATATAGTACTCCAACACCGCTACATGGTCACGCTTATGAACCTGGCAGCGCGCAAAAGCGCCAAGCCCGACAGTGCAGAGCGATTGTTGAAATACATCGACGCAGCCGCGCCGGCCGACGACGACAATCCGCGTTGGAAAATGCTCAAATATCAACTCCTTGTGGCGCTGGACCGGCCCAAGGAATTGGAGCAGGCGCTGCAATCGTGGATCAAGCCCGGCGATGCAAACAACCAATGGCGCCTGACTCTGGCGTATTTGCTGGCCGAGCAGGGAAAAATCGCCGAAGCGGTCAAACTTTTTGAAACTATCGAGGCCTCCGACGAACTGGGACCGCGGCAATATCGCACGCTGGCCGATTGGTACATGGTGCTCGATCGCCGAGAGCTATACGAACACTCCCTGGTGGCCTCCTATAAATCAAATGAAGAATGGCGGCTGAGCAACTGGCTCTCGCAAAAACTCAGGCCTTGGCAATACGGCAACGAACATCCGCCGGGTGAATTGGATAAAGAAGTCCTGCTGGTCTTTGCCGCGCTGTTCGAGAAAGCGAGCAATCCGCAGAACTACATGTGGCAACTCCGCGAGTTCTACGTTGCCACGCGCGATTTCCGATTGCTTGCCGGGATGGCCGACGCCGTGGTGGGGCATACCGCGGGACAAGTTTATCCGTTCTTGCAAAGCATGGGCTCGGTCCTGGGCGAAATTCGCGATGAAGCCGCGGCCGACTCGCTTATCGAGCATCTGGCTAAAGTGCGCGATCGGGCGAAGACCGAAATCGACCAACGCGCCCTTGACATGCTGGAACTTATGGTCGAACGCCGGGCGGCCGAACTGAAGAACCAGCCCGGCCCGCATGCCGACAAGGCGCTTCAGGCCATGCAAAGGGCCTTCAAGCGGCAGTGGTCGGCCGGCGATCAGAAACTTATGGCCGATTTCCTGGCCTCTTTAGGCGCGATCCCCGACGCCAAACTGGCAGAAGTACAAATTCGGCAGTTGCTAACGCTACATGAGGAGTCGGCGCCCGGCTCGCTCGATCGGCTGCACATCTCTCTGCGCCTGGCAAATGCCCATTGGAATTATTCCCGGCGCGAGCAGGCTGTCGATCTGTTGCAGTCCGCGCTCGACGAATATCAAAATGCCTTAAACGGCGTGCTGTCCTCGGCCGCCAACGAGGCCCTGGGAACTTTCATTTCCTACCTTGAACAAACTCGGCACTACGATAGCGGCGAAAAAGTATTGCAGGAGCAACTCCGGCATCCCTGCAACCGGCAACAAACATTTTGGCTTATAGAGCGACTTTACGAACTATACGAAAACGCCATCCGCAACGACGGCGAAGTGTCGCTGGGCGGCGCGGCAACGCTCTACAAAGCGGCGGAGCAAAAAATCCAAGCCGAACTCGATTCGGGCAACGAAAATCACCGTGCGGCCCTGATCGGCCGTCTGTGCGGCATATATAACGCCGCGCACGATAAAAAGATGCCTTCCGCGGCCGACGATATCAAAACCTTTGCCGCGAAACGCCTGCCGGAGGTGCTTAAACTGCAAACCAACAATTATCAATCGGCCGTCAACCAGGTGGCCGATGCCTTGCACAATGTGGCCGGACCGCGCGACGCTTTGGCGTTTTTAATCGAACGGGTCGAGCACGAGCCGGCCTGGTTCAGGCTGAACAACATGGACTCATGGAACCAGTTCGGCTGGAAAATCGGCGATTGGCGCCTGGAAGTCAGGCCTCTTGGCGATCTGGAAGAGCGCTTGTTGGCGATCGTCACCGCCGAATTGCGCCGCGATCTGGAATCCAGGCAAACGCATAACGCCACGATTTATCGCATGAATTACGGCAATCCCAATCATTTCTGGACCGAAAAGACCGACGCCTTCGCCAAAACCGCCGAAGAAGTCCTTGTCGGGCGAAAGAAATCCTCTGCGTCGGTCGTATATATCGCCCAATATTTCTATAATGGTTTGCACCGATTCGACCGGGCAATCGAAATTCTCTTCGACGCCGATCATGAACAGGTTCTCGACGAATCGGGCCAATCGCAACTGGTGCAATATCTGCACGAGCGAAATCGGCAGGGCGAGTCGATTCCCATACTACTGCCCCTGGTCGAGCGCCGACCCGATAATATGCAATACCGCGTGTGGCTGATGCACGCTTATTTTTGCACCAATCGCCCGGCCGAATTGGCGGAACTGCTCAAAGCAACCGACGCCTATTTTCACGAAGCCAACCGCTGGACCGAATCCGCCATGGCCGCCCTGGCGGCAAGTTGTCTGGAAAATCAGCTCTACGAACAATCGGTGGCGTACTATAAAGAGCTGATTCCTTTGCACCAGCGGACACAACCGCACCGAGGCATAGGCAACGGCACGCTGTCGGACTATTACGGAAAGATGGCCCAGGCTTATGCGGGCTTGAAAAAAACGGTTGAGGCGGTCGATGCCGCCTGCGGTGCGATCATCAGTTGGGGGCCGCGCATCGCCGAGCGCAAAGCGGCCCTCGAATCGCTTAAACAAGTTCTCCGTCAATCGCCAGATCTGGACGCATATGTCGCCGATCTGGACAAGCAATGCGCCGAAACCGGTTTGCAAAATCCGATCGTACGCAAGGCCGTCGGCCAGATATACGCTGAAAAGCAACAATACACCAAGGCCGTCGGCCAGCTAAAACTGGCATGCGAACTGCAACCGAACGATACCGAAACCTATCGACAACTGATCGACTGTTACGATAAACAAGGCGATAAGGCTGGTGCAATCGAGCAATTGCTCCAGGCCGTCCAACTTTCCCGGCGCGACATCAAGCTCTACCAGGATCTTGGCAAGCGATATGAATCGCTGGGCAAGGGCAAGGAAACGGAGCGGGCATACACTTCGATTGTCGAAGTCCTGCCCAATGAGTCGGAAAGCCATGCCCTGTTGGCCGAAATTCGCCAAGATCAAAACCGCTGGCCGGAAGCCGCCGTCTGCTGGCAACAAGTCGCGAAACTCCGCTCCCTGGAACCGACGGGCTTGCTGAAGCTTGCCGCCGCACAGATCCATCTAGGCCAATGGCACGCGGCCGAGGAAACGATCCGACGTTTGGAAACCACCGGTTGGCCCACCCGTTTCGGCGACGTTTATGGACAAGCCGCACAGATGCGGCGACAAGTGGAGGACAATCGCAAACAACGGAATTAAAATCCTAGCGGCGACGCAGTTCTTGAAGATTCACGGACCGCAACCATGTTGCGCACGATGCCGGCCGGGCTAAATGGACGCTAGACGGCGGTTCTGCGGTGATTGCTTTGCACCGCATCAATGAACAAGCCGCCTCGTCATCAAAGGCGAGGCGGCTCATGGTATAAAGCCCGGTAACATGTTTCTAGAATTTATTCTTCCACCGGGGCGTAATCCGAATGGATCAATTCCCATCCCTTCTCGGTAGCGTTAAGAGTGTATACGCCTTCGTTCAATGCATATCGCGCCGATCCCAGCGATTTGCCGCGGTTGAACTCGATGATTTGTCCGGCCGCGTCGGTTAATTCCATCCGGTTGCCGTCCGGCAAGCTCTTGATTTCGCCGTTCAATCGGAACTTGAAAGTTATGCCCGTATCTTCCGGATTGATAATGGCTATTTTAATGGCGGGAACTGATTCAGGAATGGCCTCGGGCGCTGTTTGCACAGGTTCTTCGTCGACGACTGCGGAAACCGCGTTGATGTCGGCGTCCGGATAGGAATTGTAACCGACGTTCCATGTTCCGCAGTTTCCACCGTACCCGCCACATCCTCCGAAAATAGGTGTATTGTTCCAGGTCCAGATCTGCCAGTCAGTTGCCGGGATATTGTTCGGGCCAGGGCCGTCAGGTTGCGGGAACGGATGCCAGGGCGGGAAAAACGGATGCAAAGGCAACGGAACAAGACCATGTTGAGGGGGGTCATCCGTTGCATAACCGCCATTGGGTTTAGGATCTGTGGATGGGAAAAAACGCGCTAGGTTGGCAGCCTGCCCCACTTTGCTAAAGTCAATGTGACTCTTGATCGGCTTTTGGCCGTATGTCGTAGGAGTATCATATGCAACGCCGGTGCCAGTCGTAGGAGTATCGGTCGCTGTAACGTTATTGGCTCCCGGCTCGGGCGGATCCTTATCTCCCGGATCGGTGGTCGAATCCACGGGCTTCCCGTAGAGAGTCACTTTTCCCGACAGCCCGCTAGCTAGTTTCGACGCGACATCGCGTTTTGACATGTCCTTGATGGAGTTTGATTTGTCCATAGTTAGCTTGTTCAAATCGACAACCTTGTCCAATTTCTTCACATCCAACTTTGATGCGATCTTATTTGAGGTGACTTTGCCGGGATTATTGATCGCTAAGGTCTTCACTGCCAGACTATTATTGTTTACGTCGGCAAGATTGGCTGACTTAATGGACATGACTTTCTCGGCTGTCGCCGACTTGGCGGCTTTGGAAATAATGGTCCCTGGAATTTGACTATTGTTTCTTGCTATCGTTTTTACATTACCGGAATTCGGATTCGGATATCCCGAGATAAATTTGCGTTGCGCCTGTTGCTGGGCGTTTAAATTCAGTTGGTTGGTGGAAGCTATCGTCATCGCAGCCGAGGAATGAGTTGCATAGGATGACGATCCCTGCATCGATGACCCTGCATGAGGGAAAAATTTATCCGCTTGGCCGGCCAGCGCTAATCTAGATCCGCCCGCCATCGTTATTGCCGCCGCTGATAAACCACACATCACCTTGTTCAAAATGAACCGTTTCATGACTTGTCTCCTTTGAAAAATGGGGGTTAAGTTACTTTCCACCATCTATTACCGGCACATAAGAATGTGTGACCGGTTTGACTGCATATTTTTTTGTAAAACCACCCCCCATCCGACGGCAGGGTTCGGGCGGTCAATTCTTATTAAATGTGAAAAGCCCAAGAGTCACTCGCATCTATTAAAAAAGAGATGCAGAAATCGATGTTTTACGAGTAAGAGGAGGGAAATTTGTTTTTTCATCGCCGGATTTCCTGTCACAACTCACCGGTGGTTTGTATTAGAAGACGGAGAGTGCGATTCCTAACCATTACCCACCCCTTTTAAAGGAGAAGTCATGAAAACTCTCGCACAGAAACTGGTGATCGGATTGTTGACAATTGCCCTTATGACCTGTGTTTTCAGTGCCGCACAGGCCTGGCCAGGCCCCGGTCCAGGCCCCTGGCCACACCCCGGCCCGCATCCCTGGCCGCATCCTGGTCCGTGGTATCCTCCCGTAGTTATCTTCCACCCGAGGCCGTATGTTGTCGCTTCTTACTGTGAGGACGACTCGAACCCGACTCCGACGGCAGACATCCGAGTGGTAAATCCTGCCGAGAACCGTGCGACCTTGAAGTACACGCTCAACGGCGGAACAGTGCAATCGCTGCAAGCTGGTTACAGCGTCCAGATCAATCAAGCCTCGGTCATCGAGTTTGACCGCGGCGGAGGCATGGGTCGGACTCGTTACAGCCTGACGGATGGCACCTACAAGTTCAAGCCGACCAACGGCGGATACTGGGGTCTGTTCCAAGAATCCGCTACAAACAGCGAGGCTGAAGCCACGGCCGATTTGGCCGCCAATCCTCTCCCGGGCAAATGATTTTTAAAACGGCCGACCAAGGTTGATGCGAAAAAGAAACCGGCGAAAGCCGGTTTCTTTGTTTTGTATGCCGAGCATGTTTGACAGTTTGGAGGTGTAAGTCCTCTACCCGACCTGATGGAGGAGAAGGGTTAGCGAAGCGCAAGGGCGTCGCCGTGAGGCGGGGTCTGAAGGAAGCGTGGA
>JBEKZY010000211.1:0-8739 GCA_049509395.1 Thermoguttaceae bacterium | reverse complement strand
GATTTGCCGGAGCCGAATCGAAGCGATCCGATCGCCGTTAGCGCGGATGCGGCCAATCGGTGGACAGCCGGGTCTTATGACGTTTGGCTGCTCAAGGGCAACTGCCGCATCCAGCAGGGCGCTTCCGACGCGCGATGCGGCGAGGCTTTGCTATGGATCGAGCGTGCCGACGGCGAAGAGCGGCCGGATAGCAAGATAATCGCCTATTTGGAAGGCGACGTGGAATTGGCGCGAAACGGTCCAAGCGCTCCGGCAAAAGTTAAAGATCGGACCTGGCTGGGGCGGTTTACGACTAATCGCGAGATTCAGGTGTATGCCGCTCAGGTAGCCGGAGAGCCTACTCCCATGCCGCCCATTTACCAGCGCGCCATGGAGCGCCGCAATCCGATTTCGGCGGACACGGTGACGCGGAGCGAGGTCCGCCCGGTTCAGTTTGCCGCGCCGGCCGGTCAGCCGGAGGTAATCAAGGCGCCGCCGCCCCAGCCCCTGCAACAGGAACTGAAGAATTTGCAAGTGCGGAGGGTTCGCATATTTTCCCGCAGCGACGTGCCTTACCAGCTTGAATGGAAGTCGGATCCGCGGGGCGGAAATCTGTGGATCGGCGTTATCAACGGCGGCGTCAACATGGTGATCGACGTGGAAGGGCCGCTGGGATCGATCGACATTTCCACCGATAGGATGGTCATCTGGACCATTATTCCCCTGAATAGCTCTCAAGACCCGTCCGATTTATTTTCCGGCAATAGCGTCGTGGACGAACGCACGCCGCTGGAAATATACATGGAAGGGAACATCGTGTTCCGTCAGGGCGAACGGACGGTTTTTGCCGAGCGGATGTATTACAACGTGCCCAACCATACCGGCACGATACTGAACGCCGAAATTCTTACGCCGGTTCCCAAATACGAGGGCATGTTGCGGCTGAAATCGGAGATGGTCCAGCAGACCGGCCAGGACAGATATTATGCCCAAAACACGTTCATCACTTCGAGCCGGATGGGCGAGCCGGGCTACAGGCTGCAGTCGGGCGACATCTTTTTCGAAGACATTCAAAGCCCCATGATCGACCCCATGAGCGGCCAGGTCCTGCGCGATCAGATGACGAACCAGGAAATAGTCGAGCATAATAAAATCGCGACGTCGTCGAACAATTTCCTTTTCCTCGGACCGGTGCCCGTGTTTTACTGGCCGGTTTTTTCCACCGATTTGGAGGATTCGACGTATTACATTCGCAGCGCCCGGGCGAAATACGACAGGGTTTACGGCCCGCAGATTCTGACCAAATGGAGCGGATATGAACTCTTGGGCTTGAAAAAACCGCCCGTGGGCACCGATTTGGATGTTAGTTTCGATTACATGGGATTAAGGGGTTTTGGCGCAGGCGGGAGTTTTACTTACGATCTACCGGGCATTTTCGAGATGCCCGGGCATGTCGGCGGACTATTCGATTATTGGGGGATTCCCGACCACGGAAAGGATAATTTGGGCGTGGACCGCAGCAGTTTGGAGCCTGAAAAGTTCTATCGTTTCCGCATGTTCTGGCAGCACCGCCAGATGCTGCCCGATGATTGGCAACTCTCGGCCGAATTGGGCTATATCAGCGACCGCAATTTTTTGCAGAGTTATTACGAGCGGGAATGGGACACGTTGAAGGATGAGACCACGGATATCGAGTTGAAACAAACCCGGGAGAACCGATCGCTTGACATTTTGGCCGGCGTGCGCTTGAACAACTTTTTCACGCAGACCGAGTGGTTGCCGCGGGCCGATCATTTTTGGCTGGGTCAGCCGCTCCTAAATGATACTTTCACCTGGTACGAGCACAGCACGGCGTCATTTGCCCGCTTCCGCCCGGCCAATACGCCGGCCAATCCGAATGACCAGCCGTTCTATTATTTACCGTGGGAGACCGTCACGACGCCGAGTTTGGTGGCGCCGGCCCCGGAGCGGTACGGCGAGATATTTTCCACGCGCCAGGAAATCGATTGGCCGTTCCAGTTGGGCGCGGTAAAAATCGTGCCTTACGCCTTGGGCGAATTGGACCATTGGGGGCAGGACCTGGAGGGCGACCCCTTGAACCGGGCGTACGGGCAGGCCGGGGTGCGGGCGAGTTTGCCGGTCTGGTCCATCGATCCCTCGATCAAAAGCGAGTTGTTCAACGTCAACGGAATAGCGCACAAGGTGGTTTTTGAGGCCGAGTTCGCCTTCGCCGATTCGAGTCAAAACCTCGACCTGCTGCCGCTTTATAATCCGCTGGACGACAATTCGGTCGAGGCCGAACGGCAGCGGTTCCGCATCTATTCGTACAACAGTCCGCCCAATGTCTTCCCCGTGGAGTTAGACGAGCGTTATTATGCCGTGCGCACCGGACTGGGCAGTTGGGTCACAGCGCCGAGCATGGAAGTGGTCGATGACCTGGCGGTCTTTCGCCTCGGCGCCAGGCAGCGATGGCAGACGAAGCGCGGCACGCCGGGCAACGAGCACGTTATCGATTGGATCACGCTGGACGCCAACATCAGCCTGTTTCCCGATCCCAACCGCGACAACTTCGGCCAGGTGCCGGGGCTGGCAAATTACGACTTCGTCTGGCACGTGGGCGATCGACTGTCTATTCTTTCCGACGGGATTTTCGACTTTTACAACCAGGGCGAAAAGATGTTCAGCGTGGGGGCTTTTCTCAGCCGTCCGCCGCGAGGCAGCTTTTACCTCGGTTATCGGCAGGTGGAAGGCCCGATCGACAGCCGGGTGGTTACGCTTTCATACACTTATTGGATGAGCCCCAAGTGGATATCGACCTTCGGCACGACGTTCGACTTCGGCCAGGAAGGCAATATCGGCCAGAGCTTCAGCATTACCCGAGTCGGCGAATCGTTGCTGGTGAATCTCAGTTTCACGGTCGATCCTTCGCGGAACGACTGGGGCGTGGGTTTCTCGATCGAACCGCGATTTTTGCCCAAAAACAGGCTGGGCAACATGGGCGGGGCCCATGTTCCAATAGCGGGAGCGTATGGACTGGAATAAAGAATGAAGGATGAAGGATGAAGGATGAAGGATGAAGGATGAAGGATGAAGGATGAAGGATGAAGGATGAAGGATGAAGGATGAAGGATGAAGGATGAAGGATGAAGGATGAAAAAAACCGCTTGCGGTTCCGCTTTGTAAACCGTAAATCGTAAACCGTAAACTGCGAACTGAAAACCGTAAACCGTAAACTTAAATTTATGATCGACACCGAACCAATTTCTGAGCGTCCTTGGCCGCGAAAATTTCGCGATGCCTTCCGCGGCATGAAGGCGGGTGTGCGCGGACAGAGCAGTTTTTTCGTCCATTTCTTCCTGACTGCCGCGGTGATCGTCGCCGCCGTGGTGCTGCGCGTGGATCTGATCGAGTGGTGCATTCTCCTGACATGCATCGCCATGGTGCTAACGGCCGAGATGTTCAACAGCGCGTTGGAATCGATGGCAAAGGCCATTACCGGCCAGATGGATCCACACCTGGGCAATTCGCTGGATATAGGCAGCGGCGCGGTGCTTATGGCCTCGATCGGGGCCGCCATAGTGGGCGGCATTATCTTCATTAACAGGCTGGGAATGATGCTGCAGTGGTGGTGATAGACTTTAAGCGATCAGCAGTCAGTTTTCAGCAATCAACGGATAATAATGCCGTCTTTCCCCCCTAAATAGCAGCCTAATTTTTTTATTTAGCATATAGACAATAGGGCCGGCTTATGGTAAAATGCGAAAACGGCAGTAATAGAGTAAACATTACCCCAATATCTGCCTGAAATTCATATTACCCCGGTCAGTTAATTGCGAGGCAGCGTTAGTTACCATCTTTTAAGACCCAAACATTTTTCTTTTTGGGTCGTACCGGGTGGATTTTTCCAAGAGTTTGTTGGAAAGAGTTCGCGTTTTTGGGTATTAGAGGAGAAATATCTATATACATCGTCTAACTAAAATACTATTTACTTTTTCGCATACGTATCAGGAGCTTATCGATCATGAAAAGAAATCTAATTGTTATTGCATTCGTTGCCTTTTGCCTGGCAACTACTTTTGCCGCACAGGCGGATACCATTACGCAGTGGAATTTCAACAATCAGACAACGGCGCCAAGCACCGGCTCGGGAAGCCTGGTTC
Organism: Thermoguttaceae bacterium; assembly: GCA_049509395.1. Taxonomy (GTDB): domain Bacteria; phylum Planctomycetota; class Planctomycetia; order Pirellulales; family Thermoguttaceae; genus JBEKIK01. The sequence continues at coordinate 4,600 of JBEKZY010000211.1, read as the reverse complement.
TTGTCGGCGGCGTTATAGATAATTCTTTCTCACTTGAAACCGATGCCACCAATACTTCCAGCGATCCGGCTGGCACCAATTACACGTATTCAACCACGAATTACCCCGCACAAGGCACGGCAAGCCAGACCGCCGGCGCCGAGTTCGACGTGAGTACGGCGGGATATCAGTCGATCTCCATTTACTTCGATATTAGAACGAGCAATACGTCATCAAAATTTTACACGCTCCAATATTCCACTGACGGATTTAATTTCATCAATTCCGGAATCGATTTCACCGGCAAGGGCGATAATTGGAATAATGGTAAAGTTGTGGACCTGTCTTCAATCGCAGGAGTAAATGACAATCCAAATTTCAAGATTCGCGTGGTATCTGAGTTTGATCCCGCGAATAATACCTCATATACTCCAGCCAAGGCTACTTCGACTTATGCCCAATCGTGCAAATATCGTTTCGACATGGTGACCGTATCCGGCGTTCCGGTGCCCGAACCGTCCACAGTTATTCTGATCTTCGCCGGTTTTTCGGCGGGGCTTGGTTACTTGCGGCTGCGGCGGAAACACAATGCTTAGAAAAGACGTTTAGAAAGAAACGTGCGTTTGGGCCATCTTTGAAGATGGCCCTTTTTTTCGGGAAAATATGAGATAGAATCAATTTGAAATTCTTGTGACGCGGACACGGAAAGGCGGAAGGTGGACCGTGGATTCAGGAGCGGTTTTTATCGGCACATCGGGCTGGACCTACAATGATTGGGCGGAAAAATTCTATCCCCGTGAAGTCAAGGGGAGCGAGCGGCTGGCGTTTTATGTCACACGATTCGACACCGTGGAGATCAACGCCACGTTTTACCGCCTGCCCACGCAAACCATGCTCGACGCCTGGAACGGCCGCCTGAGGGACGGGTTTCATCTTGTCGTCAAGGGATCGAGAGTCATTACGCATCTGAAAAAGCTGTTGGATTGCCGGGAATCGTTGGAACTGTTTCTGGATAAGGTGAAGCAACTGCGTGCGTTGCGGGCGATTCTGTGGCAGCTTCCGCCGTCGCTTGGCAAAGACATTGATCGATTAGAACGCTTTCTATCAACCCTGCCGCAAGACGTTCGACTCGCCGTGGAGTTCCGCCACAAAAGCTGGTGGGACGACGAAGTGGCGGCATTGCTCACGCGGCATGGTGCGGCTTTTGTTGCGATCAGCCATCCTAAACTTCCCAATACCATCTACCCCACGGCCGATTTTCTGTACCTTCGCTTCCACGGACTCGATCGTCAACTCTATCGGTATGATTATACGGATAACGAACTGGCGGATTGGGCCAATAGGCTGAAACCATACTTAAAAGCTCGCGTGATTTATGCCTTTTTCAACAACGATTACCAGGCCAACGCCCCACGCAATGCTCGGACGTTCAGGACGATATTAGGGGCGAAATAGGGACGCATATAGTGTGCCCGGCATTAAGTCCGTGAATCGCCCAGCCATATTACCGAGTGCCAACTATCGGCGGCCTACCAATCCACCTGCTACGCATTGCTGGACAAGCCAGCAGTGGCACCCAAGCACGGATGAAGTCCTCGACGGTCTGCCAGCGGCCGGCGTCGAGTTGGGGAACAAATTGCGATTTTTCCACGATCGGCAGATTGAAGTCCTTTTGTTTTTGGGGTCAAAATCGCGATTTTTCCACGTTTTGGGACGGGTTTGCCATGTTTGTCTTTAATTAATCGCGTTTCCAAAGAACAATGACAGCACGGAGCGAAGAGCGTAGCAGATTGGAAGGCTGATTTCAAGACAAAGAATTGGCCACCCGCTGGAATTGGCGAGAAGATGTCAAAAGTCGTCTATAGGGTGCCCGGAATTGGCGTCGTTAATACAACAATAGTTCAGCCCCCTCTTTCATCCTTTTTCATCCCTAAACTCTTACTGCGCCCCACCCAATTGACAAATGGCTGAGTGCCTCCTACATTATTAATTGGTGACTTTTCTTATTATCACAAAGGAGATGGAATGAAAGACGTTGTTACCAAATATGCATTGTTTCTGCTGATAATAATTATTGACTTATGGATCATCGCAAGTAGCGGTATTCCAAACTCATGGAAGGACTGGGGATCATTGGCGACAGTTATTGGAGCTGAGGTGGCTGTTTTAGGAGTTTGTATAGCACGCAAGCAAATTGAAATCCATAATTCAATGAGGACGGTGGAACTGATAGACAAAATATACGCTCCTTTTGTGGAAAAGGACATGAGGACTTTTTATGAAAGGATTCGGAAAGGAGACGCAATAGACTGGGGGAATGAAACCGAAAGAGAACTATTGGATAAATCGCTGACTATTTTTGACGAGACGCATTTCTTGTTTGCTGAGGGATTATTAGATCAGAACGCGAAGGGATGGGAATACTTTGCAAGTGAGATTCAATATTTTGCTCGTAATGACAGTGTCTGGAAGTATATGATTGCAAGGCTTGAAGAAAGTGAAAAAGCACGGTATCCGAGGGACATCATTCCATACACTGGTTTGCCTGACTTGATTGTGAATATACCGAGACAATATAAAGCAAACCCACCCGTGCACGTTCCAGAGGAATACAAGTCTCTTTGGGAACGGCTGTATTGTTGTAGGACGTTATGGGGCAGAATAAGGTCGAGATTGCTAAAAAGAATTAATGCGGTGACTGAAAAATATACTTTTCGATAAAGGAACTAGACTGGCAGAATAAGCGGGCAAAACTATTCTCCTATCATCTCTCAGTTGTTCTGGACCGACCGCAACACTGAATTGCCAAATCCAGCTTAAGACGCCGAGAAACGCCCGTCAGTCCCTCACTCTTCGACATACGGCGAGCGGGTTTGATGCGGGGTGGGTGCTGGAACGTGCTAGACCGGGGAACGAAAAGGATCGCGGCGTGGCGGGGGAGTCGTGACCAAGGCCCCCGGTGTATTCACCGGGGGCTAAATGACTGATTTCGCGCGCATTTATTTCGCCGGCGGAGGAGACAGGTCACCTTTGTTTAGCGTGACGTATTCGTCGCCTTGTGCGCCGTTGACGGGGCGATTGGCTTTCAGCCAGTCGATGATTTGCGGGTCGAGCTTGAAATGATTGTTGGCAATCTCATAGGGATTCTTTCGCGTCGGCAGCCGGTCGGGATTGGCGTTCCAAGGGAAAGGCTGCTTCAGGATGTCCCAGCGAAAATACTGTTCGATCACGTCCTGAAGCGTCGCGCCCGTTTGGGTCCGCCTATGCCAGAAATCGAATCCGGCGTAACGAGCGATCTCGAAATTCTGCACCATTGTGGTCAGGGCATAGGCCGTGTAAGTGATTCCGCTGCGGCCATCGTTGCGGCCGACTTCCGAGACGAGATAGACACCATTTTCGTCTTTTTTGATTTTCCACTCGTTGGTCATATTGTTCCGCTTGTCCGTGTGCGCGTCAAAATAATTATCAAGTTCCTTTAGCCCATCGGCCAACAGCTTCTTGTCTTCCAGCACCATGGCGGCTGACATAACGCCCAGCAGCCCGGCGTCCTTCCAGTTGTTGCGGCGCTCGATCGCAATGGGATAGGTGTGCACCAGGCAGTTGGTGCGCCACCAGGAATTGAATCGCTCGCGGTCGGCGGCTTTCCAGCCGGCGTAATCGTGCAACAGATCGGCGGCGTAGAGCATCTGCGAAAACCACGACCCCAGTTGCAGGCCGCGGTCGCGTCCGGTGAACGTCGTTTTTTTGGCGGCCCAGGCGTTGAGGATTTCTACAGCTTTGTCGGCGTAATTAGTCTTGCCGGTGCAAGCATACGCCAGTGCGCTGCAATAGGCGGCGTGGCCGTTGCGCCAGAGCCACGGCCGGATCACGGTTTCCTGATTGTTATTGGGTTCGTACCCGCCCATGATGTCCATGGTTTCGGGCGGGTCGGGCACGAAACTCTGGGCCGCGTCGGCATCGCAAATCAATTGCGCAAATGCCGTCGCCTGCGGCTCGACTTTATCGGCGATGCGTCGCTTGACGGCCGCTAATTCGGCCCGATTGATGACGATCATGGGGTGGCTGAATGCGAAATTTTTCGGCAAGATGAACGGCCGATTTGTTGAATCTGGCGTCTGTGCCTTCGGTTCAGGAGACTTTTCGGTTGTTTTGCCGCCCTGATCCGCGCTAAACGCTATTTGAAGCGTCCAGGGACTCAAAACGATGCCGGCTACGAAAACCAGAACGCGAGCAAGGCAAGGAATGAGTGTGGGGGGCATTTATGATTTGGCTTACGATTTTTCTATACTTTCAGCACCCGGCAGGTTTTCGGGCATCGTGCCGCCGAATTCTTTGATTGTTTATCGGACCTTAGTACCGAATTCGCCATGAGTCGTGTCGCTCATAAAGGACCATCTAACGCTCGTCCTATTTATACTTCATACTCAAACTGTAAACACCTAACCAACCAGGAGCCGCGTAAACGCGGCTGACAACGTTGCTGGCAAGGGAGTTATAATAAGTTAATTGACCTCCCAACCCGACGTAAACGTCTTGTCCTTACCCACATTTTATAACATCCTTTGCGAGTTCTGCACCGCGAACTAGCAAGTACAGTTTCTGCCATCCGCGCCAGATCGTA
>JBEKZY010000210.1:0-8750 GCA_049509395.1 Thermoguttaceae bacterium | reverse complement strand
TGGGGTTGAAGTTCGCCGGATTGATGGCCGGATTGTTTCTCGGCGGGGGCACGCTGCTTTCGCTGAAAGGCATGAACGCCCATACCCTGGAATACTCCATGGCCCTTTCCGGTTTGCTTTTCTACCTCCCCGATCTGATAGTGGGCTTTCTCGGCAAGAATCGCAAGCAGGCCGTATTTCTGGCCCTGCCAGACGCGCTGGACTTGATGGTTGTGTGCGTCGAGGCCGGACTGGGACTTGATCAGGCAATGCGCAAGGTGGCCGAAGAATTGAAAAAAGCATATCGCGTGTTGGCCGGGGAATTCGCCTTGTGCAATTTTCAACTCCAAATGGGCCGCCCGCGCTCCGAGGTGCTCCACGAACTGGGCGCCAGGACCGGCGTGCAGGATTTACGCGCATTGGCCGGGGTCCTTATCCAAGCCGAGAGATTTGGCAGCAGCGTGGCCCAAGCCCTGCGCGTGCAGAGCGATTCCATGCGGACCAGGCGGCGTCAAATGGCCGAAGAAAAAGCCGCCAAAACGGCGGTGAAATTGATCTTTCCCCTGGTGATCTTCATATTCCCGGGTATTTTTGTAGTATTGGTCGGTCCGGCGGCGATCACCATGGTTCGGGAGATGTTCCCAAAGATGTCGGGCGGTTAAATAGGGTTCAGGGTTCAGAACTCTGCTCAACGTGTTTGCAACAAGAATCCGCTTGCGGTTTCGCAAAGCATTTGAAATGCGCTTTTTTCATAACCTCATTTTGTAATGACGCATAATCTCTATGAACAATTACAAAATCCTGAATACTGAACCCTGAATCCTGGATACTGAACCCTTTCTTAGGGAATGCCGATAAAGTTTAAGGGATCCTAGTAATGGGTTGCCATGCGCTAAGAGACAAAGGATGGGTGGCAAATGCGGGGGTCATGCCCCGCAAAATCGTCCCAATTCGCGCATAATCACAAAGGGAGATCTCCAACAAGGAGGTGCCGGAGATGTTGGCCTATTTCACCCGCGTTATCATTTTTACCATTGTCACATTGACCGCTCTTCCTTTGTCGGCCGATTGGCTGTGTGATTTCTGTAATAGCGTTGCCAGGGATACCAAACGGCGTAATTGCTGGCCTGCCCCGTTCGTTTGCCCGGACCGTCAAACCGTTCGAGAGCCATTTGCCATTGAGGTAAACAATGGATGGCGCAGGCAAAATATGCTGGGCGATTTCTATTTCGAGCCCACGACAGGTCAATTGACAGAGGCGGGCAAGCTGAAAATACGCTGGATCGTTTTTGAGGCACCGGAACAACATCGCGAAATTTACGTGCATATTGGCAAAACAGGCGAAGAAACCCAGGCTCGGCTGGCGTTCGTTACTGCCGAAGCCGGTTCGCTTGCGCCACAGGGTCAAGTGCCGCCTATAATGCAAACGTCGATCTCTGATGGGGGCTCTCCAGCCGATAGGGTGGATATGATCGAGCGAAAATACCAATCTTCGACGCCAATCCCGCGCATGCCTGCTCCGACTGGTCAAGGCGGCAGTGGCAGCAGCAGCGGTGCGATGGGCGGTTCTGGGCCGTAGAGCCAAGTCCTTAACTTGGTATATATTCCAGCCCCCAGAAATCTTATACCTTGAATGGTTGCACGCGCTTATCTATATAATCCATATTACCCTTTTTGTGAGCATAAGCAGTAAAACCCTCAAATCTTTTGTAATTAATCAATTCAGTTTTAGGCTAAGAGGGGTCTGGGTCGATCACTTATACGAGGTCGCCTGATGGTAAAAGCGTCTTTGGGTTGTACTTTGCATGCAAATTAGCCGGGCTTAGTCGACCCGACCTAAAGGCGTATCAAGAGAAAAGGATCATGGAGGTTCCTGGTGGACCAAGTCTTGCTTAAAAGCCGGACTTTGATTATTGGGTTAGCGGCCTGGGTGGGTCTGGGCTGGCTTATGGCAGCCCAGTGTCATGGCCAAGAGGCTTACGGACAAAATCCGGCCCAACAGTCCTCTGTAACCGGTACCATCAAGCAGGAATTCAACAAAGTCGGCGAGTTCTTTACACCTAAGCCGAGCCACAAGTCGCCGCCCACCGACGACGCAATCTCATTAAAAACCCAAGGCAAGCCCGGCCCGGAACTTTATACGGCAATTGCCAGGCTTTACGAAGAGTCGGGTAACAATGCCGAAGCCGAGAAATACTATCAAATGGCTTTGAATGAGAAGGCCAACGATCTTAACGCCATGCTCGGATATGCACGGTTTCAAGAAAACCAGGGTCGGATCAACGAAGCCCTGGCGTTGTATCAGAAGGCCGTGCAAACTCATCCCAAGGAACCAGCGGCTTACAACAATTTGGGCCTGTGTTTCGCCCGCCGCGGCAAGCTGAACGAGGCTGCTTCGGCACTGGGGCAAGCCGTGCAATTGGATCCGCGGAATCCGCTTTATCGCAATAATCTGGCAACCGTGCTTGTCGACCAAAACCGCTTGCCCGAGGCATTGGCTAATCTCCGCGATGTACATGGCGAAGCCGCGGCCTATTACAACTTAGGGTATCTGCTGAACAAGAAGGGACAAACGGAGGCCGCCGAACACAATTTCGCCCAAGCACTGAGGATCGATCCGAATATGGCCCCGGCGCAGAAATGGCTGAATTATCTGCACGACAAATCCCGGGAAACAGCCATGGGCGGACAATCCAGCGACGGGTCCATTCGCCTTGGCAGCACGGCCGGTTCGCCGCGCTTTCTGGCGAAAGTGATTTCACCGCCGACGCCGAGCACGCCTGGCGTCATGTCATATCCGGCGCAAAATCAAACGGCCGCTCCAGGTCCGATTACTTCGGCACGCATGCCGCCATCCGCGGCAAGTTACGCGGCACCGGGCAGGGCGGAAGATGCAGCCAGGGCGCCGGCTCAATCGGATGCGCCGCTGCCGCCTACAATCAGCTCGCCGCAACGGCTTCCGCCGGTTTCCTTGCGCCAGCCGGCCGGTTCCATGGAAACATACCAGGGAATTCCGAACACCGGGGGTCCGAACATTACCGCTCCGTTGCCGCCAAACATGCGGTAGGATCCATAAAACCGGGTTGAATTGCATGAATTATCTCTTTTATTCGGGTATTGCATTTCTAACCGAATAATGGCACCCTAGCGGCTGCCGAATCATTACTTCGGTGTTTTGTGGTGCAACCGTCTCTGTTGCCTCGGCAGGCGAGACGCCCGCACCACTACTTATATTTGCACAGCCGCTTGGCTAGGAAAAAAGCCTCATTTATACATATTTCCGTTATATATCGCGGGGAAACAAGCCCTATGCTTGTGTAAGGCTGTTTATTGTCCGTTTAACAAAAAACATGATAATCGGCGGCCGTCCCTTTTGGCGGGAGTTGCGGATATGCCCTCTGTCTTAGAATTTCTTTTTTTCCTGGGCATTGCTTTGTTGATTATCATGCTCGTGGGGCATGGCATTTGGGTGTTTCTGGCCTTTATATTTAGCGGCGGTAAAAAAAAACATAAACGTCGTTCTTGCGTGTTTTGCGGGAGAACCATTTCAATCAATGACGACTTCTGCCAATGGTGCATGAGGGACCTGACCACTCCCCTGGCCGTCGAAATGGCCGACGTCGATGCAGTGTTGCGGCAGTTAAAGCGCTTTGAGCGGAAAGGCGATTTACAGGTCGAAATGGTCGCGAATTTGACCGAGCGGGTTAAAAGCTATCGCGAGGGGCTACTACATCCGCAATCTGCAGCGGCAGCGACCATCGTACCAGAGCCTGTTAAACCAAAGCCCGTTGCAGCGGAGATTCCGCCGGCGCCTGCGGCAGCGGCTGCGATTGAAAAGCCGCGTGCGAAGGTTACCCGTCCGATTGTCGAAGCGGCGACCGATTCTGCCGGTCCGCAAGGGTCGGCTATTGTTTCGCCATTAGAGATTACAGCTAAGCCGGACCATCTGCCTCCGTCGCCATTGCCTTCGCCGGTCCCGAGAAAATCCTGGGCCGAGATTCTGGGCGGGTTTTTGGCCGAGCGCAACATCCGCTGGACGGAATTGATCGGGGTTTTATTGGGCGGGCTGCTAATGGTCGGTTCTTCAATCGCCCTGGTGATCGCTTTCTGGAACCAGTTGGAAAGCATTCCCGCCTTGCAGTTCCTGATTTTTGTCGGTTTTATCTCGGCCGTATTCGCCGCCGGATTATTCGTTTATCACCGCTGGAAACTGGAATCGACCGGCTGGGGGCTGATGGTCATAGCCACGTTGCTGGTGCCGCTTAATTTTCTGGCCATGGCAAGTTTTTACAAAGAGTCGTGGGGCCTGCTGACCGGAACCATGGAGCTTATTGCACTGGGCATTTTCACATTATTGACGGCACTGTCTGCGCGGGTGTTGACGGCCGAAGGCCGCTGGAGCATGGTCCTGGCCGTGATCGGCAACTCGATTGTGGTGCTATTGGCGGCGCGTCCGTTTTTCCAGCATGCTTCGCCCGAATGGTTGATCGGCGCGGGTTGCCTGCCGCCGATTTTATTGATGGCAGCCGTAGGGAGTTATTTATTTATCAAGCGGGATCAAAAGAAATCCGATGCAGCAGCCGCCAACTCGCTGTTTACGCTATTGGGAATCGCCGTGTTTTGTACGGCAGTGGCCTTGGGACTTCTGACGGCTCAGGGAGTGAAATCCTGCGGGCTTCCGATAGCACTCTACTGCCTGGCAATACCGTTGTGCATGGCGGCGCTAAGCGTGCTGGCCGCCGGATTGCAGGCCGGCCGCGGCATGGCCGGCGATCCTGCGATGGAAGGTTATCGCACTGCCGGCACTATGGTGGCCTTGGTAGGCGTTGTGCTGGCGCTGGCATCTATCATATTGTCTTGGCCGCAACCGCTTTTGATTATTGTGGTGGGTGTAATCGGCGCGGCCGGTCTGGCGTATCTTGCCTTGCGATACGATTTTCCCGCCGCCCATGCCGGGGCCATGGCCTCGTTGGCTTTGGCGTATTTAGCCGGGTTCCATGTAGTTTTCGACCCGGGGCTGCGAAGCCTGCAAAGCCAATCCTTGATTATTCAGTCAAGCACGTTGGGTAAAGATTTATTAAGCCTTACCACCAGCGCCCGCAGCGGCACCGCCTTGGCCGGATTGTTTCTTGTTTTTGCGGCGATTTCCGAATGGTTTCTGCTGCGTGATAAAAAAGCTCATGGAAAGATGTACGTTGGTGGGGCCGTGATGGCGGCTGTAGTCGGCTTGATGCTGGTTACGGAGCACGGATTTATCGGCAGCCATGCCGATGCCGTTCGCGCTACGATTTTATACGCCGTTTACGGCATGGTCTGCGTTTTCCTTTCCATACGTTGGCGGCAGATGCTGCATCTTAGCTATTTAGGTTGGAATTTACTGGCCATTGCGCCGATGTGGCTGATCCGCTCGCCCGCGTTTGACGTTTGGCAAAGCACGTCGGCCATGGCCGGTTGTTTGTTCTGGCTGGGGGCGATTTGGATGCTGCTGGCCTGGATACATCGTAAGGCGGCAGTTTTCACTGCCGCTCAAACGGCACTGCTGGCGGCGAGCTTTTTGGCAACCTTGTCCTGGCTGGAATGGCAACAGTGGATCGCCGTTTTTCCGGACGATTTGATAAAACCGGCGAATCTACAAATATTTGGCATCGGCCTGGTATTGCTTTCCCTGGCTTGGATGGGCGTGCGAATTGCATCGCGTCTTGTAATTGGCGGCGATGAAAATCAAAAAGTGGAAAACGGCGCTGTTCGGAAATGGCATCATTTTCTGGCCCCCAGCGGCAACTGGGGAGAATTACTCAAAACGCCGCCGGAAATCGACAAGATCACGACTTATGTCATCGTGGCAGCCCAGTTGATCCTGGCCGGTTGCATGCTGATTTACGGATGCGAACAAGAACTGTTTACATCAGCCGGGAGTATAAGTCCTGTGCAAATTTCGGCCTGCGGCAGTTGTGCTTGGATGTTGCTGGGCGTATTGACGCTGCTGATGGTCGCTGGTTTGTGGGAACGCTGGGGATACTCGGAACTGCAAATGAGCCTGCTTTTGGCCGTAAGCGTGCCGGTATTGATCGCCGATCGGTTTGCGAACGATCTTGCCGTGGCCTCGGCGACTCGCTGGGTATTGGCTATTTGTTTTGTGGTATGCTCTTCGGCCGTTTGGAATCGAAAGTGGTTGAAAATCCTGTGCGATAAGATCCATGCGCAAGTGGAAATGCCGCAACAAGGACCTGCTACAGCCCGTGCAATGCTGGTGATACTGTCGGCCTTGCCCGTGCTGCTGCTTACGTTTGAAGCGGCCATCCTTCAACTGGGCGGTCATAAACTATATGGACCCTTGGCGGGCACGTTTTTCGATAAAATCGGGCCGAATCTTTCTTACCTTGTGCCACTGGCGCTGGTCATGATTGGATTGATCGGCCATGCGTTGCGGGAATCGTCGGCCGGCTATGCCTTTGGGGCCGGATTGGTTGCCGAAATAGCCATGGTTCTGGGTTACGCATTGCATGTTACCATGGCTTCGCCGCCTCAGCGGTTCCAAATGCCGGAATTTATCATCACGGTTCAACTGGCCATTATCACGGCGGCAGTTTGGGCGATCGTTTGGTTGGCGGCACGGGGCTGGGTCAATGTATGGCGGGAAGGAAAAATTGAAACGCCTCTGATGAATGTGCAAATGGGGATGGCAATTCTGGGAAATGTGCTTTTGATTGGAATTGCAGTTTTGGAAATCTTTCTCGCCCGACCAATAAGGCCAGAATGGGCGATGCACGCCGGTCTGCCGCTTGGCTGGTGCGCTTTGCTGTTGACGGCCGGGACCGGGGCATATCGCCGCCTGCAAACCCGGCGGCATTGGGACCCGAACTTCGTGGGACTGGCGGGGATGGGCGTGTTGGCTCTATTGGCTTGTACCGTACCTAATATAGTTCTGCCAGACGGCGCAAAGTTAGACGGCACTTGGGTGTATCGAGTGTTGATGCTGGGCTGGTCGATTTATGCGTTATTGGTGGCGTTGGCGGCGTGGTGGGTCTCTGCGCTTCGGACACTGCCCGACGCTCATGGGCCGCCACAGGCTCTGCTCCGCCTGGCCGCGGTTTGGGTGCGAGTGGCGGGCATTGCCGCAGTGGTCTTGGGGTTAAAAGCCGCATTTCTTCATGCCGACATGGATTACGAACGTCTTTGGGCGGCCGCCGCCATCGCGATTGCCTCCACGGCCGGGGCGACCCTGGCCGTGTGGCGTCGCAGGGAAGGCTGGGCGTTTACCGCCGCGCTGGGCGTTAATTTGGCGGCCTCGCTTGCGGTGTGGCATTTCGAGGAGGCCTTGAATCTTTCCTTCGACCAGTGGTGGGTCCGCTTGGTGCAGGCGAATGTCATCGCTTCTTCGCTGGCGGCCCTGTTCTGGCTGGCTGCCCACAAGCGGCTCTATGCCTTGAGGGAATGGAACCTTGCCGACAGCCCATTGCTGGCAGTGCAAACGATATTGCCCGTGCTGGGCAACGCGGCGATCCTTGTCCTGCCCGTTTATTCTTTGCTCGTTCATCCCCAAGGATTGCCACAGTGGATGCACGATTTTTCCGACCCGCCGGGCTGGCTGGCCCTAATGCTTTGTGCAGCGGCGGCGGCGTGGTATTTGTATCAAACCCGTCCCGGAAGCCTTCTGCACGTTCTGGGCGGATTGACAATGGGGGCCGGGGTATTGATCGCCTGCATGGCATCCGCCGCAAATATCGGCGGAAATACCCAGTGGCAGGAATATCATCTGCTATTTACCGCCTGGGCAGGAGCGGTGTTTTTGATCTTGGGCGCCGCTTTCGCATTAAAAAGTGTGCATCTGCCGGCAAAGACCGATCCCAGACTCGTTTTGCCGATCGCTGCCAGCGAGCCGGTTTTTCCCAAACATCTTGTGGAAATTTGGGTGACTGTCCTGGGATTTCTTGCCATGCTCGGGGCGGTGCTTTATTGCCATGAAGATATTGCCGGCGCATGGTGGCGGTTGGGCGCTCTGATGGGTTTGAGCCTGGCGGCGGGCATTGTTGCATTGTGGATGCAATCGGCGGGCCACGTTTTCGTCTCCGGATTGCTGTTAAATGCGGCGGCGTCCGTGGCCTGGATCGCCTGGCCCCCGGGAGGGATTCCTGTGCTGGTCTATATGAACGTGCTCGCGTTGGCCGCCGGATCGATCATTTGGACATTGATTCAAATCATCTTCCCCCAAGAGATCACACATCCGCGTTGGAACGACAAGCCGCTGCCGTTTGCCCATTTGGCCGCCGCAGCGGGCTTGGCTGCCTTGGGCGCGTTGGCCGCGATAAATGTAACCTTGGATTTAATGAAACTCGAACACGAAGCGATTGTTCCATTGGCTTGGTATGCAGTGGCGGCTATTGCGGCGGCAATAATGTTGCATCTTTGGGATCGCGCCGCGAGGCTGCCGCTTCTGAGATTGTATGTTTCGGGCCTGGCCGCAATCGCGATGCAGTGGGATTATTGGCAAGAACCCCGGCGGATGACGTGTTTGCGGGCGGGAGCCGATCTAGCCGCCTTTGCGATTGTCATGGCACTTGTTGGTTGGCTGTTGCCAAAGGCACGTTGGATATGCCGATGGCTGAGGATTCCGGACGAGGCGGACCGCTGGCCCTGTGAGTGGTTCATGCAATTTCAGGCGCTGGTTGCTTGCGTTGCCGGGGCCATGGGCGTGTGGGTTGCCTTGGACTTCGGCTTTGACGGAGTGGCAAAAGGCGTCGCGCTGTTTGGTCTCAGCGGCCGTTTGATCG
>JBEKZY010000021.1:0-27848 GCA_049509395.1 Thermoguttaceae bacterium | reverse complement strand
GCTCAACAAGAGAAGAGCATTGGGGCTATCGTGTATGGAAAAAGGGGCTCCTTTGGCGAATAGAATCGAGTGTAAACCCATTGGTCCGGCGTTCGGACAATTTGCCTCCAAAAGATACCGATCAGGCTGAGTGGTGGAAGCAGAAGGCGGAGAAAGTTCAATTCATGCCAACTGCACTATTTAACGGCAAATGGCACTGGATTTACTCGAGAGAAACCCGGCATCCAAACAAGGCGGAGATCGACGCGGGGATGGATAAAGACGTCTGGATCATCGTATGGACTAAAAAGGAAAGGCTTTTGCCATGGCTCAGGGACCGCTATTGGCAGGAAGTACCCCTATCCAATATGGGACATCCCACAACCTGCGACGACTTGCCGCCCAGCGGTTTGCCGATCTATGGAGAGGGTGGAATAGGTTCTCCCAGCCCCTATTATCTTACGACTATAGATCCAAAACCGAAGCATGGGCCTCCAAACACGATCTTGCTCGAACTGCGCAATCCAATATGGAAGCAGGCCGGTTCAAGGGAGGAAAACTGGGGAATTCCTCAAACCATAAATTTTTGGATCGATCCGGAGCGAGACTATCTGGTAATGCGCAGGGAAGGAATTGTTACCCAAGAAGGTATGGAAGAAATTAGCGGAGGTTCCTGGATTGAAAAACTGACGCAAAATCCACAAGGTCGATGGTTCCCCACAATAATACATAATCTTGTGCGTTACAAGGAACCCGATGGCAACGGACTGGAAGATGAAATCTTGCAGTTCTATTACGATTTTGATGCCACAATGCCGGACAGCTTATTCGAGCCTTGAGTTGTAGTCGTGTAAGAATCGAGCCGACCAATAAAACTCCACTAACGCAGACTATAGTTTAATCCAACCCCCGGTGTATTCACCGGAGGCTAAATATACGGGGGGAGTTTTAACACTCAAAATTCACGCCTCGGGCAATACTCGCCGAGTGGATTGATCTTCACCCAATTGGATCGCAATTTTGTTGGGCGGTTCGTGGCGAAAACGGACGCCGGTTGCCGCGCTATGCAGCCACCCGTCTTGTTTTGCGGATTCTTCTTTGTACTGGCCGGAATGTAAACAATAAAGTGTGGGAATTTTAGTATCCCGATCGATTACCCACACCTCGGGCACGCCCAGTTGAGCGTAAAACGGTAGTTTTTCCATTGTTTCATCGCCCGGACTGCGAATTTCCACAACCACGGTCGGGGCGCCTTCAAAATATTCATTTCGGTCGATGTCGAAACGGTCCGGCGTCAACAGCACCAGGTCGGGAATACGATAATTATTCGGCCATCCGCCGGGCGAGGCCACATTTATCTCATGATAAACCTTATTACCTAAAGGACGTGTCCAGAAAATTCGCATCCAAGATTCTAATTCTCCTAGAAAGTCTTGATGTATCCGATTTGGGCTGGGGGGCATGTGCAATACTCCTTCCCACATTTCATCCCATATATCTATACCGATTCGCTTTCGCCATTCCAAAACTTGCGGCGAAATTTCAGGCATGATTGCTTTCATAATGTATCTCCACAATATGTTACACCCCCTAAATTGTAGTAAAAGACAAGCAGTCGCGTCAAGATGCCTCTCAGATTTACCAATATAAAGTCTAATTGGTCCTCCAACTTGTATCTTGCAGAAAGCCCGGCAATCGCCATACTTATCGTATTCAGTAGTATCGCCAGTCAGTTTTAATTATTGTTTTATGATGCGAGGGACCTTTCGTGGAATCTTCCGCGCTTGAATTCTTCAAAAATCTATTGGAAACGCCCAGCCCGTCGGGTTATGAAACTCGCTTGCAGGAGATCGTGCGCGAATACGCGGCCGATTTCGCCGACGAAGTGCGGACCGATTTGCACGGCAATTTGATCGTGGTGAAAAATCCGAAATCCCCGCTGCGGGTGATGCTGGCCGGACACTGCGACCAGATCGGCTTAATCGTACAGCATATTGACGATGAAGGCTTTCTTTATATTCAGCCAATCGGCGGTTGGGACCCCGAAGTGCTTATAGGCCAGCTTATGACAGTCTGGGCCGAAAGCGGGCCGATTACGGGTGTTATCGCCCGCAAGCCCATCCATTTGCTTACCGAAGAGGAGCGTAAACAAGTGCCGAAGATGAAGGATCTTTGGCTGGACATTGGCGCGGCCAACAAGGAAGAAGCCTCGAAATTGGTGCGCATCGGGGACGCCGTGACCGTGCAACTGGCCTTTCATCAATTGCAGAATAATTTTGCGGTATCGCCGGCCATGGACGACAAGGCCGGCTGCTGGGTGGTGATCGAGGCGTTGCGACGAGCAGGAAAGCGGAAGAAACTCAAATGCGGTTTGTACGCGGTTTCCACCGTGCAGGAAGAAATCGGGCTGCGCGGGGCCCGGACCAGCGCATTCGGCATAGACCCCCAGATCGGCGTGGCCGTGGACGTGACCCACGCCACCGACTGCCCGACAATTGAAAAAAAGGAAGAAGGCGACGTGCGTTTGGGCAAAGGGCCGGTAATACATCGTGGTCCAAACATGAATTCCAAGGTCGTGCATCGCTTGATTCAGGCCGCCGATGAGCACAAAATCCCCTACCAATTGGCCGCCTCGGGCAAGGCCACCGGCACCGACGCCAACGCCATTCAAATCAACCGTTCCGGGGTGGCCACCGGTCTGGTAAGCATCCCCAACCGCTATATGCACAGCCCGGTGGAGATGATCTCGATAGACGACATCGACCGGGCGGCGGACCTTTTGGCCCGGTTTGTGGAAGGGATCGATGCGGGCGCCGATTTTACCCCCTAGTACGTAGGCATAGCTAAAAGTGTGAATTCAGTTGGGGCGACAGTTGTACTGTCGTCCCCGAGGTGGCAGTACAACTGCCACCCCAACATCTAGGGCGCCGATTTTACCCCCTAGATTGCTTTTTGTTGTTAGAAATGTTAGAATCTAAGATAATGCGTCAGGCGAGATTTTAAACGGAACCGCCAAGCCGCAAAGGTCTTTTCGAACATGGCTCTTGGCTCAATGGATGAATTCCTGGCAGTTCTAGATCGCAGTAAGCTTCTTAAGCCCGAGGAGTTTGCCGAAGTCCAGCGTCTAGCTCAAGAGGCGACCGATCCCCATGAATTGGCCAAAACTCTGGTCCGAAAAGGCACGCTCACCCGCTGGCAGGCCGGCCAACTACTGGCCGGACGCAGCAAATGCACGGTGGGCAAATATAAGCTGCTCGAGCTTCTCGGCCGGGGAGGAATGGGGAGCGTGTACCTGGGCGAGCATGTGATGATGAACCGGCGGGTGGCGTTGAAGATCATTCCCCGCCATATAGGTAAAGATCCCGCCGGCCTGGAACGCTTTCTGGCCGAAGCCCGAACCATAGCCTCGTTGGATCATCCAAACATCGTCCAGGCTTACAGCGTCGATAACGAAGGCGATCAGTATTACCTGGTCATGGAATATGTCGAGGGCCTGGATCTCAAACGCCTGGTCGAAGCCGAAGGGCCCTTGGATTGCCCAAGCGCAGTGGACTATGTGCGGCAGGCGGCCGACGGCCTGGCTCATTCGCATTCGCGAAACATGGTCCATTGCGATATAAAACCCTCGAATCTAATCGTCAATCCTCAGGGCGTGGTAAAGATATTAGACATGGGTCTTGCCCGGCTGGCGGGCCAGGGACAAGCAAACGACGAAATAAGCGAGCAGGACGAGCGAATTTTAGGCTCCGTCGATTACATGGCCCCTGAGCAGGCCTTGCACAGCGCCGATTTCAACCATCGCGCCGATATTTATTCCTTGGGTTGCACGCTCTATTTTCTGCTTACCGGTCACGCCCCGTTTCCCGAAGGAACCCTGCCCGAGCGGATTCTCAAACATCAGAACCAAGAGCCGCAATCCATATCGGCCGAGCGCTCCGACGTGCCCCAAAGTTTGATCGAGATTTGTAAAAAGATGATGTCTAAACGGCCTGCGAACCGTTATCAGACAGCGGCCGAGTTAAGCCAGGTTTTGGCCGCTTGGCGGCCCGGGGAAAAAAGGGTGCAGCGGGTGCTACAGTTGAAAAAGGCCGAGCCGGTAGACGAATTGCCCGGCCCGGACTTGTTGGGCACCGATTTAAGCGAGTTGTTCCGCAAAGGGATGGGCGTCTCGGCAACCGCTCCTTTAATCTCCAGAAAACAGCCCCCACCAAGCCGGCTCGATAAACTACCACCAGCCCTGCGCCCATTGATGAGCACACCGCTGCGGGCGATCGCAACGCTGTGCATTTCGGCGGCGGTTGTCGTGCTGCTGGTCATTGGGGCTATTTTGTTTTTTGGAAGTCATAACGAAGAGAAAACAGTGGCGACCCCGGGTGGAGGCCCTGAGACGACTGTGAAGCCTGGGGACAGCAGTTCGCAGCCTAAAGAGACCGGCGATATTAAAGCAACGACCGATAGCGGCAATGGTAAAAAAGGCAGCGAAGAAACTACAGCAAAACCCCCGCCAGCCCCCGACGAACTACCAAAGCCGCCCATCGAGCCCAATCCCCAACCGACTCCAGAACCTACGCCTCAGCCCGATACGCAACCCCAACCCCAGCCAGCGCCCCAACCGGAGCCGCCATCGACCGACGCCCTGAAGGATTTGGCAACCAGCGTCGATTTGCCTGAACTATCTAACGCACAAAAATCCGCGTCTTTGGGCAAGGTTCTATTGTCCCCGGGAATGACTTTACAACTTGTGCTTATCGGCGGCGATAAGGCCGTCAAAGCCTCCGATTCCATTATCATGATACCTGTCCGGCAGTCGCCGCTTTGGCAGGTTTACGTGGAACCGGCGTCTAAAGAAAACGGCGATCCTACCGGACAGATCGAAATTGCCCAATTCAGGCTCGTCGCCGGAAATCTCATGTTTAATTGGACGCCCAATGCAACTTCCGCTTATGCCGAAGCTCTGAAAAATTGCGGGATACTTGCTTTCGCCCAAGGCCAACAGCAATTTGTGCAATTATGCCGTCCAAAGCAAGTCGAGCCGCTGTTGCTGGATCTGGACAATGGCGCGGCGAAAGTGGCTCATCAGATAGGATGGCCGCCGGAGTCGGGTAGTTTACGCGTGCAAATCACCGACCGGGACGTCGCCTTTCCTCCTAATGCCCTGCAACCGAGCGACACTATAGAAGTAAAACCCGAAGGCGAAAGTGAAATAACGCTGGCTTTCACCGACCCAAAACTCGCCAGTTTTTGGGTGAAAATCTCCGCGGAAATAACAGGTCAAAAACTCGAGATTAGAGCCACCCCCATTTATGAAATTCCCCAGGTGCAATTGAATAAAGTTACCGAACCTCAACAGAAAATGTTCAAGTCCAATGAAGCCTTGAAGATACTCAATGAATATCTCAAGAAACAAACCAGTTCGCAAGCTACACTCGATAATCCCGCCATTGGCTCCGCCAGTAAAAAGGCGGCTACCAAAACTCTCGAACAACTGAAAAAACCGGTTGAGTTCCTCCAAGATTTGAACGATCTATACCAGGCATTGAAAAATAAGGGCAAAATTCACTACAGGGTCTTCATCCTCTACGGCAAATACAACAAGGTCGAGTTATTTACAACCCAGGTTCCCGTCGTGCAACCGGTCGAGGTCAAGGATGACAACCAAAACTCTACCGTTCAACCCGGGTCTGACCAGCAACCCCCCAAGAAACCCCCGAAAAAGCCGCCTGCAAAGAAAAAAACGCAACAATAGAACCGGCTTTTAAACCTCTATCTCAAGGAGCCTTCAACTATGCCGCGTCTTTGTCCCGCCTCTATGCAAAGTTTATTGAGCCGTCGAGCCATTATCAGTTCGGCCGCCGTCGTCGCAGCGCTGTTGCTAAGTTCGCTATTATACGCCCAACGAGTGAGGGAATATCTAAGCGGCATAAAATGGCCGGAAGTCAAGGTAGTCGATCCCGGCGATCCGGGCACACACCCGGGCGACGCCATCGTACTCTTCGACGGGAAAGACATGTCGCAATGGGTCGACGGCGATGACTGGAAGGTCCAAGACGGCTACGTGATAACCACTAAGCATGACATCCATACAAAACAAGCCTTCGGCGATTGCCAGTTGCACGTGGAATGGGCCGCGCCCGAGGAGGTCAAAGGCAGCGGCCAGGGACGGGGCAACAGCGGCGTTTTCCTGATGAGTCTGTACGAACTGCAAGTTCTCGATTCCTACGATAACCCCACGTATCCCGACGGCCAGGCAGGCGCAATTTACAAACAACAGCCCCCATTGGTGAACGTCTGCCGCAAACCGGGCGAGTGGCAAACTTACGATGTTGTTTTTTCCGCCCCGCGATTCGACGAACAAGGCAAACTCGCCAAACCGGCGTATATAACCGTGCTGCAAAACGGCGTCCTGGTCCAGAATCACTTCGAACTGCAAGGCGCGACTTCGTTTACCGAAGCGCCCAAATATACGGCCCATGCGGCCAAGATGCCGTTGCAGTTGCAATACCACAACAACAAAGTCCGCTTCCGCAATATTTGGATTCGCGAACTATAAAGCCGCGACCATCGGTCGCGCCGTGGCGTTAAGATCAGAACCCTTAACCCGTTCGGTTGGTAATCTCGATGAGATGATAGCCGAATTGGGTTTTAATCGGACCGTGTACTTTGCCTATTTCGTCGCTGAACACGACCTTATCGAACTCGGGCACCATTTGCCCTTGACGGAATTCGCCCAAATCGCCCCCTTGCTTGCCCGAGGGACATTGCGAGTGTTTCCGAGCGGTTTCAGCGAAATCGGCGCCAGCGGCGAGGTCGGCTTTGAGTTTTTCACAGGCTTCTTTAGTAGGAACTAGAATGTGTCGGGCAGAGGCTTTTTTGGCCACGAATTTTTCCTTTCAAATAAGTTAAAAAATTCAACACCGGGGGCGCCATGTTGGTGCAAAAGTTTAACTGCTGCCCCAACATAGCGGCTAAACCAAAGGCATAATACAAAGATGGGTAATTATTTCACTGTCCATGTCTTTAAGCAAGTACTTTCGGATTATCACTGCTTTTTATCCTCGTTTGTAATTATAATAGCAGATAAGCGTTCCCATTGACGCCGGTCGATCATAACCGGCAATCAATTTGGGGGGTTGCGATGACCGAATTATCTCCAAACTCTCCTGCCTTCGACATCCGGCTCACGGATAGCTTCCTGGCCATGGCCGAGGGGATCAACGATTTCGTGTGCCTGGCCACTTCGCATGGAGAGCCGTTTTATCTGAATCCGGCCGGCAGGCGGATGCTGGGATTAGCGCCGGATCAGGATGTATCGACCGCCAGTCTGCACGACTTTTACGATCCCGAATCTTGGGTCCAACTCCGCGACACGGCGGTGCCGGCGGTCAATAAAACCGGCCAATGGGAAGGGGCCTGCCGCCTGCGCAACCTGCAAAACGGCGAATTTATCGATGTCCAAACCACCATGCTGCGGGTGAAATCGCCAGAGGGGAACCGGCCCACGACCTTGGCCATTATCCATCGTGAAATAAGCGATCGCCTGAATTTAGAACAAGCCCTGGCCGAATCGCAAGCCCGAAAACACGCCATTCTGGAATCCTCGCTAGATCCCATCATCACCATCAATCACGAAGGAATTATTACCGAGTTTAATAGGGCCGCCGAGCAAACCTTCGGATATACCCGCGATAAAATCATCGGCACCAAACCCACGGACGTCTTGTTTTCCTCGAGCATGGCGGCGGGCGAGCAGGAACGCATCGAACGCTATCTGGGCGCCGGCGAAGGCTCGCTCCTGGGCCGCAGGGTCGAGGTGACCGCGGTGCGGGCAAACGGCGAGAGTTTTCCCGCCGAAATGGCCATGACCATCAGCCAGGAACACAACGCCGCGGTGATGAGTTTCTTTTTCCGCGACATAAGCGCCCGGAAAAAAGCCGAAGCCGAACAGGCCCGTTATGCGGCCGAACTCGAACGCTCCAACAGCGAACTGGAGCAATTCGCATACGTGGCCTCGCACGACTTGCAGGAGCCGCTCCGCAAAATTCGCACCTTCTCCGATCGCCTGTTGCTGAAACAGGCGGAACAACTCGACGAGGAAGGGCGCGATTCGCTCAAGCGCATGCACAATGCCGCGGCCAGAATGCAATCCCTTATCGACGGGTTGCTGGCCCTCAGCCGGGTGACGACCAAGGGACAAAAATTCGAACAAGTCGATCTGGCCCGGGTGGCGACCGAGGTTATCTCCGATTTGGAAGTCCAAATAAAACATGTCAACGGCCGCGTGGACGTTGATAAACTGCCCGTCGTTCAAGCCGATCCCCTGCAAATGCACCAACTATTCCAAAATTTAATCGCCAACGGATTGAAGTTTCATCGCGCCGATGAATCTCCGGTGGTCAAAGTATCCGGACGATACTTACCCGGGCGGGAAGATCGCAAGCCCGGCCGTTTGACCAACCAGCAGTGCCGCATCCTGGTTGAAGACAACGGCATCGGATTCGACGAGAAATACGGCACGCGAATTTTCGGTATTTTCCAACGCCTCCATCCCCGCGACGTATATGAAGGCACCGGCATCGGCCTGGCCATTTGCCGGCGAATCGTCGAGCAGCACGAGGGGACCATCACCGCCCATAGCGTTCCGGGAAAAGGCAGCACCTTCGAAATCCTCCTGCCGGTCATGCCCCCCAAGAGGAAATCAGAAAGCGATAGCATACACACGATATAAATGTCTAATGTCGAATGACAAAGGACGAATACAATAATGGATGCCGAGTAAACATGTAAAACCGCTTGCGGTTTCGCATTTTCCCGAACCCTGAACCCTAAATTTTCGTATCATAAACCCTGAACCCTGAACCCTGAACCCTGAACCCTGAACCCTGAACCCTTACTAATGGCTGAATTCGGCAAAAGGCGCACGATTTTGATGGCCGACGACGATGCTGAGGATTGCCAGTTGGTCCGCGACGCCCTGGGCGAGGCGGGCCAATCGCACGATCTTCGTACGGTTCGCGACGGCGAAGAATTGTTCGACTACCTGCGGCATCGCGGGGAGTACGAAAACGGCCGAGCCGCGCCCCGACCGGATCTGATACTGTTGGATTTTAAAATGCCCCGCAAAGACGGCCGGGAAGCCCTTAGTGAACTTAAGGCCGATGCGCAACTGCGGAGGATCCCCGTCGTCGTCTTGACCACTTCCGCGGTCGAAGACGATATCGCCTTTTCCTACGACATGGGGGTCAATTCGTTTATTACCAAACCCACCACGTTTCGCCGGTGGGTGGAAATTATCAAAACTTTGAGCAAATACTGGTTCGAGGTGGTGGAACTGCCTCCCGGGGAACCAACTATCGGGGAAGAATGACGGGGATTGTCCCCTTCGACCCGAAAATGAACATTTTATTTTTGATTCACCCTTAACATGGACGAAGAACGCGTAAGAATTCTCCTGGTGGAAGACGATCCCGACGACGTCTACGTCATGCAGAACCTGCTTGGCGACCGCTGGTACGGACCGTTCGAGCTTGTGAACGTCGAATTGCTCTCGGCGGCCATCGAACGTTGCCAAGAGGAGCGGTTCGACGTGGTGCTCTTGGATCTCGGTCTGCCCGACAGCAACGGCCTGGAGACTTTTTTCTCGATTTACGCCCATGCCGGCGACGTGCCTATCGTCGTGCTTTCCGGCTTGAGCGACGAGCGTGCGGCCGTCAAAGCCGTGCAAGCCGGGGCGCAGGATTATTTGGTCAAGGGCCAATTGACCGATCGGCTGCTGGTGCGGTCTTTGCGTTATGCCATCGAGCGGAGCCGCCGCCATCATGCCGAGGAGGCCTTGCTGGACACTTCCGAAGAGTTCCGCGCGGCCGGAGTGATCCAGCAACGCCTGTATCCGGCCCACGCCCCGGCTTTGGAAGGTTTTGAAATCGCCGGCGCGTTGTATCCGGCCAAGGCCACGGCCGGAGATTATTTCGACTACATCCCCATGCTCGACGATTGCCTGGGTCTGGTCGTGGGCGATGTCAGCAGTCACGGCATGGGGCCGGCCCTGGTCATGTCCGAAACCCGGGCCTGCCTCCGCACTCTGGCGCAAGGACATTCGGACGTGGGCGAAATTCTCACCCGGGCCAATCGGGTGCTTGCCGCCGACAGCTCCGAACTGCATTTTGTCACCCTGGCCATGGCCCGGCTCGATCCGCATAACCGCACAATGGTCTATGCCAGCGCCGGGCAGCGCGGTTATCTGCTCCAAACCGGCATCAACGTAACGGTCTTGGATTCGACCAGCCTGCCCTTGGGCATCCGCGAGGATACCGTCGTTCCCTCCTCCCAGGTATATAAATTGGTCGCCGGCGACCTGGTCACGTTTTTCACCGACGGCGTGGTCGAGTCCGAATCGCCCGGCCTGGTGCGTTTCGGTTTTTCCCGGGCCTTGGAAGTGATTCGCTCGGAGCGGCAGAAACCGGCCCAAGAGATCATCCAATCGCTCCACGACGAGATAAAGGGCTTCTGCCGCAATCAGCCCCAACGCGATGATATCACCATCGTGGTCGTCAAAGTTTTGTAATAACAAAAACTCTAATCCTATTTCTCAGGAGTAAACCATGAAAAATATTATGCAATGCCTAATGACGGGATTCATCGGTTTGTCGATGTTTTTTTGTCCAAGTTCATTCCTGCCGGCCGCGGATAAGCCAAAAGATAAAGATGGGGACGCGATAAAGCTCACCCCGGCCGAGGACGGCAAGACCATAAAGGCAGCAACAGGGAAAAAAATCGAAATCAGTTTGAAGGGGAATCCCACCACCGGTTTTGATTGGCGCATGGTCGAGTTAAAGAGCGAGGTGGTGAAGGCCGACGGCAAGGGCGAGTATGTTCCCGACAAGTACGACCCGCCCCGGGTCGGATCGGGCGGAACATTCGTTTTCAAATTCATCGCCGCAAAACCCGGAAAGGCAACCCTCAAATTCGAGTACCTCCGCCCTTGGGAAAAAGACAAAGCCCCCGCCCAAAAATTCAGCGTGAACCTCGTAGTGGCGGAAAAATGAAAAACCGGTTATCATTTGTCAATGATGTCCGTTGTTTCCCATTTTTCCCCCTTTCCCCTTTTCCCTCCTTACACATTCCCTACATGCCAGAACTTCCCGAAGTCGAAACCATGCGCCGGCGGATCGCGCCTGTGATCGGTTGCCGGATCAGCGATTTGAAACGCCCCAACTCCCCCTTGCAATCAATCTTGATCAATCCGCGATTGTCCCAGTTTTGCAGGCGCGTGAAAGGACAAAAGATCGTCGCAGTGCACCGCATCGGCAAGCGGGTTGTTTTGCAATTGGAAAACGATGATTCGATTGTGATCGAGCCGCGCATGACCGGCTTGATCCTGCTTGATAACGCGCCCGATCGAAAACACCTTCGGCTGGTTTTTCAGTTGACCGGCGGGTCGAGAAAAAAGGGGACTGGCTCTGAGCGAAGTGTAGTGCCTGTCCCCTTTTTTCGGCTGCTGTTTTGGGACCAGCGCGGGCTGGGCGTAGTCAGCCTGTTTTCGCCCGGGCAATTCCGCGAAGCGCTGGGTCCCGAGCGGATCGGTCCCGATGCCCTGCAAATTACTGCGGAAATTTTAAGGGAGCGTCTCGGTCGCAGCAGGCGGGCCATCAAAGTGGCCCTGCTCGATCAGCATGCCCTATCCGGCGTAGGGAATTTATACGCCTCAGAATTGTTGCACCGCGCAGGCATCCATCCGGCCAGGCCCTGCAACGAATTGAAACCCCGCCACTGGGCGGCCATCCGCGCAGCCATGCAAGAAGTCCTGCAAGAGGCGATCCGCCATCAGGGATCCACGCTCCGCGACGGCACTTATCGCGCCTCCCGCGACGAACCGGGCAATTTCCAGGATAAACACCGCGTTTACCAACGCGCCGGCCAACCCTGCCTGCAATGCGGCGCGCCCGAGATCGTCCGCATCGTGCAAGCCCAGCGATCTACATTTTTCTGCCCAGTCTGCCAAAAATAATAATCCGAGTTTTGCTTAACGAATCTGCCTGTTGCCCCAGAGGGGCTTGGTCGTGTAGCCAGGGACGTGAGTCCCTGGTACAGGTCAAGACAGGCAGATCAAGCCCTGAAAGGGCGACATTGACAAATGTTTTCCACTTCAATATCGCCCTTTCAGGGCTTTTGTATTTGCTTAGACCCTTTACCGGCGGCTGACGCCGCCGGCTACACAACCAAGCCCCTCCGGGGCAAAATATCACCATATATTAGCTAAAATTCAGATTGTTCATAAAATAATGCAAAACACTTACCCGCCTTCGCGCATTATATATATGAAGCGAAAACCGCTTGCGGTTTCGCGATGAAACTGCCCGGATGTTTACCTCCCGCCCCGGCCGATGCCGCTAAATAGCCTATTTCCGGATAAAAACGCCGTGCATGAACCTGCAACGGAGAACCTGGCTGCGGCATGGGAGGAACTTCGGTCGGAATTATCGCGTCTTGTCCGGGCATTGGGCGTAGGCGCGGCAAACGCGGACGACATCCTCCAGGAAGTGTATCTTACGGCGCGGGAAAAATGTCCCCAGGCACTAAGAAGTCCCCTCTCCCTCCGGGAGAGGGCTAGGGTGAGGGAGGACTTGCGAAAATGGCTGATTCGAGTAACCGTCAACCGCTGCCGACTCGAACACCGGCGAACAGGTCGCTGGCGCCGGGCGTTTATTGCCCTGACGCATCTGTTCGACCGCCGCGGCCCAAACGCGCCCGCCGCCGATTCGCTCTCCCGCGACGCGGAGCGGCAACAAATGCATCAGGCATTGCAGTCGCTCGATGCAAATACGCGATCGCTCCTTGTGCTGCGTTATTTCGCGGATTTCGATTCAAGCGAAATCGGCCAACTCATGCAATTGCCCGAGTCCACGGTACGCGGCCGGCTTTGCCGTGCGCGACAGAAATTGGCCGACCGGCTCCACCAAACAGGATATCGCCATGAAGACTGACACTTGCGGTAAAATCCGGCTATTGCTGGTGGACTACTCCGACGGAGTGCTGTCGGCCGACCAGACCCGGCAAGTCGCCGCCCACCTGGCGCAATGCGCCGCTTGCCGCGAAGAACTCCGCCTGCTGGAACATTCCTTGGCCCTTGCCCGGGAGGTTTGGAACGAAGCGGCAACCAGTGAACCGTTTGCGGTATGCAATAAACCGCTTGCAGTTACGCGAAGAATTTCCCGCCGCACGTTGGTCTGGATTGGCGGCGCAGTTGCGGCCTGTGCGGTTTTAATAATTCTGCTGTTTTATCGTCCGCCCCAGCCCAAGGCAGAGATCGACGTTATGGAATACATCGCCCGTGAAGAACGTTCCGCCCGGCTGGCTGCGTCCGTGCAATTTTTGGCCGATCAACCCCGATTGGCACAATACAAAGAAGATGCCGAAAACTACCTCAAACAAAACTACGCCGGCACAACCGCCGTGCGAATGCTCGAAAAACAACAGACCACGTCCCAGTAAATGTCCAATATTTAAGCCCCAAAGGGGTGGCAGTTCTCCCAGCCCAGGGCAACGCCCTGGGTACCGGGGAGATTAAAAAATATATGTTCGGCCCAAAGGGCCAACCGTTCCCCGGCGGGCGATTGAATTGTTGGCCCGTTGGGCCGAATCAGGATTGATTGTATCCGCCTCCCCAGGGCGTTGCCCTGGGCTGGGAGAAGAAAGGGCCTTTGGCCCAAAAAAACCGCAAGCATCGGTCGCGGCTTTATGAAATTCAGTCGCAAAAAAACCCCAACCACATGTCGTGTCTTTATAACACGCTGTATAAACACTCTGACTCAAGGAACCCATTCATGTGTATTAAAAAATTCTTTCCATCATTGTTTATGTTTTTGGCGGCAGCCGTATTATCGGCGGCTGAACCTGAAGTCAACCCGCAAACAACCACACCCGAGCAGGCCATGGCAACGATCCCCACCGTGCCCGACGAACCGGTCATACCCAAGCGGGAATTGAAGTTCGACGCTTCCGAGGAAGAAGTCCCACTACCCTTGGGAAATGTGCAAGAAGGAATGCTCGATCAGCATTACGTAGTTACGTTCCGCTTTGTATTCGCAAAAAATGAGAACAACTATGAAAATCGAACTTTTTTAATGAGAGGGGACATGTCGGGACCAATACGAATTGGTAATGTAATTGGTTTAAACAATGGAAGCATACTAGACAGTTTAAGACGTTACCTACCACTTTCGTTTCCTGGCAGCTTCGGCGGACAATCACAAATCACTATCCCCAGCACTGCGGGTCGCGGCGGACGCGGCTCCGGTCCTGGCAGCAATAATTTTATGTCTGCATCTGAATATAAACAACTCAGCGATTTGGCGACTTGCCAAGATATGCTATTGATCGGCAGACAAAGAGACACATTTCGCCCATTTGAAAAAAATGTATTTTCATCCACCTTGCCGCCCGAGATAATTGCCGCATTATTCGACAAACAAGATTTTCTTCTCGTGGAAAACAACATCTCGTTGGATCAAAACGGCGATCCGGAAAACGTTCAGATTCGCTTGCTATATCCCAGTGCCGAAGAAGCGAAAAAATGCGTGGAGGCCTGGTTCGACGTTTATGATAAGGATGTATGTTACAACGCCCAAAAAGTATGTCTGAATGTAAGAAATAAACTCGTTCAGATGCTGCCGGAATATATCGAAAAGCTTAAAAATGCCCAAGCCGATCTTTCCAAGGCGCAGCAAGAAATGGAAAAATACCAGGAATTCACCGATATCACTCATGAAGCCCTAACCGGTCTTACAACACAGCGGAGGATGCTCGAAGTCGATTTGGCAGGAATCAAGGCGCGGATAGAAGCCTGCCAAGAGATGTTGGCAAAGTCTGGAAACATGCCAGCAGCCCGAAAGGATCAGATCGAAACCGCCCGAGTCACCGCCGAAATTGAACTACGCGGCCTGGACGCAAAACGCGCTGAAATAGACCGAATAGTAAATGGCGCCCAGAAACGGCAAAAACTCGATGATACAATACGTAATTATCCCAACTCCGTCCTGCCCCCCTTGATAAGGCCGATAGAGAATACCCGGAGATTAATTCTTGAATTAGACGATTACCAACTTGGTTTCCGCCCCCTGCCCATCGAAGGCGACAAAATCACGATCCGCCGAATCAAGTGGATCAGCCCGCCAAAAACGGAAAAATCCAAATCCGATTCCAAATCACAATAATTTGTAGGGTGTGTGAAACACACCATGATTTATTGGGCGGTGCGTTTCACGCACCCTACAATCCTTCCACATATTAACCTGAGTATGGCTTATTGCATCTGTCTATTGTCCCGGAGGGACTTGGCCGTGTAGCCAGGGACGTGAGTCCCTGGTATCGATCAGCACAGCAGATCCAGCCCTGAAAGGGCGACATTGAGAGACGTTTTCCGATTTAATGTCGCCCTTTCAGGGCTTTGTATTGTGCATACTCTATATTTCCGGCGGCTAACGCCGCCGGCTATACGACAAAGCCCCTCCGGGGCAAATTATCAAACCCTTATTTTATCCAAAACTCAGACTATTAACTCAAAGCATAAACCGGTTATTAACCATGTTTGTACGAATCCATTTTTCCCACTGTAAATTAGGCCAAGCGATTTCGTATACCAATACTAATCACTTTTTACAACCTATTACCACATTGATAATCAACTTGGATTACCTATTTTAACCAGATTGCACCCTCATCTTCCTTCTTGTGTTGAGTAAGGCAACTCGCGGAACGCCCCTATTTTGGAAGGCTTTAAGTTCCGTTTTCAACGCTCGTCATAACTTCCGATACCAACGGCACTTCGGGTGTGCATCGTTGACATAAAAAATCAACACGTGCAAAGGGCGTCCCGGCCTTCGCCCTTGCAGTTCTAATCAGAGCTGATAAACTGGGCATTTAATGGAAAATCGTTCATAAATGGTCCACATGGAGGGAACTGTTATGCGAAAAATATATAAAAATTGTACGATTTTGGCACTCGCACTGGCCGTGGTTGGTTTGATGGACACGGCGGCCTGGTCCCAAGCCACGCGCAGCCGATTGGGCTCAAGTCTCCGCGGTGCGGACGGGACCCAGCCGCCCGATTCAACAGATGCCAATGCCAACAAACCTCCTGAAGGCGGACTGCGACTCCGGCTGCGAGGCGCTCTGCGCTCTCAGGACGCTGATAAATCAAAAACCGATCAGCCCGGGGTGGGAAAAATTCCCGAGCCCCCGGGCATGGGAAAATTCCCAGATCTGCCCGGAATGGGAAAAATCGCCGATGTTCAGGCCGCCAGTCCAGCCGCCGATATTTATAAGCAAGGCACGGATACTTTGGATAAAGGCGACTTCGATGCGGCCATCGGCCTGTTCAATAAGGCAATCCAGGCCGATCCAAAATATGCCGCCGCATATTGCGACCGGGGCATGGCCTATGCCGGCAAACAAGATTTCGACAAGGCTCTTGCCGATTTCAATACCGCCAACCAGTTGGAGCCAAAGGGCGCCAGGATACTTTTCAATCGGGCATTCACCTATTTCCGTAAAAACGAGGTCGATAAAGCGCTCGATGACTATACGGCCGCCATCCGCCTGTCGCCAAATTACGCCGACGCATACCGTGATCGCGGTTTTGTCCGCCTGCAAACGGGCGATACAAACGCCGCCCTGGCCGATCTGAACCAGGCCATCCGCCTGGCGCCCAACGACGCCGCCGCCTACGCCAGCCGCGGGGCCGCGCTTTCGCAGTTGGCCGACTGGGATCGGGCCATCGCCGACTTTTCCAAGGCCATAAAACTCGAACCCCAGGATCCCGAAACCTGGTGCGACCGCAGCAACGCCTATGCCATGAAAAAGGAATTCGACGCCGCTTTGTCCGATGCGGACAAGGCCGTGAAAATGTCGCCCCAAGAGGCATCCTTCCATTTCACCAGGGGATACGCCCTTTTGGGCAAGGGCGAAACCGATAAAGCCCTGGCCGAATTCAACGAGACCTTGCGCCTCGATCCGAATTATTCCCAAGCTATTCGCGAGCGCGGCCATGCCCTGCTGTACCAAGGCAGCACGGAATTGGCACTGGCCGATCTGGAAAAGGCCATCCAACTCTCGCCCGACGATCCCGAGGCCTTGTATTACCGCGGTTACGCCAATTATTTAAAAGGCGATACTGACAAGGCGATAGCCGATTACGATCTGACGCTGAAATCCGACAGTCATTTTGCCGAGGCCCATTTTCAAAAGGCCATGATCGCCTTGGACAAAAACGACCCGGGAAAAGCGCTGCTGGAATACAAGGAAGTTATCGGTATAAATGCCCTGTCGCCCGATGAATATAAAAATTGGGGCCGGCCTGATGACAAGGATAAACGCGGCAAGGCGGTCGATGGTTTGGAAGAGACGCTGCAAAAGGCCAAGGACGAGGCTCAATCGCACTCTAAAGCGGGGATCGGCCTGCATAAAAAAGGCGAATTAGACAAGGCCATTGCCGAATACGATCAGGCTGTCAAGCTCTATCCGCGTTATGCCGAGGCGTATTACAATCGCGGTCTGGCTTTCCGGCAGAAAGACAATCTCGAACAGGCCCTGATAGACTACACCCAGGCCATCCGGCTTGATCCTAAATATATTCCGGCGTATGCTAATCGAGGTTATGCTTTTTACAAGCTCGGCGATTTGGATCGGGCCCTGTCCGACTTCGACAAGGTTCTCGATCTCGACCCGGCCAACGCCGACGCGAAAAAAAGCAAAGAGGTGCTAAGTAACATGCGCGTAGGCAGCGAGTCGCCGCGCAATTAATTTATAACAACAAGGAGAAGGTTATGAAAAAATCCTGGAAATGGTGGCTTTCGTTCGCCATAAGCGGGGCATTGTTGCTCGGTTCGGGTTGCAGCGAGCAACCGAAAAAATCGTCCTCGGCAACTTCCCAGCCCCCGGCTAACGCTTCTTCCGCGGAGGAACAAACCACCTCCGCGACAGGAGAGAAAACAGAGCCGGAAAATGCGAGCGAAACCTCTTCCCCAACCACCCCTAGCACAATCGAGAGCGAGAATAAAATGAGCGTCAAGAAAGAACCCTATGGCAAAATGCCGGACGGCGCGGCTGTCGACCTTTACACGCTGACCAATGCCAATGGCTTGAAGGTAAAGATCATTACTTACGGCGCCACCATCACCGACGTGGAAGTGCCCGACCGCAGCGGCAAACTCGAAAACGTGGCCCTGTTCCGCGATTCGCTGAAAGATTACATGGACAAAAGCACGCCGTATTTCGGATCTACTATCGGCCGCTATGGCAACCGCATCGCCAAGGGCAAGTTCACGCTTGACGGCAAAGCATATACTCTTGCGCAAAACGACCACGGAAATACCCTGCACGGCGGTCTGAAAGGATTCGATAAAGTGGTTTGGAAGGCCGAGCCGGTCAAGAGCAAGGATTCGGTGGGCGTGAAGTTCACTTATGTCAGCCCCGACGGCGATGAAGGTTATCCCGGAACGCTTACAGCGCAAGTCACCTACAGCCTCACCGATAAGAACGAACTGAAGATGGATTATACCGCCACGACCGATAAGCCCACCGTAGTCAATCTTACCAATCACACGTATTGGAACCTGTCCGGAGCTGGATCGGGCGACATCCTCGGCGAAGTGTTGATGCTGAATGCGGACAGTTATCTGCCTGTTGATACGGGTTTAATTCCAACAGGCGAAGTCAAGTCCGTCAAAGACACGCCCATGGATTTCACTACCCCCAACACTATCGGCTCCCGAATCGATCAGGTCGGGGGCGATCCGGGCGGGTACGACCACTGCTATGTGCTGAACAAAAAAGAAGGCACAGACGCATTAACTTTGGTTGCGAAAGTAGACGATTCCAAAACCGGCCGGGTAATGGAAATCTATACTACCGAGCCGGCAGTGCAGTTCTACACGGGCAACTTCCTCGACGGCACGATCACCGCCGGCGGAAAAACCTACCAAAAAAACGCCGCTTTCTGCCTGGAAACTCAACATTATCCCGATTCGCCCAACGAGCCGTCTTTCCCCAGCACAGTTCTCCGCCCGGGCGAAACCTATAAACACTCCACGGTACATAAATTCAGCGCGGAATAAAAATACAATGTTGGGGCAGCAGTTAAACTGCTGCCCCAACATAAGTAACAGCCAGGGCGGCTGGCGGCAAAGCTTTGTGGTTTCCCAACTGAAAATGTTTGGGCATCAAATCGCTTGGCGCCGGCCGCCCTGTTTTTTTGTGGGGAAAAAGCGAAGACCAAAAAATTCCATTCTCCATACTTCTGGCTATAGCAATTGCACCATTATTTTGGGTATCCGCTTTTATGAGGGATTCGAATATTATTTTATTGGGGAGAATTACATTTGATTGGCAACTTAGAAAACAAGCAAGTACAATGAATTAAATAAATCTCTATCGGCAATTGGGTATTTTGCGAAAGCAATAACTATAAAAAAGAGTTTTTTAATAATCTAAGATATTCGGCCAATTCTGGGGCCGGCATAGTTGTTGATCACTGCGCTTTCTTCGCATTTTATCTATTTTTGATTAAATCTGTGCATCAAGCAGCAAGCCGGCAGGCATCTCAAGTCGATATAAGCAAAACAGATAAATTCTTTTAGAGGCCCGGTTATGAAGACTTCCAGAGAACTCGATTTGCTGCTTATCCGGAAACTCATCGAAAAACTTGGCGACAAAGATCCGCGGGTACGCCGTAATGCTACAGGCGCATTGCGCATGCAAGGCACAAAAGCGGCAACGGCAGTGCCGGCAATTTTACATCTTTTGAATGACGAGGATCCCAGGGTTCGACGGGAAGCGGAACAGGCCATCGAACAACTCACCCCGGTAGCCATTCGCGCATAACGGCAGTCGGAAATGACAACGCCGATATTCGACATCTTGGGTTTTGGCGCGGTTGCGGTGGACGATCTTCTATATGTCGATGATTATCCGCCGGCGGAGAGTAAAGTTCGAGTCCGCCATCGTTTGCGCCAATGCGGCGGGCTGACCGGCACCGCACTGGTTGCAGCCGCTCGATTGGGGGCATCCTGCGCGTATGTCGGATTGTTGGGCAATGACGAGTTGTCCAAATACGTGTTGGATTGTTTCACCCGCGAGGGCATCGATACTACCCATTGCGTGCGGCGCGCCACGGCTCGACCGGCGCATTCCACGATCATCGTCGATGAGCATCATAAAACCAGGACCGTTTTCGCGTCGCTCGGCGGAGATATCGGGGCCGATGCCCAGTCGCCCCCGGCTGAATTAATTCGTTCCGCCCGCGTTATTCTGGTCGATCATCACGGCCTGGAAGGCACGATTCGCGCCGCGCGCATCGCCCGTCTTAGCGGCGTGGCAGTCGTAGCCGATATCGAACGCAAACCAGAAGGCAATTTCGACGAACTGCTGGCACTGGTCGATCATCTGGTGATTTCGGCCCGCTTCGCCGCGGAATTGACCGAAAAAAACGAACCTGACCAGGCGACTTTAGCCATGTGGACGCCAAAACGCCGGGCGGTAGTGGTGACTTGCGGGGCCCGGGGAAGTTGGTTTTTAGTCGAAGGTTTTATAAAACCCCTTCATTGTCCGGCTGGTCCGGTAAAGGTAATCGATACGACCGGCTGCGGTGATGTATTTCACGGGGCTTATTCGGCGGCCCTGGCATGGGGTAAATCGCCGGCCGAGTGCGTGGAATTAGCCTCGGCGGCGGCGGCGCTAAAAGCAACTAAGCGCGGCGGACAAGCCGGCTGTCCCACACTTCAGGAAGTGGAAGAATTCTTGCATCGCGCAAAATGATGTGAAAATTCGCCTCTGCCACTGTTCAAACATTTTGCCTGATGTAAAATTCTCCAAGAATTAATCCATATTAATTACCCCATAAAACCGCTTGAAGTTTTGTGATCCACGATAAACGATAATTTTTCACTATCAAATATGCAACTCGGCTAAACGCCGTAACGCAGATTTGAATTGGAATTGTAATAAATACCACCCACTCAAGGAACCTGTCATGCAAAAAATGAAGGCCCTGGTCAAAAGCAAACCTGAACCCGGTTTGTGGCTGGAAGATGTGCTACGGCCCGAAATCGGCATCAACGACGTGCTGATCGAGGTCCTGCGCACGGGCATTTGCGGCACCGACGTCCACATTTACAACTGGGACGCCTGGGCGCAAAAGACCATTCCCGTCCCTTTGGTGGTAGGGCACGAGTTTGTCGGCCGGATCGTCGATATGGGCAGCAACGTCAAGGATTTTCGCCTAGGCGACATTGTCAGCGGCGAAGGACACGTGGTTTGCGGCCGTTGCCGAAACTGCATGGCCGGCCGGCGCCATCTTTGCAAGGAAACCCTGGGCATCGGCGTGAATCGGCCCGGCGCATACGCCGAATATATTTCCCTGCCCATGACCAACGTCTGGCATCACGATCCATCCATTCCCCGCGACGTGGCGGCAATATTCGACCCCCTGGGCAATGCCGTGCATACCGCGCTTACCTTCCCGGTGCTGGGCGAGGACGTGCTCATTACCGGCGCGGGACCGATCGGCATCATGGCTGCGGCCGTAGTCCGCCACGCCGGAGCGCGCTACGTGGCAATCACCGACGTGAACCCATACCGCCTTGAACTGGCCAGAAAGGTCAAGCCCTCGCTGGTCCTCGACGTCCGCACACAAACTCTCGGCGATGCGCAAAAACAACTGGGAATGAAGGAAGGCTTCGACGTGGGCCTGGAAATGTCGGGCAATCCGGCCGCGTTCAGCGATATGCTGGCCAACATGTGTCACGGCGGAAAAATCGCCATGCTCGGCATCCCGGCCGCGGAAATGTCCATCAATTGGTCCACCGTGATCTTCAACATGCTCACCATCAAGGGTATCTACGGCCGTGAAATGTACGAGACCTGGTATAAAATGACCGTAATGATCCAAAGCGGCCTGGATATCGACCCGGTAATCACCCACCGCTATAATTACGCCGATTTTGAAAAAGGCTTCGCTGCCATGTGTTCTGGAAACTCCGGCAAGGTGATCCTGACCTGGAAAGGGGAATAGAAGGCACATATCCAATGTTTGGTAATATGAAAAAATTTCTCATCGATCAACTCCAAGTAATCCGCAACACGGGCCTATACAAAGCCGAGCGGATCATCACCAGTCCCCAGCGAGCGCGGGTTTCCGTCTTGGGGGACTGTCCCGATTTTCTCGAAGAGAAAATGGGACCGTCCCCTTCCTCGCCAATGGAGCGCGAAGGCGTCTTGAACCTCTGTGCCAACAACTATCTCGGTCTGGCCGATCATCCCGAAGTAATCCGCGCCGCCCACGAAGCCCTGGACCGCTGGGGATACGGGCTGGCCAGCGTGCGATTCATTTGCGGCACGCAGCAGATCCACAAGGAATTGGAACAAAAAATCAGCGGTTTTTTGGGAACTGAGGATACAATACTTTACTCTTCATGTTTTGACGCCAATGGCGGACTGTTTGAAACTCTTTTAGGCCCCGAAGACGCCGTAGTTTCCGACGAACTGAACCACGCCAGCATCATCGACGGCATCCGGCTTTGCAAGGCCCAGCGGTATCGATATAAAAACAACGACATGGCCGATCTGGAGGCCCAACTCAAGCAGGCCTCAGGCGCCCGATTCATCATCATTGCCACCGACGGAGTTTTCTCCATGGACGGCATCGTGTCAAACCTGCCGGGCATTTGCGAATTGGCCGATAAATACGGCGCACTGGTAATGGTCGACGACTCGCACGCCGTGGGTGTTTTGGGCCGGCGCGGACGCGGCACGCACGAATATCACGGCGTAATGGATCGCATCGACATTCTCACAGGCACCCTGGGCAAGGCATTGGGCGGGGCAAGCGGTGGATATACCAGCGGGCGAAAGGAAATTATCGATATGCTCCGGCAGCGGAGCCGGCCGTATCTGTTTTCCAACTCTGTTCCGCCTCCCATCATCGGTGCGGCCATGAAAACCATCGATTTGCTCTCCGAATCCACCGAACTCCGCGACCGCTTGGAGGCCAACACCAAAATCTTCCGCCAAGGCATGGCCGAGCGCGGTTTCCAGATCACCCCTGGAGTGCATCCCATCTGCCCGATCATGCTGGGCGACGCGGCCCTTGCCGCTCGCATGGCGGACGCCATGCTGCAATGCGGCGTGTATGTTGTTGGTTTTTCATATCCGGTAGTCCCCCAAGGCAAAGCCCGCATCCGTGTGCAAATCTCCGCCGCCCACACGCCGGACGACCTTCAGTTCGCCATGGACGCGTTCCTAAAAGTGAAAGAGGAATTGGGGATATGAAGATTCACTAATTGAACTTCTTGCCCGCGGCGCGCAACCTGATATACGGGCAGTGCCAGGTTTTCCAGGTTAAGATCGCTTGATGACCGATGCAGCCGAACAACTGCACGAGCAGCTTTTGGTCCTACGCTGTCAGGCCGGCGATGAAGATGCGTTTGAAGAACTGGTCGCGCGCTACCATTCGCGGCTACGATACTATCTTCGCCGCATTCTTCCGCGCGCGGACCACGCGGAGGACGTGCTCCAAGAGGTCTGGCTGGCCGTGTTCCGGGCGATGCCGCGACTGGCCGATCCGGCCGCGCTGACGGCGTGGCTCTACCGCATCGCCAGAGACAAGGCGTCGGTCCAGTGGCGGGGGCGCCCGCCCGAGCGTTTGCTGGATGTTTCGGATGTCGTCGAGGAGCCATCGCAAGACAACGAGTTCCGCCGGGAAGACGCCCAGGAAATTCACGCCAGCCTGGACCAACTCACCCCGGAGCAGCGGGAAATCCTGGTGCTGCGGTTTTTGGAAGACATGACCTACGAACAGATCGCCAAGGTGACAGGCTGTCCAATCGGCACAGTCCGGTCGCGGCTGTACTACGCCAAGTCGGCCCTGCGCCAGGCGATCGAACACAGGAGATCAAAATGAACGCTAATCACGAACAATCGGCGGAGAAAAAGGCCCTTGTGGATACTTTGCGGGCTATCGACAGTCGGATGCCGACTTCGTCGGCCGAGGCACGGGAAGTCGCCAAGGAGGTCTTGCGCCGCGATCGGCGGCGGGTCCGTATCCTTACGTGGGCGACGAGCGGATTGTTCCTGTTAACGGTCATCGGGATCTGCCTATCTGCCTATTGGTACTACATAAAGGTCATGCCCGAAATGAACGGGTTACGGAAAGGCATCCCCGCGATGTATTCGGACATCTCCAAGCTGGAACCGCAATCCTCCAAGCCGGATCCACTGGCCAGAATTGCAATGCTAGCGGTAGAGCAATGCCACATACTGTATATGATCCTGCTTGTAACCGTCTGGGGAATCTTGGTGTTGCTCGCGATCATGCTGGTGGCCGCCGTTTGTACGGTTCTATTGATCAGGGCCACCCGCGGCGCTACTCTGCGTCAGATCCAGGCGAGCCTGTTGGCCCTTTCGGAACAGTTCAATGCGCTGCAACAGTCGCTCCAGGGCGGCCAGCCCTCCGGCAGCGGTCAAGCGATGAAACAGTCCAACAGGTGACAATCCGTTAGCCTTTTCCCGTAAGAGAGGTCGCAGTTGGCGATTCGTTAACGTTTACCTGAAATTGATATTTAGCCCTCCATGTATTTTGCCCCCCCGTGAAAACACGGGGGCTAAATATGCCTACTCATCGGATCCCGCCGATTCATAACGCAGAATTTCTCGTTTCCAATCTGTTTCATGCACCGGCCAGCCGAGAATAGAGTTCAATCCGTCATATTCCGCGTGGGGCCGGTTTTTTTCGTGGATCATGCGCCAGCAACTCCATTCGGCCGCGGATGGCGGCGGAATTCGGCCGGGAAGATTGCCGCGGCGAAATGTTATTCGGCCTTGATCGAAAATGGTAATGATCACAGCCGGGCGACATTCGAGCATTCGCCGGGCGATCAACTCGTGGCTGGCGGTGCAATATCGACCTTTAAGTGCCAATAAATCCCAGTTCAATGCGGCGGCATCCTCGCCGAACCAAAGAGAAGGAATGAGCAAACGGCCCGCCAGTTGATTGGCGATTTGCTCTCGGGCGCGAGGGGACGATTCGCACGGATCAAGGCCCAAGCGATTGAATACGCGATATGCCGCGTGTTCGCCGATTTCGTGGGCTACGGCCCATTGCCGGCGTTCCAAGCGCGGATCGGACCGTAATAATATCGTCGCTTTAGGCAGGGATGCGTTTCGATCCCTCAGTCGCACGTACCTTGCCCGGCCCGCCTGGCAATCGTCCAAAGCCACGGTTATTCCCAGCGTCTGCGCGATGCTAAAGGCATCGACGGGCGGTTCTGCCCAGTGACATTGGGCGAGGATTTCCTCGATCGCGGCATCCAAGCCCGCTGATATTTCTTCAAGGGTTAAATCGGCCAACATTTTCCACCCCCTTTAAGAATCAGTTCTCAATTATAGTGTATATATGTATACTATAACATATCATGCAGATTATGCAATCGGGAATATGCCCACTTACATTTTTCCTAAGTCCGAATCCTTATTTCCCAGCTAAGATAAAGACTTATGTAGCAAAGAGTTACGACAAGGCTTGTTTATTGGTCGTTTTCCGACCGATGGTCAATTCCTACCCCGTTCCTACCACGAAAAAATATTTTTCCATCAATTGGTTAGTACATAGAAAACCCGGCTGCCGGTCGATCACCATGAGCATCGGGCCTTCCACTTCCGGCCGCCTTCTTACGGACGAAACCCCGAAACCTCAATAATGCCGATGGATAGCAGGGTTTCGCCGTCGAGGGCGCCGGCCGTCGAGGATGTTTATGCGGATCGCGCCGTTGAGGATCACCACGGCGGGGGCGTCGAGGAGGAGATCGTCGGGTACGGAGGCTTCCATTTGGTAACGAGAGGATTGCTTGATGGTCAAGCCAATATCCTCTAATTTAAGTATGACAAGCTGTCCTACTTTTTTAGGGGGGCGTCCATTTTTTTGTGTTGCTAGTTCCCTTCGTTCCTTCATTGCCTGTAATGTCTCGCCGGCTTTGCGGTGGGCATCGGGCAGGAGATCGGCGTCGAGGATCACGGCAAACTGCTGATTATCGCCAAGCTGGCGGAATGGCTGAAACCGCCCACGGCATCTGAAAGAGGAAAGAAGGGTGGAAGGGGAAATAAAGCTAGTATACCCCCTATACCAGCTTTTTCAAAAAATACCCTTTCCCTCTACCGCAAGATCGGGGATCACGCCAAAAGGTAATCCGCAAATATCCATTCTGGCGCCGCGGCCCAAGTATCTTATCGAGGGATTTCGAGGGGTTGCCGGTTTTAGGTACTTTTGACCATTGGGAACATCGGAAGCGTTTTTCAGCGTTTAAGGTGCAGTTTATCTGCATGACATGACCATAACTTCCGAATCGGCCTTCCAGTTTCGCTTGTGTTGCGTTCCGATGTACCTGGTCGATGTTTTATACATGCCTTTTCGTAAGTTGTTTTCCCCATACCAACGGCAGCGGCAGCAATGGCGACCGTTTCGTGTGCATGTGGATCAGCAGAAACCTTCCCACAACTTGGGGGAAGGTTTTTAGTTTTACCTCGGCCACCCGCCAAACCATCATTGCTTTCACCGCTTTTTTTCTTTGCCTCAGCTACCGGCCTATATGCCTTCTCGATGTGCATACCGACGGCAACCCGGGCCAAAGGATAGGCTTCCCACAACTTGGGGGAAGGTTTCTGGTTTCACCCAGCACGCGGGCCGATGGCAATAGCTTTCCCACAACTTGGGGGAGAGCTATTTTTTTCACCCACGCACGCCCGGGCCGATGGTTTCCGGTTCCGTCAACCTAATTCTTTGCATCGCCGCCGCAACCACCTCCGCCGCGGCCAGCCGCAAGCCGATAGACTGCCGGCCGTCCTGGATTAAATGGCAAGCATCGTCCAACACTCGGCGGACTTCCACGTCGGCGGGCAATCCACGACGTCGAATCGTTCGGGCAATGGCGGAAAATTCTCTGGCCGTTCTCATGGGCGTTATACCGTTTGCTCAAGTAATCTCCTTTGATCGCGGTCGGCCTGGAAAAGACATTGCAGATTATTTTTATCGCACAGATCGGCAATGCATTTCCGAAAAACGTGACTGAATTCTTGGGGGCGATAGTTGGACGCCATTGCAATAACTTTATTTCGCAAATTATCAAAATTGAAACTGGGAGGCAATTCACCACTTACAATTAATTCCAGAATGAGCATGTCGAGTTTAACCCTGCGAATTAATTCGTCTTGCCTTTTATACACAAAACTCGCCCTTTTTTCTTCCTCTTCCTCGTAATCCTCGATTTGAGATACAGCGTCTAAAAGTACATCAGATAACATAAAAGTGTTCCTTTCTAAAATGGAAATAGAGATAGAAAATCAGTTTCATTTTTCGATAATCCGTAGGCGGATTGGGTTTCTTTGGTTGGAAGTATCAGCCGGCCGGCCGATTCGTTTTCCTCCAATGATAAATAGCGGACCGGGGTATCCGACTTTTGGGGTCGGTTCAATGCGGATATAAGCAGGGCTTCAATGAGTTCTAAAATCATGGTTTTCAAACCCGCCTCCAGCCGGGAAGCAATATAATCACTTCCCGGCCAGGGCGTCCTAGGAGGGCATCACGCAAACCAATTCGGCAAATTTTGCATAAACTTTTGCACCGCCAAGCTCATTTCTTCTCTAGATTCGGGAAACCGCCAATAATTTGCAAACTGGCACCCAAAATATTCGGCGGGGTCTTCGCACTGGGCATTGTGTCTAAATACTGTTCCACGGCGTACATCATCCCGCCAGATCTGCAACCATTCTGACGAAGCACTGATTTTTTTGTTATGGTCAAGAAGGTGCGCCGCTTCGTGGAGTGTTGT
>JBEKZY010000209.1:0-14739 GCA_049509395.1 Thermoguttaceae bacterium | reverse complement strand
CAATGGCACATACAACTTGAGCGGCGAAGGACAATTATCCGGCCTTCCAGGATCTAGTATAGAAGTAATCGGTAATTTAGGTTCAGGTGTCTTCAATCAATCTGGAGGGGTTAATCAAGTCGCATTTCTCACGCTTGGCCAAGAATCAGGTTCAAGCGGAACCTATAACTTAACCGGTGGAACTCTAATCTGCAGCCAAATTAACAAGGGAAACGGAAATGCTACTTTTAATTTTGGGGGCGGCACGCTCAAAGGACCTTTTTATATTACTATACCAATAATATTAACCGGCATTGGCGGTAATGCTAAAATTGACATTCCCAATTCTGCGGGCCAGTTTAATGGTTCGTTTTCCGGCGCAGGCGGTCTAGATAAACAGGGGTCAGGTATATTAATACTTTGCGTAACCAGTACTTTTACGGGAGCCGTCAACTTCAATGGCGGTTTGATCAGAGCCGCGGCTTTAAACAATCTCGGCAATGGCACATCGCTGAATTTCAATGGCGGCGGATTACAGTTTGGAGCAGCGTTTGATCCATCGGTGCGCACGATGACGTTTCAAGCCGGAGGGGCCACACTCGACACTCAGACTTACAACATCACGCTGGGCAATCCGATAGGCAATAGCGGCAGCGGCGGATTAACAAAACTCGGCACTGGAAAATTGACGTTCAATGCCCTCAATACGTATAGCGGAGACACTATTATAAAGGGCGGCACGCTGGAAATCGCCCATGGCATTGGCGCAAGCGGCACGTCGCTTATCGATGTCCAGTCGGGCACGGCCACCTTCAAGACAACGCCTATAAACAAGGCTAACCTCAATATCAGCACCGCCTCATTGGCGACGTTTGAAGTTGTTAACGGTGCGAACGTAGTCGGCGCGATTTCGGGAAGCGGAATAACAAGAGTAGACACTGGCGCAAGCCTGACTGCGGCGTCAATCAGTCAGGGCACGCTGACTATCGGCAGCGGGGCGACGGTTGTCATCCAGGCCATTCCCGGCGGGCCCCTGGGCGATGCGATCACGCCCGTTCCTGAACCGAACGCAGTTATTCTCCTCGGCGCTGCTCTAGTCATGATGTTTTATGCTTGGGCGAAAAAAGTGAAGTCATGAACGCAACAGTACGAAGTACGCAGTACGGAGTTCAATGCCGTATCACACGCAGGAAATGGGTGAAATAACTCCCGGAGCAAGTTCCGGGGCTAAACGAAGATGCCGAATCTTGAATCCTGAACCCTGAACCCCGAGCCAGACAAGAATGTCTGGCCTCCTGAATGGTTTTAGAATCGCAGTTTTTCCGGCAGGATCGATTTCACGCGGTTAAGCCATCCGGTGTGGTCGGCATTTTGGGCGGGGGGCTCTTCGGCGGCGGGAGTCGGCGCGGCGGGCTGATCGGCCAGGCCGGCGGCGGATTTCGGCGGGAGGGGATTTTCCATGGGCAGGCGGACGTTTTCGTCCAGGAAGCGCGGCCAATAGCCTTCCAGCAAGTGCATGCAATCATAGACCTGGCCGTTGCGCAGTTTCGCGTCGGCCAGGGTGATGAGTTTCGAGAGTTCGATGATTTCCGGCAGGCTGAAGGCGAGATTGCAGAGTTTCACGTCGTCTACCCAGACTTCACCGGGCCCCATCAGGTCGAATCTGGCCCGCATCGACGACATGCCTTCCAGGGGCAGATCGTCGACCTGGAAGATGTATTGGGCCCATTGGTCGCTTAAGTTCACACCGGCGGGTTTTCCGTCGGGTAAGCGGCCGACGGGGGCGAAACTATATTTATCGCGTCCGTTTATTTTGCCTTCCAGGGCCAGGCGCAGGGGCGGTTGTTTATTGGGGTCGGCGATGCGGAGCCAAACGGACATGGAAACCCGGCCCGTAGTGGGCGCGGGCAGGGGCCGGCTCCTAAGGTAGGCCACCGGTCCGTTGCTGACGATGTGCACCGACTGCTTGCCGCCATGAGGGGCGGTGGAATCGAGTTGGACGCTTACGCCGTCGAACGAGGTGGCCGACCAGCCGGGAATGCCCTTGCGCGTGTCGGATGGTTTTTCGAAGTCGGGATTTTCCAGCACGTCCAAAGGGGGCGGGTTGCGCAAGGCGGCCGCCCGGACGCCCAATTGGCCGATCTGGCGGACCAAGGCCGGCTCGATCGCTTTGGGCAAAGTGACCTGCGGACGCGAGACCTGGGTATTCGCTTGGCTTAACGAAACGGCCACGAGATCGTAGGGTTCCAACTGGATTTCCCAATACATTCCGCCTTCGGGATCGGATTTAAGCGGCGGAACCTTTCGCAGGCCGGTCAGTTCTTCCAAGCGGCAGCCGGATTGCGTATCGACGTGGATCCGGGCGGTGACGCGGAATGGGGCGTCGTTGACCACGTATAAATACGTGCGGTTGGAGTAAGTTCCCGCACGAAAAGTCACCGGCTGCGACGACGATTGCTGATCGATCACCTGCCGGAAGGGCACGGTCGGCAACGAGCGGTATGCGGCCACCATGCCGCGGATCGCGTCCTCCTGGCCCATGGGCAGGAGCCATCCGCCGTCGAACATGGCTTGCGAGTCGAGCGCGGCCAGATCGTGAACAAAGCGGCGGCGATTTTGCGGGCCAGAGGGCGACGGCTGCAAAACCATCCCCGTGTAACTGGGCTTGATCGGGCTCTTCTGATCGAACGACGGTATGTGAATTTCCCGCGGCACGTGGAAAAAGAGGCTGCCGGCGACGGGCAAGCCCTGGAAATAACGCTCGGCATCGGGCATTTGGCCGATTTCCAATTCGGCCGCCTTGGCGGCAAGATTGCCGCCGGGAGAAAGGCGCTCCGGGCGCAAAAACACCAGTTGCCGATTCGCCTGAAAATTCTTCGCTTCTATGCCCGCATTCAAATACAAGTCGGCCATTGTGGTATGTCGCGACAAGGCAGGTTTCAGATCGGTCTGGCTTTCTTCGCCGCCGGTTATCTCGGCGCCGGCCAGGTACAAGCGGCTGTCGGACCGCGACGCAAGCAATATTTTTTGAGCCTTCAAGTAGAAATCGCTCAACCGGTCCGCGCGCCACTCGATCCACAATCGGCGATGGGGCTCTTGGGCGAGAAATTCGGCTCGCCGGGCAAAGCGATCGGGGCCGTCGCCGGGCACGGAAAGCTTTGCGTCCCGCTGGAACGCGGCGATGGTCTGGTCGTCGAGTCCCCAATCGGGGCCGGGCAGTTGGGCGTAACCGTCGGCCGACAGGCGTATGGCAATCCCTGAAAAAGACTGGTGCCGGGCGCAGCGCTGGACGACCTCTTCGAGCACGGCCAACATGGCGTTTTGCACGCGGGGATTGAGCACATTGTAATAAGGCGCCAATCCGCGCTTGGGGGGATGGACGGCGCTGAAGGGCATGCCGTCCGGACCGATCCAATCGACGGCTTCTGCCTCGGGCCCGCCGCCGCGGCGGACGGCTTCCAGTTCGGACAAAGGCGCGGCGAATTCCAGCGATGGAATAAGTTGCATGCCCTCGCGGTCAAACATCCGCAACAACATTTCCAGCACGTCCTTGCGCACGGGATCTTGGGCCGAGGTGAAAAATACGCCCGTATCGTAACGCGGCGTGGGATCAGCCAGCGCGCTGGGATAGATCGTGCTGCCGTCGGCCAGCACACCCAGCATCAAGCCGTTGTAACCGACGTGCTGGAGATAAGCGATGAGCCTGGTTCCGCCCTCGTAAAAGGTGTTCCAGTTGTCCAGCGAGCGGCCGC
Source organism: Thermoguttaceae bacterium (assembly GCA_049509395.1). GTDB lineage: Bacteria > Planctomycetota > Planctomycetia > Pirellulales > Thermoguttaceae > JBEKIK01. The sequence continues at coordinate 11,008 of JBEKZY010000209.1, read as the reverse complement.
ACCATTCGTCGTAAGCTTGCGCGGCGGAAAAATTCTCGGGAAACAGGGGCCGGTCGAGATACGCCGCCATGAGCCGCTGGTTTTGCTGCGCTGTCAGGGGGACGGCCCGCGGCAACTGCTCGCCGCCCGATAGCACACGGATCTTGCCGTACACGGCCGGCGAATGCTCGCGGCCATTGGTCAAGAGCACCAAAGGAGTATTGGTGCACGGCCAGAAAATCAAACGATGCCGGAGCATTCGCGGGACGTCGGCGTCGGCGATTATTTCCGCTTGCAAGTCGACGCCGGAATCCAGGCCGATAGTCGCCAGTGCTCCGGCGGCGTTGGGTTCCAGCACGCTGATGCCGAGGGTTTGCGGCACGTCGCTGGGATAATCGACTTCGAGAATGTGCGGCCGGCCCGGCTGGCTGATGGGTACCCAATAGGCTTCCCAACTCACGTCGGGCGAATCGGCGTTTGGACTGAGTTGCATCAGGTTGCCCAGGCTGTGGCGGTAGGGCTTGGAATTGCCGTTGCCCAGCGAACCCTTCCACAATCGCCACGCCTTGGGCAATTGCAATTGCGTCAGCTTCGGCAACTCCCACCAACGCGGATTGGCCGGATCGATCTCGACGAGCTGCGTGAATTCGCGTTCCGGGCGGCCGGCGGGCGGCGGACGCTGTGGATCCAATACCAGGACCTCAACCTTGCGCTCGGCCACGATTTTGTTCCATGTCAAGGGACGGCGCACCGCCTGCGACCAGCCGGCAGTGTAGGATACGCTCAAGAGAACATCGTAAGAGCCTTCCTCCTCGGGCAAGGGCAGTTCGATGGGAATGGATGTCTCGCGCCCGACTTGCACGTCGTGCTGCGAAGACCATATTTCCTTGCCGCCGGCGGCACTTAGCAATTGCGCTTTGAGCCGGACCTTTGTTCCCTCGGGCAAGGGAAGCAAGTGTGGGCAGGCATTGAAGTGAAACGTCTCGCCCGGCGAAAAGACCAGCGAATCGCGGGTAAAATCGACGCGGATCTGGTCGCCGGGCGCGCGGGTCACCAATATGCGGTTCCCTTGCCCGTCCAGATCTTTATTGACGAATTCCTCGACTACGTCGCTGAGCGGTATTTCGACCGTCAACGGCCGATCGGGCGCATCGGCGGCGGTCAATTGGATCGTGCAGCGGGCCGAAAGCGGCGCGTCGGCCAACACGTCGAAACCGTCGTACGCCCGGGAACTGCGCTGGCGAATAATCAATCGCTGCCGGCTGCCGGGCCCGTCCGGTTCCAGATACATCGAGGCTGGTTCGTCGGCCTCGATGCCCAATGGCTTGGGCTCGGCAAGCCGGCCCTCGCTAAGGGTGACAACTCCCTGCCACTGCCGTTCGCGCCCGCCCCAAGCAACACGCAGCCGAAGTTCTTCGGCCAAGAGATTAAACGGTATGAAGACAAGCAATGCAAGAATCGCCGCCCGCGCGCAGAATTTCCGCCAGCAGGCCGCCGCTGGTCGGGCTGCCGCAATGATAAATGTTCGCAACGTTTTCGGACGTCCTTGTCCGATCATCGCAATCTTCTTGTGTTGTTCGACGTAAACGCTAAAGCAATGAATGGGTGGCACGGGCATCTTGCCCGCGTGCTTCAGCATCGGCACCGGCGAAACACCCAATACACAACGCCTTCGCCACACAATGCGAAACCCCGATGCCACGCAACCGGAATCGGCGGCGCGCATGGCGCTACGCATAATTTCTGGGAAACTATAAGGTGGGGATTATATAGAGAAGCGTCTTTATCTCACCACCCCAGATTGGCCGAATTCCAGAGGGATTTTATTGTCAACGGCGCAATACTACATCGAGTAGCAAATAATTGGCGATAACATGAATAATTTGGGACAAATGGCTGATGTTGGATTATTTCCAATCGAACGCTAGCATAGCTGGTAAGCCTATCCCAGCCCGTGCAAAAGCACGTCACTTAAGGGCGGCAGGTCGGCGACGGTACCGCTGCGGATGGCTTGTTCGCATTGAAGCAGCGCTTGTTGCAGCGATTCCACGACTTCCAGGCAGCGGTTCGATACGTTGTTGACTTCCCAGCGGTCGTCGGGTTTGACGTATAATTCATCTGAAGGGGACAGTCCCATTTTCTCTGATGAGAAAATTGGGACAGTCCCCCTGCCTTCGCCTGCCGCGCGATAAAACCATGCCGGCGTGCGTATGGCCCGCTGGTCGCCGAGCCCGGCAATGCACAATCGATCGCGCAGGGCGGCGATGTCTTAGGCGCAGGGCTATTCTGCCACAACTGGGAAAACGTTGCCCAAAGATCGGCCGGCTCAACCAGCGCCTGGCTCCGCGCGGCGGCCCCCATGCCGTCTGGAAAGCGAAGTAAAAGCGGCACTTGCACCAATTCGCCGTAGAACGGCTCGTCGCACGGCCCCACGCGGCGATGTTCGCCCAGCGGAAAGCCGCGCGAAGAAGTCATCGCAAGCAACAGTTGATCGGCGGCTTTCAAATCTTTGAGAAACTCCAAGAATGCCTCCAGGCAGGAATCCAACAGCGACACCTGGCCGGCGTATGAATGTACAATGCCCAAGAGTTCGTCCGGATCGTGATCTTCGGCCAGGATCATCTCCGGGACATCGGCCCCGGCGGGCGGATCGGGATCGCCTTCGTCCTTGTACGCGCGGCGAAACGACAGGGGCGCATCCCACGTCGTGCCCAGCCCGGCCAGATGGCACCACAACATGAATGGTTCCCGGGCCGATTGCAGGTAATCGATTATCTGCACAAAACATCGGGCAAAATGCGTTTGCTCGATCTGCTCAGCGCCGCGACATTCCCAAGGCGGATCGATGTCGATTATTTCATCGAAATCGACCGCCAGCGGATGCCGGGCCACCAGCGGATCGTCGGTCAATAGGGCCGTAGTCACGCCCAGTTCGCGCAAACACCCGGGCAGCGAAGGACAATCGCCCGGCGAAAAATCGGGCGATAGGGCGTGCCGACCCTGCCAGTAGGAACGGTAAAGACGATTTAAATCGGGCGTATCGATCAGCGCTTGGTCGAACACGAACGACTGGCTGGCCAGGCGATCGACCGCGGGCGTCTCGATCCACGTGTTGCCGTAAGCCCCAAGATAGCCCGCGTGCAGCCGATCAAAAACCAGACAGATTACATTCATGCCGCAATTTTAACTTATTTATCCTCCGGTGAATACACCGGGGGTTTGATTGCTGCGGGCGCCCAAGGGTTCGCATCGAGTTGGGGATCAAATCGCGATTTTTCCACAATCGGCAGGTTGAAGTCCTTTTGTTTTTGGGGTCAAAATCGCGATTTTTCCACGTTTCGGGATGGCATTGCCCCTTTGATTTTCATTAATCGGATTTCCAAAGAACACTAATGGCGCGGAGCGACGAGCGTAGCAGATTGGAAAGTGGATTTCAATAGAAAGAATTGGACAGGCGAAAAATGGTCCGGGAAACAAAGACTCCTTTATTCGACCCCTTTATTGCCTATTTCTTAGTGACTAAGTGCGCTCTGACCCCATTTATGACCCCATTTACATTTACATTTACTGCATTTAACTGGTTTAAGACTTCCCCTATAATATGCATGAAAAATAAGCCACACAAAGCGCAGAAGAAGTAAAATGTGATATATTGATGAATACTAAAGCCGTTCATTATCCAAACGGGGATACAAAGGATAGTAAAGTAAGTGAAGAGGGGACCGCCAGCACCTACCACATAGTAAAATAGGATTCCGAATAATAAGTACCAGTTAGCATACTGGTAAGCCAACAGTGGAATAATAATCAGAGGAGCCCAATTACTAAGGATGACGAACAACAGCAATCCAAGTTCTTGAAATAATGCTTTCATTATCAGTGAAACCCCTTAGACTCCTTGCAAAAAACTTGAACTTGCGCAGTAAGCTCATTCTGCTTAAAGAAAAAGTTGAATTCCCGATTGACAACTTCGACACATATAGCACTTGAATCCATTTCTTTTGGTAAGTAGATTTTGTCTCCAACGTTTGGAATTGGGATTGGCGTATCCAATTCAAGGGAACTGTGTTTTTCGTCTGAGATACCAACCCCTTCCTTATTCACGATTTCGAGAAGGTATTTCATTGCTCTTGCCCTCCAAGTGAAAGATTTAAGTTGCCCTTACAAGCATAGGTCACAATTCTTTGAATAAACGCCCTTGTGAAGCCCTCAATAATCCCTCAGTAAGACATGAAATTACATAATAGCCCAGATTTTCAACTACTCAACCAAACTTTCACGTAATCAACTACGGCCCGTAATCGCGAATCCTCAATAGGTTCATCATTGTAAACCTCACTCATATCGTTTGGGCACGAAAACGGGATCAGAACTATTTTCCATTTCTTTTCGATTTTTTTGGGGCGGCCAATTCGTTTGATCCAGAGTATTGTGGACATACGCGGACCAACATCCGGTCAACGTTGCCAAATGGCATCATACCATCACTACAAACTATTTATTTATATCCTGTTTAGCCGCGACAAATGTACCGCGAACCGCGCAAAATTCACTCCGATGTGAATGCCGGGGCTAAACTTTATTACTATGGAAATCATCGCTATTATCCTTGGCATCGCCGGCTTGATCTGGGGGTTTATCCTCCTGCGTCGCGGCGGGCTTTTGGCCGGATGCCTGGCAGTAATGTTGGCTGGGGCCTGTTTCAGCGTGGAATTTTTCAAAGTTACCCTGGGTCCGGCGCCGCTTACGGCCGATCGCATATTGCTCATCGTTCTGGTGGGGCAATATCTGCTATGGCGGCGATGGGGTTGGGCCGATCCTAAGCCATTGGGCAAAGCTGAGATATTACTCTGCCTGTTTACAGGCATGATGATCATAAGCACGTTCTCGGGCGACTACACTTATTTGAATTATCAACCCGTGTCGTGGCTGATACTTTATTATCTTATGCCGTTTTGCATCTATTGGATCGTGCGCCAGGTCGAGTTCAATGAAAAAAGCATACTGGCGATTTTTGTTTGCCTAACGGTCTTCGGCGCGTATTTGGCCGTCACATCGTTGGCGGAATATTTTCAAGCCTGGGAGTTGGTATTCCCGCGGTATATCGCAACCAACGCCTCCTCGGACGCGGCGGAGTTCGTGGGCCGGGCACGGGGACCGTTTCTGAATCCGATAAGCAACGGCATCGCCTTGTCGATATGCCTGGGGGCGGCGCTGATGATTTGGCCCCGCCTGAACCGCCCCGGCCAATTGCTGATGATTCCGCTTTATCTTTTGTTATTCGCAGCGATTTACGCCACCATGACTCGCAGCGTGTGGCTGAGCGGCGTGCTTGCCTTAGCGCTTGTCGCCGGCCTGGCCATGCCCTGGAACTGGCGTCTGCCGATCCTGGGCGGCGGACTGCTCTTGGCCATGCTGTTGGGCATCACCCAATGGGATCGGCTGATGACCTTCAAGCGCGACCGGGACCTTGACGCAGATAAAACGGCCGAATCGGTGGAACTGCGCCCGGTCTTGGCCAAGATCGCCTGGGACATTTTTCTAGATCATCCGGTTTTCGGCTGCGGATACTCACAATACAAGACCGAACATCCCTATTATCTTTCCGACCGCTCCAGCGAACTGGTGCTGGAAAAGGGCCGCGGCTATATTCCCCACAATGTCGTTCTATCGCTGCTGACTGAGACGGGCCTGTTGGGGCTGGGCCTGTTTTTGGCGATCGTTTTTCTTTGGGCCCGCGACGCCTGGCGCTTGTGGAAAACAAATACCGCGCCGCTTGGGGCGCGCCAACAGGGGCTGCTCATGCTGGTCGTATTGGTTACTTATTTCTTGAACGGCATGTTTCACGACGTATCGGCTGTGCCCATGGCCAACATGGTTTTGTTCTTCCTGGCTGGCGTGACGGCCGGCTTGCGGCCATTGGATAGCAGAGGCAGTTGTACCGTATGCGGGGCCTTCGTTTGCAGCAGGGAAGCATGTGGCATTATTGCCTAAGGCTTGAATATGCCCGGGCAGATCAGTTAAAAAGACATTATACAAGGCTATTAAGATGGATCTTTTCCAGGGCTTTTTTGATGGTCAACGTGCCGCGGCCGCAGCGGCCGTCGGAGTTTGCGGCCTTGTCATGCAAGGGGAAACGGGAGACGCGGTTTATGTCGGAGACTTTTTCCTCCGGTGCATTTGCAGGCGACTTTGTGGGCAGGGATAAAAAGAGCACGCCCAAGCCGATGATCAATCCGCCCAGGATTCCGCTCATGGCGATGATCGCCCGGCCCGGCCCGATGGGTTTGTCGCCCGCGTCCGGGGCGTCGATTGTGCTGATGAGGCTGGCAACTTTTGCCCCGGCCAGAACCGCCCGTGCTTCGGCCAGATTCTGCTCGGCCCGTTCAGCCAAGGCGGTGCGGTTGCGGTTTTCGGCGGTTTGGGTTTCGTATGGCGCGCGGATTTCGGCCAGGCTGTTCAAGCGCCCGGCGGCCGCGGCGAATTGCTCTTCGAGGAGTTTTTGCCGGTCGGCGTTCAGTCGCATTTCGAGCTCCATGCCGCGGACGGCCAAGGCTAGTTCATCGTGCAAATGCCGTCCGATCTCTTCTTCGCTTTCCCGCGCGGCTTGCACCATGGGATGATCGGCCGAGCGGGTGCCCAGCAATTTGGCGGTTAAGAGTTGGGCGTCGACCAGGCCGTCTTTTAACCTTTTTAGCGAAGGCTGCGATTCGAGCAGGCGGCTGGGCGTGGCCACCAATCGGCCGGGATCGTCTTGGGCTGCATGCAAAACGGAAAGCAATTCCTGATTGGCCTTTGCGGTTGTGCGGGTTTCGCGCAGTTGGTTGCGGATCTCTTCCACGCTCCGCCGAAGTGCGCTGTCGCTAGCGCCGACGTCTTGCATCGAGCGTAACTCGGCCAAATCGCCGCCGATGCGGGTTTCCACGGCCGCCAGCCGGCCTGTCGATTCGGCGAGATCGGCCTTTGCCATGGACGCGGTCTTGCTCAATTCGTCGACCATGCTGTGGGCCTTGGCGTCGCGAAGTTGCTGATATCGGGATTGCAGTCGGTCGTAAATCGCTTCGTCGAGAGCGATCGCCCGGCTGCGTTCATGATCGCGAACAGTGAGATAAAAAACTTCGGTCTTGCCGAATTCGGCGCCCTTGGGCGGCAGGAGTTTTACAGCCTTGCGACAGGCTTCGATGTCGCGATCGGTGGGCCAACTTTCCACTTGAATGCAGTCGGCCGGCGGACCGACTTGCTTTAAGGCCGCCTCCAACACGCCGCGGCTGCGGGCGATTTCCAGCAGCGTTTCCTGGATGGTTTTCATCTCTTCGGGCTGGGTGAACTTGCCCGGCCCCCGGTCGTTGTTCACCGCCTCGTTGCGGACTATCAAGGCTTGCGATGCCTCCCATGTATCGCTGTATGTGAAGGCATAAATCGCCGCGCCCAGGCTCACGACGAGCGCGGGCACAAACCACAGCCTCCAACGGATGGCCAGGATGCGAATGAATTCTTTGGGGCTTTCGAGCGAATGTTGTGAAGTGTTCATGGTTGCCTTATGCGACTGGTTATGTATTTTCCGGCAATGTGGGACGACTTTCAAAGTCGTCCTACAACAGCTTACAAATCCGTCCTACTAATGGAAGCAAAGGTGATGCCAAGCCGGCGATACTAGCGGGAAAACGTCGCAACATCTTGAAAAGCAACGATTTCGGCGCTGCCGATAACATGCAATTGGCATTTCGGCCCTCAGCCGCGCTGCCGGCCGTGCACTGGCTGTTGCCAAAAAGCAACATGTCGCCGGCGAACATCATTGGCGAGTTGCGCTTGTGGGAAAATCGCCTTGCATGTTGCGGGCTATGACCGAGAGTTGATGGGGACTGTCCCGATTTTCGCGAAGAGAAAATGGGACTGTCCCCTTTAGACGATCAAAACCCCCGGCATGAGTGCCGGAAATTTTGACACTCAGATAAATAATGTAAGTAGCCGGCGGTCAACGACCGTCGGAAAACTCGCGAATTCCCACCGGCGGCTGTTAGCCGCCGGCTATTAGTATTTGATACCCAATAAACGATTTCAAACCGTTATGCGCATCCATCTATTAAAAAGTCTTGAAGAACTGGCGCCTTATGCCGATGCTTGGGATCGGCTGGCGGCTGAGGTGCCGTTTCGGAGTTGGACCTGGCTTTCGCACTGGTGGCAATGCTATGGAACGACTGAAGCCACAAGGAAAGCATATCCGACATCGCAACTCGCCGTGCCGGCCGTTTTCGATGAATCCGATGCGCTCGTCGGATTGGCGCCCTGGTATTTAGATTACTCGGTCGCATCGGGCCGGGTGCTGCGGATGCTGGGCACGGGCGAGGTCTGTTCCGATTACCTCAGCCTGCTATGCCAGCGCGGCATGGAAGCGTCGGTCGTCGAGTCCGTCGCGGATTTTCTCCTGGACACTCAGGCCGATTATCCCCATGACGGCCTGCATTGGGATTTGATCTTACTCGACGGCGCAGATTTCGAGGATCACGCAGTCAATAGCCTGGCCGCGCAATTGTCGGGACACGGATGCACGGTGCATCGGCGGCAAGGAGTGAACTGCTGGCGTCTCGATCTGCCCGCCTCATGGGAGGAATATCTGCACACGCTATCGCGCAGCTACCGCCGGCAAATCCGCCGCTTGGAGGATGATTACTTCAAAAACGGCCGGGCCATTTTGCACGGCATCGATCGGGTCGACGACCTGCCCTGGGCAATGGATCTCCTGATCGACATGCACCAGCGCCGTCGTCAATCGCTGGGCGATTCGGGCTCGTTCGCCTCGCCGCGGTTTACGGCCTTTATCCGCGGCGTGCTGCCGGAGTTGATGCGCCAAGGCCGCCTGCAATTTCATTGGCTGGAACTGGACGGCCGGCCCGCGGCCCTGGAATATCACCTTGCCGGCGGCGGCGTGTTGTACGCCTATCAGGCCGGGGTGGACCCGGATGCCATGGAATTTCAGCCTGGCAAACTCCTGAACCTGGCCACAATTCGCCGGGCCATCGAGCAAGGCTATCGGGTCTTCGACTTTCTCCGCGGCGACGAGCCCTACAAGGCCCATTTCCGCGCCGCCCCACGGCCCAGCCTGGAATTGCGGATCGTCCCCAATCGCGCATCAGCCCGCTTGCGCCACAACCTCTGGTTGGCAGGCAGCAGCGTCAAGCAATGGATGAAAATGGGGACGCGGAGCTTTGAATAAAGATGCGAATGCATTTGCTGCGAATCAAAAAATCAATTCGTATCATACTTATTTAGATGGGGATGAAAGCCTGTTGCTCGTGTTTGGCCGCACCAGGATACTGGTACGGGACGTAATGCACGTTTGCTACGAGTTACTACGGCCACGAGATCCAGTAAGTTTTCAATTACTTCTTCGATTTCACGACGTATTTTTGCTGGGATAAGTATTTCTTGTTTACTATTGACTTTAAGCAGCGATGTAATCGTTTTCTCTCCAATAAGTATAAGCAAAGACTTCCAAGTTTTTGCATCGTATAATGGATCGCCGGTTGGTTTGACAACGATGCCATTACGCGCGGCGTTCCATTTTTGCCAGTCTTTTAGTGGGGCATTAAAAATCGCGGCAATAAGACGAAGAACATTCAAGATCATTGCATTCACCTTGATGACACGAATACTTTTCCCCTATCTTTAAGGTGCTAGACCTGCTTTTTTAATTGTATCTGAGCGCTAAATGGACTAGCAATAGTTAGTAAACATAAAAATTCCAGCGTTCTCAAAGATCAGCCAAACTTGCCTGCCGTTAAAGGCCATTCACTTTCATGATCTTCGGCACAACACAGCCACAAAATTGTTATCGACCGATGTGCATCGAATTGGAAAAGTTGTCAGGAACCATTAGTTTGAAATTCCTTGCATGAACGATCTTGGGTACAAAAGGGGGAATGAAGGCTAAAACTTTTCATTATCCATTCTACCCAGGTTTCTGATCCGACTGGTTTGTCCTGGTTTGCTGTCTTGTCAATATACATTCAACTATCAATAACGGTTCCTGACATGTATATTGTAATATAAACAATCTGGGAAATTTGAGCGGCAATCGCCCCTGTAAATCGGTCTGGCTTTAAAACCGATTTGCCGATAAAAATACCGCCTGCCTAAGGCTAGAGTCTGTAGGCTGTAGGGCTGAAAACCGATTATCGGAAACCGCTATTTTTCATGACGCTCGAATCCTGCAAAATTCCTGCCGATCAACAGGATGCTGTTAGGTCATCCTCCGCGGCCAGGCCGGCGGACGGACTGAACAGGGTGTTCGATTTTCTGAGCGGAATGTTCAAGTATGTAATTCATGCTCCGCCCGTGTGGATTCCGCTGGCGCTTTTGGTTTCGGCGACGATAATTTTTTGGGTTACGGATATTGATTTGCAGCTTTCGCGGCCGTTTTATATAAGCGGCGGATCGTATATGGAATCGAATTCGCATTGGCCCTTAAGAAGCGCCCAACCTTGGAAATCGCTGAACAACTATGGAGTTTATCCGGCAATGATTATCGGCGCGGGCGGATTACTTGTATTTGTGATAAGCCTGTTTTGGTCAAAACTGAGAGCCGGCCGCGACGCCGGATTGTTCTTTGCCCTAATGCTGGCACTTGGGCCGGGTTTGCTGATAAACGGCATATTCAAACCATATTGGGGGCGGCCGCGCCCGAACGACACAATCCCCTTAGGCGGCCAGCGAGCATTCTTGCCGGTGGGAGATATAGGAATCAGCGACGGGGCATCGTTTCCATCGGGCCACGCCTCGATGGGATTTTACCTGATGGCCCCGGGGTTCGTGTTCTATCGCAGGCGGCCCCGCCTGGCGGCGGCGTTTTTCATCCTTGGCCTGGCGGGCGGGACGATCATGGGTTTGGCCCGCATCGTAGGCGGCTCGCATTTTGCCAGCGACGTGGTTTGGTCGGCGGGCATCGTGTATTTCACGGGGTTGGCGCTTTCGGCGGTGTTTCGTTTTGGAGTAAAGGATTCGGGGTTCAGGATTCAGGGTTCAGAATCCA
>JBEKZY010000208.1:0-8759 GCA_049509395.1 Thermoguttaceae bacterium | reverse complement strand
GGCTACCTTCGTATTTGGATATCCCTTGCAGTAGTGCCGGCGATTACAGCGCTGGCGGCGGGAATTTGGCTTATCGGCGCGGGGCAAACTATAGCTCAGACACCCGCCTGGCAGCAACCGCCGACATCTGAACCTTTTAATGAATGGGCATCTCAACCTGATTCGGTTCCAGAACCTGCCTGCTCGAGGCCGCCGAGTTGCAATTCCGATAACACTTGCGCGCCTGGCAGTCTGTGCGGCAATGAGAATGGCGTCGGCTGCGCATGCGATCCGATTTGCCCGCCATCATGCGGGATATTTAATTTTCTCCAGCATTCTTGGGTCCGCGCCGATGCTTTGCTGTGGTGGACAAATGGCGGAAACATTCCTCCGCTGTTAACTACCAGTCCCGTCGGCACCTCGCAAGAACAAGCCGGCGTACTGGGCCAGCCCGGCACGGTCGTTCTGTTAGGCAACCAGGAGCTCAACAACGACTTTCGCGGCGGAGGCCGCATTTCGTTCGGAACCTGGCTGGATGACTGCGAGAATGTCGGTTTAGAGTTCACTTATTTGGGCCTCGGTCAGAGCGTTGAGGGATTAGCCATCAACAGCAGTGAGAATCCGATTCTGGCTCGTCCCTTCTTCAATGTCGATGTCGATATCGGGGCCGAGGATGCTCACTTGATTGCCTATCCCGACTTACAGCGAGGCTCATTTTCCTGCACATCGACGAGCAATTTCCAGGTTTTTGAATTTTTAGTGCGCCGGGCCATCGCCCGAGACTGCGGATACCGGATCGAAATGCTGGGCGGGTATCGGTTCCAAAGGCTGGCCGAAGGCCTGGACATTAACGACACGGCAACTCTGGTGTCTTCGAACGAGAGCATTACGATTTTCGATGAGTTCCATGCCCGGAATGATTTCAACGGCGGCGAGGTGGGCTTTGCCGTCGAGAGGCACGGATGCCATTGGTCGTTAGAATCCAACCTGAAGTTGGCGCTGGGCAGCACGCATTCGAGCATCGATATCACCGGCTCGACCACGACTTCGACAGGCACGACTCCAGGCGGCCTGCTCGCCCTGCCGAGCAATATGGGCACACACGACGCCAACCAGTTTTCTGTGATTCCAGAGTTGGGTTTCACGGTCGGATACGACTTGACGTGCAACCTTCGGGCAATGGCGGGTTACACGATTATGTATTGGAGCAACGTGTCGCGGCCGGGCGACCAGATCGATCTGGACGTCAGCCTCCCGCCGCAAACCGCTGCGAAGCCCGCATTCACGCAGCACACTTCGGACTTCTGGGCTCAAGGAATCAACCTCGGGCTGGATTATCGGTTTTAATGCGAACTCCGCTCCGTTACGTCAGATCGCTTCGATTCCGTAACCATAATCAGGCCTGAAATACAAACTATCTTTGCATTTCATAGTTACTGGCAATATGGTTCTTTGCCGTAGCCAGTGATGATGATTTTGGAGAACAGAAGGCCGCAGCGGCGGGATAGATAGCCGGCAGGCAATTGGTTTGTTGAATGGATGCTCAGCGTGGTGGCCACGTGTCAGTAATAGTAAGGGAAGGTCCTGGAGATCCCCACCGCATACTGCCGCGTCCGGTTTGACGGCAGCCGCGCTTCGAGCCTGCTACCGGACAAAGATATTTCCGCCGCGGTCGCGTGGGAAGGCTATTTGGGCCACCCGGGACCAGGAACAGCCGCTGACTGTCCCACCGGGTGGGTGGGGAAAAAATTCTTAGAGATATTCTCCGAATCTGCGGATTTTTTGGAGGGCGAATGCCCATTGGCTTGAGTTCTCTGGGCCACCCATTCAGTATCAGGACAGCAACGTTTAGGCTGCGTCAGGCGTGGCATGGACCTTGAAGGGCTAAAGATAATGCAAATGCATTAGTTGACATTTATGCAAAAACTACTACAATGAGGCCTCGTCAATTACTCTAGGAATCCCTTCTTTCAGGCAGTTTCTTTTGTTCAATCATCAACTTTAAGGAGGTGTGTATGAGCAACAAAAGGTGTTTTCTGGTTGCCGCGGTCGCAGTCGTTATCTTTACAAGCGCACAATGCATTTGGGCTGCCGACGGTTTTTGGTCAGCCCAAGCGGCGAATCCGGGCGATTGGAGTGATACAAACAACTGGCAAAGTGGCACAGTCGCCGATGGCGACGGCTCCAGCGCATGGTTTTATGTAGACGCTCCGACAAGCCCCGTCATCACAGTCAACGTCGATGCCCTGAGAGCAGGACAATTGATCGGGAATCTATATTTCATTGACGCCGATCCTTCAACGCCCGGTAGTTATCTTATTCAAGGCACTACCACCCTAAACCTGCAGAATACCGCTCTAGGCGTCTCGACAATTTCTCCCTCGCCCGTGTTTAGTGGGGGAGTTGAGATAGTGGCCGCCGAGATCAGTGCGCCCATGTCAGTGGCGGACGGCACGAGCCTGTCCATAGTCGGCTCCGGGGGCGGCACGCTGAAACTCAGCGGCAACACCACCGTAATTAACGGTAATGCCTCGATAGCCAACACAGCAACTGTTTACCTGGCCGGAAACCTAATCCTGAATAACGGCAATACCACGATTGACAGTTCAGCCACTGTCAACGTGAGCGGAAACCTATCCACTCTGACCACTACTGCGTTCGACCCCACCGGTGCGGTTGAGCCCACCACCGGTCTAACCTACATCACTGGCGGCGCCACCGTCAACCTCTCGGGTAGCGGGATATTAAAAAGCGGCTACGACACTTCTATCGCCAATGCCGGAAGCAATGGCACGCTCAACGTCGGGCTCTTGCCAACCGATAACGCAACCGCCACCTTCAATTCGGGCCTGTGGTTAGGAGGCGGCACCGCCGCCACAGGCACCATTAACGTCCGCGGAACGTCAACCCTTAGTACCGTCGGCGGCTGGAATAAAATTCAAATCGGTTGCTGGGGCACTAGCACTGGCGTGCTCAACGTTTACGATTCCGCCGTCGTTTCAACCCCCGGCCTGTACCTGGGCCATAACAACTCCGCCAATGGCACCGTGAATATCTATAATTCCGGCAAGGTAAACGTGGGCAATTTGTATATCGGCGACGACGCCGATCCCACCATCGCAACATCCGGCGGCACGGTAAACATTTACAACAACTCTCAAGTCAACGTTACCAGCAATGCATACGTGGGCTCCAACAGCAACGGCACGCTTAACATCAACGACAACGCAACCATGACTGTCGGCGGAACCTTCTACACCTCAGCCTGGGGTTATTGGGTTCCGGATACCTCTACTCCTCCTGTTTGGAATTGTGTCGCAGCTAATACGGGCACCGTCAACATCGGCGGCAGCAATCGCGTCGCCTTGCAGGCCTGGTCCATCAGCACCGGAAACGGAGACAGTATTTGGCCCAGCAGCGGCGTTTGCACGAGCACTATAACCGTCACCGACAGCGCGCAAATAAAAACTACCGCAGACTGCTATATCGGCTCGTCGTCGGCGTTCGTTGGGACCCTTAATCTCAACACCAATGCCCAGGCAACGATCGGCGGACAGCTATATATCGGCTACACCGAGTCCGCCCAGGGCTACGTCAACGTTTCTGGAAATGCCAAGCTGACCGCCGCGGGCGTCCAGATTTCCACCTACAACAATTGGGCTAGTTGGAATACTCGTCAATTGAATATCTCCAACAATGCCCAGGTTGCCTCCACCGGCGATGTATTGCTCGAAGGCACCGAGAACAGCACCGCCGGCTCCATCAACGTATCCGGCAACGGCCTGTTGACAGTCGGCGGGAATCTCGTCGTCGGCGTATCCGGTGGACAATGGAATGTTGTCAAGAACACCGGCACCAAGTCCATATTGGTCGTCGGCAACCTGACTTTTTCATCTGGTGAGCTCGACACGCCCGGAATTACCAGCAACGGCATTGGCATGGCCGGAGGAGTTGATGTCCTGGGTACCCTTAAGCTTAACGGCGGCTGGGTTTATGCGACTGCCGCCAATTCCGATTTCATAAAGCCCAATATCCTGGTCCAGGCGGGCGGAGCCAAAATCGAACCTCAGTGGAATAACCTCACTGTCACCCAGGCCCTGGCCGAAGATCCCACCTCAACGGGTGGCGGCCTTGAATTAGGAAAAGGTTACTTGAAACTTACTGGCGCACTGACCTATACCGGCGCAACCTTGATTGACAATCAGTGGTCTACCCTGGAAATCGACTCGCCCGGCACCACCTCACTGGCGGCTATCTCCGGCCCAGGCACGCTAGCCATTGGCGATGGCGTGGTGGGAAACACGGTAATTGCAAATTCAGTCAGCGTGGGCACGTTGACCATTAGCGCGGGTTCCACGCTGACGATTGCCGCCATTCCCGGCGGCCCGTTGGCCGGCGGCGGTTTAACGGCAGTGCCGGAACCGAGCACGATTGCGATGCTGGCGCTAGCCGCCCTTGGTTTGATGGCGGCGGCATGGCGTCGGCAAAAATAGTTAAACAATAAAGCAGACCGCCGCCGCGGGGTTAAGCCCCGCGCCGGCCCTGCAATCATTCTCCTCGTTCACACGCCTCCCGGAGTGGGAACGGGAAAGAATGATTTGTGGAATAATTCCTATGAAATTTTGGAAGGAAAGAAAAGAACCGACCAAAGAAGAGGTTTTTCACTTTGCAGGAATTTTGCACCGCCTTCAGAGTGATGAAAAATCTTGTATGGAGGAAAAACCGACGCCAGTGGTCTGCAAGGCCGCTCGCATCGGTTTCTTTTTCCGCAAGGCATGTACCAATTGGATACGATGTGTTGGCTCGACATCCAATTACCGAGGTCTCTTGCCTTAAACCTTGGTGGTCGGAGTGATTTCCACTCGCTCATCCCTGATTATTCCGGGCGTTAAGATTGCCGCCCTCGCCGGATGTAGGCGAGCAGACCAAGAACGCTCAAAACCAGGGACAGAAGCGTGGAAGGCTCAGGAACGGCGAATGCATCCAGCGCCGGCAGGGCATTTCCTTGATTGTCGAAAAGGGCCTTCGCCCCGCCGTACCAAATCGACGTATTCGGCACCTGGATCGATTCGGGATACCAATATACGAAGCCTTCGCCGCGATTATTGGGGAGATTGCGTACAGCCTGCGCCAAATCGAGCAGATATTGCTTTTGTCCGGCGGGAGTTGCCGCATAGGGACCGCTGCCCGAGGTTCCCTCCCAAGGATAATCGGTCTCCAAGATCATGATCTTCTTGTCGTAATGGGTGGCCAAGTAATTGAGATTGGTCTTCATCGAGTCCAACGTGTCGTTGACAGAAGGGTAGTAGCTCAATCCCATGATGTCGTAATCGCTGACGCCGCTTTGAGCAGTGAAGGTATTGAAAAACCACTGCGGCAAACCGGCTTGACCGGCGTTGTTGATGTGGATGGCCACGGGAATGCGCGTACCGGGAAGCTGGGCGTCGCGGACGCCTTGAATAGCGGAATTGACTAGTTGTCCGAATTTTGTCCAATTAGTCGAATTGCTGCCGTCGGGCCAGAGCATGCCGTTTGTGATCTCATTGCCGACCTGTACCATGTCGGGCGTGACGTTATTATTTTCAAACGCCGTGAGGACGTTTTTTGTGTAGTTGCGAATCGTGGTATTAAGGTCGGTGAAATTCAGGCTGCTCCAAGCCGCCGGTTTTGTTTGGTGGCCGGGATCGGCCCATGTGTCGGAATAATGAAAGTCCAAAAGCAGGTTTCCGCCCACGGCTTTGATCCGTTTGGCGAGATTGATGTCGTAGTTCAGATCCTGAATCGCCCCGTCGGTGTCTCCGTAAACCGGATCGGGATTTACAAAAATCCGCAGCCGGAACAGATTGCAGCCGTGATCGACAAGAATCTGCTCCAGAGGCATGGCCTGTCCGTTGTCGTAAAAAACTCCGCCGCGCGATTCGATAAAAGGCAACATAGAGATGTCCGCGCCGGCATAGAACGTATCATCGGCCATGCAGACGCTTTTGTTGCACAATCCAAGAAGTAACGCCAAGCCCAAAACGAGTAAGTGAAACCTTATATTGTTGCTCATACACATTCCAAGCGCGACATAAAGATGCAACTAACCCCCCCGTTGCACTCACCGGGGGCTAAATCAAGAAGTGTTCAAACTAGTGTACTAACTGCGCGTAAAACGCACACAAATCCCAAACTAATACTATAAAATAAGTTGATTTAAAAAGAAAGGAATTTTACATAAGAAAAAGAGATTAATTTGAGTTTTAGATAAAACACGATGATATTTTGCCGCTTTTGGGCAATAGAAGGATTCGTTAAATAAACCTCAGGTTATTACTACTATTTTTCATAAATTGTTCTTTTTCCATGTTGTACCCGAGGGGCCGTCTGTAATCTGGATGCCCATCGATTGCAGTTCTTTGCGCAGGGCATCGGCCCTGGAAAAGTCCTTCATTCGGCGGGCGTTGTTGCGGGCTTCGACAAGACTTGCCACCTGCTGGTCGGGCTCCGCGCGCTGGAAGTCGATAACATCCAGGACTTTGTTGGCCTGGCGCATGAAATCGAGGACCCCTCGGGCCTGATCGCCATCCAGATCTCCGCCGCCCAGCAGCCGGTTGACGTGCCGGATAAAAGCAAAGAGCCTGCCTATGGCCTTGGGGAGGTTGAGATCGTTGTCCATGGCGTTTTGCCAGCCTGCGCGGGTGGCGAACAGGGCTTGATCCAACTCAGGGCTGTGCCGGCCAGTAGTGTAATGTCCCAGGCGTGCGGCGAACTCGTTGAGGCGCGACACGCAATTCGCGGCCCGCTTAAGCTCTCCCTCGGAGTAGTTCAGCACCGTGCGATAATGCGTAGCCAGCAACCAGTAGCGGACCGTCGGCCCGTCGAAACCCTGTTCCAGAAGTTGTTCCAAGGTGAGGTCGTTGCCGGCGGCGCGGCTTACTTTTTTGCCGTCGGCCATGACCACTTCGCAGTGCATCCAGAGCCTGGCCAAAGGCTTGTCTTGCAGGCCGCAGGCAATGGCGATCTCGTTGTCGCCGTGCGGAAAGGTGAGATCGGTGCTGGCCGTGTGGATATCGAAAGGCTGGCCCAGGCAGCCCACGGCCATGCAAGCGCACTCCACGTGCCAGCCCGGCCTGGCGTTGCCCCAGGGAGTGGGCCAGAATATGCCGGCCTTCAACTCGGCCAGCGTGGGGCGCTTGAAGAGCGCGAAGTCGCCCGGATTGTCCTTCTCGTAGTAGTCGTAGGTGGTCGATGCCTCGCGCCGCATACGCTTGGGCTCGATTCCGGATAGCCTTCCATAGTCGGGAAAACTGTTGATCTTGAAGTAGACCGAGCGCAGCTTTTCGTAGGCCAGTCCTTTTTCCAATAGACTGCGGGTCTGTTCGACCATGTCGTTGACGTGCTGGCTGGCCTTGGGATAGTGGTGCGCTCGCTTGGCGCGGAGAATATCCAGGCTTTCAAAAAAAACCTTTTCCCAGCGGGCCGTGAATTTCTGCAGGTTCTCTCCTGACTTGAGGCACTCGCGCACCGTGCGGTCGTCGATATCGCCGAGGTTCATGGCATGCTTGACTTGGTAGCCGCGATACTCGAGATAACGCCGCAGGACGTCGGAGAAGACCACCCGGCGGCAAAGGCCCAAGTCTGGAGGTCCGTCCAGGCTTGGCCCGCAGGAATAGATCGTCACCTTGCCGGGCGATACGGGCTCCAACTGTTCGACCCGGCCGGGCAGGGTGTTGTAGAAGCGCAAAGGCTCCGGCACCGTATCGGATACGAACAGTGAAGTGGAAAGGTAGCGTTCGCCCCCGTCCGGCAGAAGGGCGACAACCGTGCCTTTGCCCAGCGTCCGAGCCTCGTCCAGGGCCACCTTCATGGCCGCCCCGGCGCTCATTCCCACAAAAATTCCCTCTTCCCTTGCCAGGCGTCTGGCGGTTTCATACGCCGGATCATCGTCCACGTGGACGATGGCATGAAGTTCTTCGGGCTTGAAGATCCCGGGTGCATAGCTTTCCTTCATGTTCTTGAGGCCTTGGATTTTATGCCCCTTGAATGGCTCAACGCCGACCACGCGAACGGCCGGATTGAGTTCGCGCAACGCGCGGGTGATGCCCATCAACGTTCCGGTGGTCCCCATGGTAATCACCACGACATCGACTTTGCCGCCGGTGGCATCCCAAATTTCCTTGCCGGTGCCGTAGTAATGCGCTTGCCAGTTGGCCTCGTTGTTGAACTGGTCGACCAGGACATACTTGTCCGGTTCTTCGCGGGCCAGTCGATAGGCCTCTTCGATGGCGCCGTCTGTGCCCCGATACCCGGGCGTCAAAAGGATCTGCGCCCCGTAGGCCTTGAGAATCCGCTTGCGTTCCTCGCTTGCCGACTCGCTCATCGTGACCAGGAGTTGATAGCCCTTGACCGCGCAGACCATGGCAAGCCCGATGGCCGTGTTGCCGGAGCTGGCCTCCAGCACGATCTTGCCGGGAACCAGTTCGCCCGTGGCCTCGGCCTGCTCGATCATCCTTAAGCCGATGCGATCCTTTACCGACCCCCCCGGATTCATTAACTCGAGTTTTACCAGAACCTCGACGTCGGCAACCGGATTCATGCGGTTAATGCGGACCAGCGGGGTGTTCCCGACCAGTTCCAGCACCGAATTGACTTTGATCGGCGGCATCAAAAAAATCCTTGTAAGTGTTTGCAGTCACTACTATTAGGCCGTTTCTGGAGTAACAGCCACAAGCGATAAGTAGAGCAACATGGACTTTCAAAGTCAAGATTCATTCTTTGCCGCAAAATAGGCAAACCGT
>JBEKZY010000207.1:0-8771 GCA_049509395.1 Thermoguttaceae bacterium | reverse complement strand
CGCCGACAAGGTGAATAAATCGCCGTTTCTTCTCAGCATTATGGCCTCCGGGGCTTGGACTGGGGCCTGGATTTCTTGAGTCGCTCCCCCGCTTTGTTCGCGATATTGCAGCGATACCAGTCCATTGCCGTGAAGGACGGCGTCGATATACGGCGCATCCGCATCCAGGCTTTGGCGAATCATCAAACCGGCTTTTCGGTGTTCGTTGCCGCCCGTGCCGATCCAGGCAATGGCCGTCGATAGCCTTTGGTCGCCCGATGTCTTGCGCCACAGGAAATGAAAGGCGTCCTCGCCGGCCCACATGTTTTCGCCGCTGCCGGTGATTGTGTATTGCTTGGTTTTGGCGTCGAATTGGGCATCACCCTTGAGTTTTACCGCTCCGATATCGGTTTGTCCATCGAAATCGCCGATCTTTTCTTCCTCAACCGCAAATAATAGGGCAAACGACAATAAGAAAAACAGTATTGCCTTCATGGCGACCTCTCATAATTAGTTTTTGTTTTGGATAGTCGGATAATCGGGTGCCATGTCCACGCTTGCGGGGACATGCTGCGGTGTTATTACCCTGCCGAAATGCTAGATAAATGATTCTGTTAATGGTCCCAACATGGATGCGCGTCTCCAAACCGTCAATTGTCCTACATGCACTGCCGTGTGTGCCGTGAGAATATGCAATACTGCATGTCCCACTGTTGGGAAAATCTCGCGATTGCAAACATCGGGTAAGGGTTTTTTCATATCGCTTTCCAATGCGGAGGATAAGGCCGTTTCCAATCGATGTTGTCCGTCATCTAACGCATGTAAAAGCATTTTTTTATCTGGGTATGTATCGGGCTTATCAAGCGGCACGCTTCCGGTTCCGAATTTTAGTCCCCAATCGTCCGGCAACCAAGCCGCAATGCCAATCTCGCCGCCGATGGCCTGACAACTATAGATTATGTGACCAATGACCCAGGCAGGATGATTAATCACTCCCGCGAACTGCCGGGTCATACAGTCGTCTGGCACGTCGGCCACCAGCCGGCGCAGATAATCTAATACCAGTTTATTACTGCGTAAAATTTCGGCGATCATGCTTCCTCCATCAAATAAGCTTAAATCATTTTTTCAAGGGGTTCACGCATCCCGGCTCATCGTGCGTGGCTTTATTTACGAGTGTATCCACTGGATATGCCTCCATCTCCTTGCTGGAAAATGGAACTAAAAGCGAGGTAATTGTATCCATGTTTTCCACTGCCGTGTCAAGCCAAACTTCGTAGGCGTCCGGCGCCAGGATCACGGGCATGCGCTCGTGGATCGGTCGGAGCAACTGGCTGGCTGTTGTGGTGATTATCGTACACGAATCGATGGCCGCATGGTCCGGGCCTTCCCAAATTTCCCATAGACCGGCAAAGGCAAAGGGCCGATCATCGCGAAAACGGATAAAATACGGCTGCTTTTTTCGCTCGATTTCCTGCCATTCGTAAAACCCATCGGCCGCAACCAGGCATCGCCGACGGCGCAAAGCCGCGCGGAATGCCGGCTTTTCGGCCAGCGATTCGGCCCGGGCGTTGATCATCCGGTTGCCGATCGCCGCATCCTTGGCCCAACTAGGGATCAGCCCCCAACGCATCAAAACCATTTCGCGCTGGGGCTTGCTTTTAGCAGGCTTTAGACGCACCACCGGCACCGGCTGACTAGGTGCGATATTATATCGAGGCTTAAGCAGCGGTACATCGACAATGCCGAAATACTCGGCCAGGATTTCGGCATTTCGGGCGCGTAATGAAAATCTTCCGCACATGTCCTGACAGGCAAGAATGCCTGTCCTCCTGGTTTTCCATATTTACGACGGCGAAAAATATTTTTCCTTTTAAAATCAAGCTAGTATTTCTTTTGCCGCCCCGCCCTGGGTCTCTCGGACGTACCGCGGCACGGCATAGCCGGGAAGTTTTTTGCGAAGCCCGGTGATCAGGGCTTTTCCCTTGGCAATCGGAACTTCAAAATGAGCTGCGCCGGCCACAGGGTCCAATTGATGCAAATAGTACGGCATCACCCGCAGATCGGCCAGCCGTTCGTATAATTCCGCAAGAACATCCAGATTATCGTTTATCCCAGCCAGCAACACCCCTTGATTGAGGACCGGGATTCCGGCCTCGAGCATCCGGCCAAGCCCGGCCGCCACTTCCGCGTCGATCTCGGCAGGATGATTCACATGAACCACCATAATGGTGGATAACCTTGTCCCCTTGATCCAGGAAATCAGTTCCTCACATACCCGCTGAGGAATTACAACTGGCATTCGGGTATGGATTCGCAACCTTTTAAGATGAGATATTTGAGCGAATTTTGCCGCCAACTGCGAAAGCAGCTCATCCGGCAGCATTAAAGGGTCCCCGCCGCTTAGGATCAGCTCGTGGATCGATGATTCCAGACTCAGCAGGCGAAATGCCTCATCCCACTTTGATGGGGATTGGAGGCTATTATTGAACAAAAAATGCCGCCGAAAGCAAAATCGGCAATGGACGGCACACAAATGAGTTGCTAGGATCAAGATTCTGTTTTGGTATTTCCAGAGCAGACCGGGACCGCAAAGCGAAGCGATTTCGCCCAGGGGATCCGGCATATAGCCGGGTGTCTGGTCAAGTTCGGCCCTACGCGGTAAAACTTGTAAAAGAAGTGGGTCGCCGACATCCCCTGTGCGAATTCGGGCAAGATATGGTCGAGGAACTAGAATGGGGAATCCGTTGGCAGCCTGCACGACCGCTTCGGCTGCCGTGCAAGATAATCCCACCAGCCGACACAATTCGGCCGGGTCCCGCACCGAAAGTGCCAATTCGCTTTGCCAGTCGGACGGTTCCGGCCGGGTATCCAAGAATTCCAATTGGGATGATAAACTTACCATAATCGAATCGTACCATAACCTATCCTGATGAGAAAGCAAAACGGGAATAACAATCGTGGCTAGTTATAACACCAGCGAGTTTCGCAAGGGCCTTAAGGTCCAAATCGATGGCGATCCGTATCTGATGATCGAGTGCAATTTCGTCAAGCCCGGCAAAGGCCAGGCGCTCTATAAGTGCAAGCTACGCAACTTGTTGCGCGGCACGGTCCTGGACCGCACTTACAAAAGCGGCGACAGCCTTGATGGGGCGGAAATCGAGGAAATCCAGGCCCAATTCCTGTACCGGCAAATGGATCATTTCGTGTTCATGGACAACGAATCTTACGAGCAATACGAACTGACCGCCCAGCAGGTCGACGAAAGCTGGAAATATCTCAAGGAAGGCATGATTTGCAGTATTATCCTTCATAACAATCAACCCATCAGCATAACGCCCCCCAACCACGTAGTTTTGCGGGTGGAATACTGCGAGCCCGGGGCCAAGGGCAATACGGCCACCAATGTCACCAAGCCCTGCAAGATGGACACCGGCGCCGACTTCCCCTGTCCCGCCTTTGTCGAGATGGGCGACCTGGTTAAGATCGATACCCGCACCGGCGCGTATATCGAACGTGTGAAAGAATGATCGATGATTTTCTACCCACGGCCTCATGGGAGAATCTGCGGCTGAGGGCCGATTTGCTGCGAAGGCTGCGTGATTTTTTTCATGCGCAGGGGTTTCTTGAGGTTGAAACGCCCATTCTCTCGTCCGACACGGTCGTCGATCGGCATTTAGATCCTTTTCATATCGAAATTCCCCTGGGGCCAGAAAAACCGCCCCGCCGCATGTGGCTGCAAACCTCGCCCGAGTTTGCCATGAAACGCCTTCTTGCCGCCGGTGCAAAGGCGATTTATCAGATATCCCGGGTCTTTCGACAGGGCGAACAGGGCCCGCTGCACAATCCCGAGTTCACCATGATCGAGTGGTATCGCGCAGGCGACGGGATGGCCGAAGGAATGCGGTTTACCAGCGACCTGGCCGAGATAATGCTTAGGCGCGGACCAGCCCGGCAAGTCAGCTACCGGAATGCGTTTATCGAACATGCGGGTGTTGATCCGCTTTTGTCAGACACGGCAGCCCTGATAGCGGCCGTCAAGAAGCAAGGCATCCAGCCCCCGGCCAGTCTTGCAAGCGATGATCGCGACGGCTGGCTCGATTTACTCTTGGTCGAGCGCGTGCAGCCGCACTTGGGGCTGGACCGACCGGTGCTGTTATACGATTACCCGGCCACACAGGCGGCATTGAGCCGCATCCGAAATGACGATCCTCCCGTGGCCGAAAGGTTCGAATTGTATGTCTCGGGCATCGAATTGGCCAATGGCTACCACGAACTCCTGGACGCCAAGGAACTCATCCGGCGAAACCGCGAAAACAACCGGCGCCGCACCGCTGAAGGCAAACCTGCTCTGCCCGAGCAAAGCCGGCTGTTGGCGGCCATGGAATCGGGCCTGCCGCCCGCAGTAGGTGTGGCCCTGGGCTTTGACCGCCTTGTGATGCTCGCTGCCGGGGCAAAAACACTGGCCGATGTAATTGCCTTTCCCTTCGATCGGACTTGATCGCCCAATTGCGGAACCGTCGCTTTTTGGCATAGAATAGTTAGTTCCAATGTCCTGAACCCAGAACCTAGAGGCGGACAAGAATGTCCGCCCTCCTGAACCCTGAATTATCCCCATGCCCAACGCCATCGACCCATATCGAGAAGCCCTGGTAATCGAACACACCACGATCTGGCCCGACTCGCTGGAAAATCCTCCGATCGACCAAGCCGAGCGAGAGCGGATTGAAACGCTTTTGCATGCCAATCCCGCCCAGGCCGTCGAATTGGCTTATGTCAGGCTCCACACCGGCTTCTGCCGCCAAATCACCATTACGGCCGAGGATTTGGAACGTTTGAAGTAACAACTCCCGGCGCGAATGCCGGGGCTTCTATGTTGGGGCGGCAGTTAAACTGCCGTCCCAACATAATGGCCTAAACTAAAGGAAGTTTCATGCCATCTAAAGTCCAAACCGTGCGTGTAAACCTAGCCGAGCGGAGTTATGACATTCTAATCGGCGCCGAGAATCTTGCCGAGTTAGGTAAGTTTGTAATCGAGCGCGGCAGGACCACCCATGCCGTGGTGATCACCGATGATAACGTGCAAGAATTGCACGCTATTAAGGCGACCGAAAGCCTGGTTAACGAGGGAATTGATACTGATTTGATTTCCATCCAACCCGGCGAACCGAGCAAGTCGGTCGAACTGGCCTCCGGTTTGTGGCAGGGTCTTTTGGAATTGGGCATGGACCGCAAAAGCATAGTGGTGGCCGTCGGCGGCGGCGTGGTGGGCGATCTGGCCGGATTCGTTGCCGCCACCTATGCCCGGGGCCTGCGGTTCTTCCAAGTGGCAACGTCCCTGGTGGCACAGGTCGATAGTTCCGTAGGCGGCAAGGTGGGTATCAACCTGCCCGAGGCCAAAAACATGGTGGGCAGTTTCTATCAGCCCGCCGGCGTGTTCATCGACGCCGCCACGCTGGAAACTCTGCCTGAGAAAGAATACCGCTCGGGCCTGGCCGAAGTCGTCAAATACGGCGTGATCATGGATGACGAATTTTTCGCATATCTCGAAGCCAATGCCCAGGCGGTCAACCAAAAAAACCGAGACGTGCTGATTGAGGTTATCGCCCGCTGCTGCCGGCTTAAGGCCGATGTAGTGGAAAAGGACGAGTTCGAACAAACCGGCCTGCGTGCGGTGCTCAATTACGGCCACACCTTTGGCCATGCCTTTGAATCGCTTAGCGGATACGGAAACCTGCTGCACGGCGAGGCGGTGGCCATCGGCATGTGCTGCGCCGCCCGGCTGGCCGAGATATTGGGCCGGGTCGATAAGAATTTTGTCCAGCGCCAGCGCAAATTATTGGAAACCCTGGAACTGCCGGTGAAAACTCCGCGTCTCGAGCCGGACAAAATCCTCTCGGCCATGATGCACGATAAGAAGGTCCAGCACGGCAAACTCCGCTTTGTCCTGCCCAGCCGCCTGGGCAGCGTCGATCTGGTCGACGACGTCGATCCCGAGGACATCCGCGCAGCGTTGGAAGGGTAAAAACTAATACACATTAGGAAGACAGACCTGAAGTTACTATACTCCGCCTTGTGTTATTTTTCTCCCTCGCGCAGCATCCCTATCATCATCACTTCCGTGGGCGACATCACATACGGATAGCCTGCCAACCAGCTCAAGATGCCGATTTTTCCTAACAAGCCCAGCGTTTTTGCCACCACACCCCGGAAGAGATGTCCATGGCGTCTGTGCCATTTCGAGCCGAAGCTGATTTTTCCTAGTTCCTTGTCCAGCGGTTTGAATTCGCCCGTTCTGGAAGTCGCCGCCGCGCCTTTTTGCAGATCGAATTGCAGGCGGGGGAATAGAACCTTGACGCCTTCGTAAGTGAATCGCCAAAAATCGGACGGATAGGCGTGAAACTGATATGCAAACGGCACGCTGATGCATAGTTTTCCGCCCGGCAGCAACAGCCGGGTGAGATTTTCGGCCATGACGAAGGGCTGCATGCAATGTTCCATCACCGAAAGGCAGAATATCGTGCCGAATCGCCGCCCGGCGAGTTGACTATCGACTTCCGCGAACGGCCGGGTAAAATCCAACACCACGTCCACGCCCGGCCCGGCCTCGATATCCGCCCCCACGTATTCACCCCGGCCGCGAAATACCGAGCGCAAGTCCTGCGTATTGCCGTAATCCTTTGATCCCACTTCTAAAAACGGGCCGGCTAATTCCGGGGCGTGCCGCTTGACAAAGAGCAGTTGATTGATGCTACCCATGGTTGCTATGTATATCATCAAAGTTTCCTAGAGACAAGGCAATACATACGGTATTTATTTAGCCCGCCGTGAATTCACGGCTTAGATGCCGGATTTTCCGAAACCGCCCCTGCTACACAAAGAATCAACCGCACGATATACTGTCGTTCGGTTATTTTCTTTTCGCGGGCGACAGACGTTGGAGCAAATGATGGCCGAAATGGGGAATTCTTCCATGGAATCCGCCGATCAAGATCTGCTCGATATGCTGCGCCTGTCGCTGATCTCCGGCGTTGGGCCGCGGACTCGAATGGCGCTCTTGGAGCGATTCGGTTAGCCTGCCGCCGTTTTTGCCGCCGCGCCCAGCGAACTGCGCGGGGTAAAAGGCATCGGGCCGAAAATGCTGGATAAAATTCATAATGCGGACCATGAAGTAGACGTCTCCGCGGTCATCGACTTCTGCCGGCTAAAAGGCATCCACATCCTCACCGAGTCGCATGCTGATTATCCCCGCGCACTACGAGAGATCCACGATCCGCCCGGCGTGCTATTTGTCCGCGGCCATATCAAACCGCAAGACGCCCTAGCCGTAGGCATAGTCGGCACCAGGCACGCCACTCAGTACGGACTGAGGCAGGCGGAACGCTTGGCCGGCAGTCTGGCCCGGGCGGGCTTGACGATCGTAAGCGGCATGGCCCGGGGAATCGACGCCGCCGCGCATCGCGGCGCGTTGGCCGCCAGCGGCCGCACTATCGCGGTGCTGGCCAGCGGCGTGGCAAGTATATATCCGCCCGAACACGCGCAACTGGCCGATGAAATCGCCGCCAATGGCGCGCTTATCAGCGAAGCCCCGCCCCATGCCGAGCCCCTATCCGGAACCTTTCCCCAGCGAAACCGGCTGATTAGCGGGATGTCGCTGGGCGTAATCATAATCGAGGCCGCCGACCGCAGCGGAGCGCTGATTACCGCCCGGCACGCCATGGAACAAGGGCGCGAAGTGTTCGCCGTGCCGGGCAACGTCGATAGCCGCATGTCGCGCGGTTGCCACCGGCTGATCCGGGACGGGGCAAAACTGGTCGAATCGGCCGACGACGTGCTTGAGGAACTCGGCCCGCTGGTCGAAGCAGCCACTCGCGAAGACGGCCAGGAAATCCATCATCCGGCGGAACTGTTGCTCAACGAAGTCGAGCAGCAAGTGCTATCGGTTATTGCAAGCGAAACCACGCCCATCGATCAGATAGCGGCCCAAAGCGGCCTGCCCATGCCCCAAGTGCTCTCCACCCTCAGCGTTCTGGAAATGCGGCGCTTGATTCGCCGCCTGAGCGGCACGACCGTTATCCGTCTGTGAAAATGAATATTTCACAAATCTGTCGGCTATTATCAGTCTAGCGCGGCACAAAGCCTCAACCAAACCCCCGGTGTATTCACCGGGGGCTAAATAAAGAGTGTATCTATTTTCGAATCGTCAATCCGCAGCCGGTGAAAAATCCGTCCGCGGCATGGTTCAGGCCGACACCGGCCGACCAGTCCAACTGGAAGTTCGGCGTAACCAAATATGTCAAGCCGGCGTCGTAGTAAAACTGCGGGCGGTTGTCGCTATAATCACGGCGTAAGAAAACAGCCCACTCGTTGAAGACGTGCAGCTTCTTGGTCAATTCATACTCTACAGATGCGGACTGAAAAAATTGTGAAAAGTGGTCGCCCGATTCGGCGGTCCACAAACTGCCCGTACTGCAATTCAGCGAAAGCTTCTCGGTGAACTCCCAACTGTAAAGATAGTTGATCAAAACGTCGACTTGTTCGCTGCTCAGTTCGGGAGTGCCCACGGGGGCTGAAACCGCAGTGATTATTGCCGATTGCGGCCGCCATTTGTCCTGCTGCGTCAATGCATACTTGAAGCCAATGTCCATATCGGTGCTGCCGCTCTCAGTGACAATACGCCCGGTATTGCGATCCCTACGACTTTCGAACACCATTCCTTCATCCCAGGCAACGCGCAGTTCCAGCCGTTCCGCCAAGCCGTAGCGAACAAGCAGTTCCGGCAAATCATGCGC